>JBJMGQ010000102.1:0-24681 GCA_045807845.1 Pyrinomonadaceae bacterium | reverse complement strand
GCTGCTGGTCGTCATCCCCACGGCGTTGCTTTTGAACTCATTTGCCGACTCGGTCAGGGACTTCGTCGGAGCCGTGCAGGAGAACAGGCTGTCGATACCCGCCCCGCGCGAGGGCGTAGAGCGGTGGCCGGTAGTCGGCAGGCAGCTCCACGACGCATGGTCGAAGGCCCATGCAGACTTGCCGGGGTTCGTGCAGGGCATGCAGCCGAAGGCCGGCGACTTGGCTCGGAGTGCGCTCTCGGCGGTCGCGAGCGTGGGCGGCGGCCTGCTGTTGTTCATGGTCTCTTTCGTCGTCGCCGCCGTCGTCATGGCGTACGGCGAATCGGGCGCGCGCGGCAGCCGGGCGCTCTTCCGCCGCGTCGCGGGCGGCGCGAGGGGCGAGGCGCTCGCCCGGCTCTCCACGGCGACCATTCGCGCCGTCGCGCTGGGCGTCGTCGGCGTCGCCTTCGTACAGGCGGTTCTCGTCGGATTGGCGCTGCTGCTCGCGGGCGTCCCCGGCGCGGGCGTGCTGGCGCTCATCGCGCTCGTGTTGGGCATCGCACAGGTGCCCGCGCTGGTCATCACGCTGCCGGCCGTCGTCTACATCTGGTCGAGCGGCGATTACAGCGGCGCTTCGGCGTTCGCCTACACGATAGTCCTGCTGCTGACCGGCGCGGCCGACAACGTCTTGAAGCCGCTCATGCTCGGCCGCGGGGTTGACGCGCCGATGCCGGTGATACTTTTCGGCGCGTTGGGCGGCATGGCGGGCGGCGGGATTCTGGGGATGTTCGTCGGCGCGACGTTGTTGGCGCTCGGGCATCAAATCTTGATGAATTGGACGGCCGCCGCCGAGAGTCACGTGGAGGGTCGCGAGCTGTCGGGCGTGAGTAGCGACGCTGTCGCCGAGACTGTGAGACTCCCCGGCAACTACTCGGCGGCCGAGTGAGGAACGCGGCGTCGGGTGTCACCTGCCGATGCCGCCCGGGGGCACCATCGCGGAGTTTATGCCCTCGCCCGTGAGCTTGATCGTCTGCGGACTTTCGGGAGCGTTGCTGACGAGCGTCAGCTCGGCGTCGAAGTCATCCTTGCCCGCGGGGAGGAAGGCGATGTCGATGACACAGGCGCGGTAGGGGACGACCTCGGCCCCCGTACAAGCGTCTTTGACGACGGAGTACTTCTCGGCGTCGTCACCGCCGAGGGTCACGCTGTTGACGTGGAGCGGGGCACCACCCGTGTTCGTGATGACGACCCTCTGCGCGCGGCCATACCTCCCGATCACCTGCTCGCCGAAGTCAACGCTGCTCGGGTCGATGGCCGCCCCCGCCGGGCTCTGGAACTGAATCGGCTGCGCGAGCCGCGTGACGGACGCGGCCTCGCGCGCGGGGGAGGCGAGCGCCGCCGCGAAGCAGAGCGCGCACGCCAGAATCGTCACTCGTCTGGCCGCGGGCCTTCCACGCCTCTCGTCTTTCATCCGCGCCTCCGTAGAAGGTATCTACTCGATGAGTGGGACTTCCGCAGTGTTCTTCAAATCCAACATCAGTCCGAAGCGGTACTCAAGCTGAAGGAACCTCGCGACCCTCTTTCCGGGCAGAACCTTTTCGAGCCGCTTGAGGTAGTCCCTCTTCAACTCGATGCGCCGCTCCTCCAGCGCGAGCTTCTTTTTGATGATCTCCTTCGCCCTGTCGTCGGTCATCCGGTCGTAGTTGTCCAGGTAGTCCTGAATCACCCGGAGGCGCGTCTCCTCGACCCTCTGCAAGTCCGCGTCGTAACTCTGGTAGATCGGCCAGAAGGCGGCCGCCTCCTTCTCGTTCAGGCGCAGACCTTCTCTGATGAAGTCGGTCTTCCTCGACTTGAGGTCGGACTTCAGCAGGGCGATGTAAGAGTTGAGGTAGCCCCCCTTGTGCAGCGGGGCCTCGCGCGCGGGCGCCTGCCGCGGGCCGGCGCCCGCGCGCTCAAGGCGTGCGCCCGCAGCGCCGACGGCCAGCGCCGCCAAGACCGCGGCGATTGTTCTTCTCATCTGCGCCCCTCCCGCCATTTGCGGCAGCCTTTACGGTCGGAATCTACTGGCGCGGCGGCACCGCCGTAACTGTCACTTTTGACAGTTATGCCGCTTCCGGCCGCCCTCTTATAGTCCGGGCAGTGCACCGAGAGGAAAACGCACGCACGGACGAAAGGAGAGATTTCTGATGAGAGGGTTTCTGATGAGAAGGCTATTGATGCTCGCGGCGCTCATTCTGGTCTGCGCGCCCGCCGCGCTGGCGCAGTCCAATGAGTACAAGAAGTGGGAATTCTTCGGCGGCTATTCGGCCCTGCAATTCGATAACCTCGGGGGCGACACCGACAACACGGCCGTGGACGAAGTGCTCGGCGGGCGCAACACCCTGCGCGGCTTCGAGCTCTCGCTCACGCGCAACATCCACAAGTACGTCGGCATCAAGTTCGACTACTCGCTCCACCTGCGCGAGGACGAGTTCGCTCGCCCGGCGGGCAGCGGCACGGTGGACTCGACCTTGCAAAACTACCTCGGCGGCATTCAGGTCAAGAACAACGAGACGAACGGGCCGAGGTTCAAGCCCTTCGCGCACGCGCTGTTCGGCTTCGCCCACCAGAAGGTGGACGTGGACAGCCCGCAACTCTCCTCGGTCTTCGGCGTCAACGACTTCCACGCCAACGAGACCAGCTTCGCGATGGCCTTCGGCGGCGGCGTCGACATCAAGCTCAACAATCGCATCGACGTGCGCGCGGGACAGATCGACTGGAACATCATCAACCGCGGCGACCAGCAGCTCGGGATAGTCGTGGCCCCGACGCCGCACCAGACGGTGGGACAGCCCTTCGTCATCTCGGGCACACGACAGGACAACCTGCGGCTGAGCATCGGGATCGTGCTTCACTGACCGGCCCGGAGCGCCGGCGGCTTTCGCCGACTCCCGTTAACGGCCGGGGCCACCGGCATCATTCGGGGTGAGGGGTCTCCCCCAAAAGAAACGGCCTCCTCCCGCAAGTCCGCCGCTGGGAGGAGGCTGTTTCTCTGTCTTGTCGCAACGCGTTCCGTTCGGCCCGCAGTCCCCTTAACTCTCGGCCGGTGTCGAGAGCAGCTTGCAGTGGGGTGTAACCGGTGAAGACGATTCACCGGCTTTAAGGAACGTCGCGGGAATGAGCAGGGATGAGTGAGGATATTGACTTGTCAGTGCCGGCCCGGCTTCGCTGTACTGGCCTCGCTCAGTTGAACGAGGCCAGGGTCTGCCACTCCGTTCGTGAGGGAAGGTAGTAGGCGCTGGACTCCGACGCCAAGGCTTTGCGAACCGACCTCAACAGCACGCGCCGCTTGCCGGGCCGGAGCCTGGACAAGAGGTAGCGGAGGGCGTAGGTCTCGGCCCAATACTCGCGCTGACCTGAGAGTATCATCGGCTCTCCGCCCATCCGGTCGGCCATGTCTGCTAAGGCCGGGTCGCTAGCGTCATACCCGTTCGACGTAAAGCGCCGGGCGTAGACCTGCGACAGTTGATTCTGTAATTGAAAGAGGGCGGGATCGGCCTTCGCCGCCTGATCGACGTGACCGAACTCGTGGGCGAATTTGGCCGCCGCGAGAATATTATCCGGCTCCCCGGCGTCCCAGCCGACCCTCAAGTAGTAGAGTGAGCTGAGCACCGGGTAGTAGACCGAGTCAGGATAGCCTCTATCAATTCGGTGTCCGAGGATGATGGTTGCAGCCGTCAACCTGCCTTCGTCCCATTGATAATCCTCAAGCTTAGTCCCTCCCCCTTTGTCCATCCTCTCCGAGACGCTAATCGTCAGACGGAAAGCCGGGTTACAGGCATACCTGAGCCACAACTGTCGCCCGCTGTCGGCTGAAAGGAACATCGCCTTCCACCGTTCATATCTTCCGCGGTACTGCCCGGGTATCTGCTCCTTGAGGTTGGCGCACGCGCTCGTATCGGTAACGGCGTCGGACTTGTTCGATGAAGGATTGCTCGCGCGCGCGTGGGCGGGCGCTGGGGTTGAAAAAAGCAGCAGCACGGCCAGACACAGCCACGCCGCCGCCGGGTGGCCCTTGCTCAGTCGTGCGTCTCTCATCTGAATGCCTCACCCTGCGGGCGACGGCGAACCCGCGCGGCCGATTACCTCTCGCTCTTGACGGGGTCGCTCACGGCCTGAACCGTCAGGCCGTCACCCCCGAGTTCCGGCCAGCCGAGTCGCCGCCTGAGTTCCTGTAGCCGCACCGGGCGGGCCTGCTCGACCTCGCTGACCCACTCCTTCACCCTCGCCGCCAACGCTCTCGCCGTGTCGCGCCGAGATAGTTCCGGGCTCATGCTTTCAGCGGTCGGCGGCCCCGGCCGTCGGCGCTCAGCACGTTTGATAACCTTAACCATGTGATGACTGTCCATCTGGGCCTTCGTTGATTCCGTGTGTGACGCCCCGAACGAGTCTCAAACATAGTCCCCGGACGCCCGCCGCTAACACTGTCAAATAGTTCAGCGCGGGGCTGTTAAAAGTGACAGTTACCCGCCCGCTCCCGCCGCGAATAAACTTCGGCCGGGTCACGACTACCTGATGGCGATTGTCTGGACGAGGGAGGGGGGTTGCGCGCAAGAAAGGCTACCGGGCACCGAAGGGCTGAGCGGAGGCGAGGGATGATTCATCAAGTGAGCTGGCTCACGCGCTACCGCATCCGGCTCTTCGTGCGCAACTCGATGTGGCTCTTCCCGGCTTTGAGCATCCCCGCCGGGCTGGTGTTGGTCAAACTCCTTTTAAGTATCGAGAAGTACTTCGGCTGGACGACGAACGTTAGTCTCGACACGGCCCGGCTCGTCATCAGCATGGTGGCCTCGTCCATGTTCACACTGATAGCTCTGGTCTGTTCGGCGGTGCTGGTCGCCGTGCAACTCGCCAGCGCGCAGTTGACCCCGCGCATCATCGCCATCGTGTATCGCGACCCCTTCAGGAAGATGGCGCTGGCGCTCTTCACTTTCACCTTCACCCTCTCGGTCGGCGTGCTGGCGCGGCTCGAAGCGTTCGAGCCCATGCCGCTGCTGACCGGTTACGTGGTGGCCTACGGCTTTCTGTTGAACCTGGCCCTGTTACTCGTCTTCGTGGACGGGATGGGCAAGTCGCTCCGGCCGAGTTCGGCCCTGCGTACGGTCGGGCTGCTGGGTCGCGAGGTGGTCACGGCGGTCTACCCGCACTGGCTGGACGAGCAGCATTCGGCGCCGCCCGAGCCGGTCAAGGCTCTTGAGAAAGGGCCGCGGCGCGTCATCCTCAACGAGGTGGACGGCGCATTGCTGATGTTCGACATGAAGGGGCTGATGTGGCGCGCCCGGCGGTATAACTGTCTCATCGAGCTGGTGCCGGAGGTGGGCGACTTCGTCGCGGCCGGCGACCCGCTCTTCCGCATCTACGAGGGCGGCGACAGGATTGCGGATGAAGCCCTGCGCGGCTCGGTCGCGCTCGGCCATGAGCGGACGCTTGAGCAGGATCCGATGTTCGCCTTCCGCATCATTGTGGACATCGCGTCGAAGGCCCTCTCGCCGGCCATCAACGACCCGACCACCGCCGTGCTGGCGATTGACCAGATTCATCACCTGCTGCGCCTCGTCGGCCGGCGTTACCTGGCCGAAGGGCACGTGGCCGACGCGTCCGGCCGCGTGCGGTTCGTCCACCGCACGCCGAACTGGGAAGACTTCGTCCGTCTGGCCGTCACGGAAATCCGCCAGTACGGCCGCGACAGCATACAGGTGATGCGGCGCCTGCGGGCCATGCTGGAAAACCTGATCGAGACGCTGCCCGAGATACGCGTGCCCCTGTTGCGCAAGGAACTTGACCTGCTTGAGTGTTCCTCGATGCGGACTTTCCCGGATGTGGCCGACCGGGCGTTGGCCGCTATGAGCGACCTACAGGGGATCGGCGGCAGCCGCGTCTGGTGGCGCGCCGCGGCGACGGGGGTCGAGGCGGCGAGGGTCGAGGCGGTGCGCCCCTCCTCTAACGGAGGCGAGTCGTGACGAGGGGCGGGGCAACTGCGTTGGGGGTGATTCGTGCCTCTCTGGATTTATGAAATCCCGCCGGTGCTGGCCGCCGTCGTGATGGTGGTCTTCATCGAAACCGTCTCGCTCGCCGGCCTGATTCTGGCGCGACGCTTCGTCGTGCCCCGGCTCAGCTACGAGGGCGACATCAACGAGGCGGTCAGCGGGACGGTGCAGGCCATCGGCGTCTTCTACGGCATCACGGTCGGTCTGATTGCGGCGGGTGTGTGGAGCACACACGCGACCGCTTCGGAGCTGGCTTCGAAGGAGGCCACCTCGATTGCGACGCTGTACCGTGACGCGGGCGGCTACCCCCGGCCACTGCGGGACGAGTTGCGCGCCGAACTTCGTAAGTACACGGTCTTCGTCGTCGAGGAGGCTTGGCCGGCGCAGCAGAAGGGGCGGGGGCAAACTCTGGATCGGGGGGCCCACATCATGGACGACTTCCAGCTCAAGCTCTACACGTTCGAGCCTGCCACCCCGGGCCAAGTCGCGCTGCACGCCGAAACCCTGAAGGCGTACAACCAACTGATCGAAAATCGCCGGTTGCGTATCGATGCCGTCGAGAGCGGGTTGTCGTTCGTCATGTGGGCGGTCATCTGGGTGGGCGCGGCCATCAGCGTCGGGGTCGCGTACCTCTACCGGATCGAAGACCTGAAGCTGCACGCCGTCCTCGTCTCACTCATGGGCGGCTTTCTGGCCGTCGTCCTCTTCATGATTATCATCAACGACAAGCCGTTCTACGGCCCCGCCAGCGTCTCGTCCGACCCTTACAAACTGATTCTGAACAGATTGATCGACCGGCCCGACTAAGGGCGTCCCGCCCTCCCTGTCAAAAGTAACAGTTATCGGTTCGGGGAACCGCCCATAGACTCCGACGTGGAGGTGCGGTGATGAAGTTCAAGCCGGCTCTATTGTGCTTCCTTCTCCTCGCGGGCGCCGCCGTGCGCGCGCAGGACGTATCGGTAGACTCCGACAGGGGTCGAGACTTCTCGCAGTTCAAGACCTACTCGTGGGCGAGCGGCGTCCCGGCGAAGAACCCGCTCATCGACGAGCAGATCAGGTCGAACATTGAGGGGCAGTTGGCGGCGAAGGGTCTGCGGCGCGTCGAGGAGCGCGGCGACCTCAGCGTCCTTTACTTCGTCGCCTCCGACATGGACGTGTACGTCGCCACCTCCCGCTGGTCAACCACGGGGGACTGGGCCGGCCAGATCAGGAGCGGCATCAGCGTCAGGAGCCAGACCTGGGACGTGCAGGAGGGAACGCTCGTCGTGTGCCTCTCCGACGGCTCGGGCAAAGAACTGCTCTGGCGCGGGACGGCCAGCACCATGCTCGACAAGAAGAGCCGCGGCAATCGAAGCGCCCTTGAGGCGATGCAGGAGGAGGCCCGGAAGGCCGAGAAGAAGGTTAGGAAGTCCGTCGAGAAGATGTTCAAGCAGTACCCGGCCGCAAAAATTTAAAGTTTCAAATTCGAAATTTCAAATCGTCTGAACTGCGTCTCCGTGTTCGAATCCTCTCGCCTCACCGCCGCCTGTTAAAAGTGACAGTTACCCGCCCGAAGAGGCAGTACATACAATCGCCCCCGAACGAAACCCGTGCGCGGCGGCGCGCCCCGGACTTGCTCGATATCGCTTGAAGGGAAGCGAGGACGACCATGAAGCGGCTCAACACTGCGCTCATACTTACCTTTCTGATTAGCCTGCCGCCAGTCTCACTCCACACCGCCTCGGCGCAGCAGCCGGCGACGGGCGGCCCGAGTTCGGACGTGGCGGCGGGCGACAGGGGCTGGCCGCGCGGCTACAAGACGGCGGGCGGCACGCAGTTGGTGCTCTACCAGCCGCAGGTCGCGAGCTGGGAGAACCAGCGACACATGGTCGCCTACACCGCGGCCTCGTACCTGCCAGCCGGCGCGAAGAAGCCGGAGCTGGGCACCCTCAAGGTCGAGGCCGACACGGAGGTCTCGACGGCCGAGCGGCTGGTCAAGTTCTCCACGCTCAAGATCACGGAGACCAACTTCCCGACGCTCGCGAAGGAGCAGACCCAGGAGTTAATCAACGAGATCGACAAGACCATCCCGCCCGAAGACCGCTTCATCGCGCTCGACCGCGTGCTGGCGCAGGTGGACAAGAGCCGGATCATCCCGAAGAACGTCCCGGGCATCAGAGGCGACCCGCCCAAGATATTTTCGAGCAGGACGCCCGCGCTCCTCCTTAACGTGGACGGCTACCCCATCTGGAGCCCCATCAAGGAGAACGACCTGAAGTTCGCCGTCAACACCAACTGGGATCTCTTCCTGCACGGGCCGACCAACACCTACTACCTGCGCGACGGCGACGCGTGGCTCAAAGCTTCCAGCATCCCGGGGCAGTGGGGCCCCGCGGGCACGCTGCCCGACAGCTTCGCGAAGCTGCCGGACGACGACAACTGGAAGGACGTTAAAGCCAGCCTGCCGGGCAAGGCCCTCGCACACGTGCCGATGGTCTACTTCAGCTCTGAGCCGGCGGAACTGATCCTGACCGACGGGGCGCCGAAGTATGTCCCCGTTGAGGGGACTGGCCTGCTCTGGGTGAGCAACACCGAGAGCGACCTGTTCCGTCTGGGCGAGACCGGCGCGTTCTACTACCTTGTCGCGGGCCGCTGGTTCAGCGCGCCGGACTTGAGCGGCAGCGCTTGGACGTTCGCCACGCCGAGTCTTCCCGAGGACTTCAAGAAGATCTCCCTTGAGCACCCGCGCTCGCGCGTGCTCGCGTCCGTGCCGGGGACGCAGCAGGCGGCGGAGGCCGTCCTGCTGGCGCAGGTGCCGCAGACCGCGCGCGTCAACCGGAACGAGGTCACGGCGCCCGACGTGGTCTATGAGGGCGACCCGCAGTACGCGCCCATCTCGGGCACGCGGCTCCAGCGCGCCGTCAACACCGACAAGGACATCATCAAGGTCGGCGACGCCTACTACATGTGTTTTCAGGGCGTCTGGTTCGAGGCCGCCAGCCCGAAGGGGCCGTGGGTGCTCGCCGCCAATGTCCCCGAAGAGGTTTACAAGATACCCGCCGACTCCCCCGCGCATAACGTCACCTATGTGACGGTCGAGCAGGACGATAAAGACGACGACGAGTGGGTCACGTACTCGGCCTACGCGGGCTACACGGGGATGATGGTCGCGTGGGGCTGCACCGTCTGGGGCACGGGCTGGTACTACCCGCCCTACTACGGGTACGGCGGCTACTATCCTGTCTATTACCCCTACGGGCGCACCTACGGTTACGGCTCCTGGTACAACCCTTACACGGGCGCTTACGGGGCCGCCGGGAGAATCTACGGCCCGTACGGCGGCGCGGGGTTCGGGGCCCGGTACAACCCGACGACCGGCACCTACGCGCGTGGGGCTTTCGCCTACGGGCCGAACGGGGCGGTGGGCGGGGCGCAGGCATACAACCCGCGCACGGGCACGTACGCCTCGACGCGTCAGGGCTCGGGCGTCTACGGGAGCTGGGGCTCGACCAACGTCCAGCGCGGCGACCAGTGGGCGCAGACCCGTCGGTTCACTAACAACGCGAACGGCAACACCACGCGGGCCACGCGCGGGGAGCAGGGCGGAATGATTAGACGCAGTGGCGAAGGCGGGAGCGGCGGCATCGGCCGCCGCGGCGATAACGTCTACGCCGGCAGGGACGGCAACGTCTACCGCCGTGACGACAGCGGGAAGTGGAGTAAGTGGGATAACGGGAGCTGGAATAACGTCCAGAAGCCCGACAAGTCTCTGCGCGACAGTTTTAACGAAGGTAGCCAGCAGAGGGACAGGGACTTCGCGCGAGGCGACCGTGTGGGCGACAGGCCGGGTCAGTCGGATCGCTCGACGAGGGGCACGCTTGAGCGCGACCGGGCCAACCGCGCCGAGGGAGCACGACGCACGAGCGACTACGGCGCGTACCGCAACCGCGGCGGGAGCAACGCCGGTAGTTATCGCGGGGGCGGCTTCAGCAGAGGCGGGGGCGGCTTCAGCAGAGGGGGCGGTGGCCGCGGGGGCGGCGGTCGCAGACGTTAACCAAAGACGCGTGCGGCGGCCGACGACGCGTCGGCATGTGCCGCTTGAGAAGAATAGAATCCACGGCCGGCGTCATACAAGGGGTTCACCGCCGGCTCTGGTAGCGCCTTCCTTTCATGGGTTGCCCTAGTGGCGTGGCGACTTCGGGGGGCGCCGTGGCCGCAGACGTTGGTGGGGGTGGACGGTAGGGTGACACTCCGCTAACGTCTGCGGCTTACGTTTCAGTCGGGTCATTGAAGAAAAGGGGTGAGGGGATGAGTTACTTGGGCTCCGATAAAGGAAGCTTCGGCGAGACGGGTTCGGGGCTGCCGACGACCGCCGCCGTTCGCCGTTCGCTCGCGTCTTTTCTCCTCGTGGCAACCTCCATCACCGCGGGCAGCTCACACGCCTTTAGCCAGAGCCCCAGCCCGACACCAGCTACAGAGGAGGGCGCCGTCGTTGAAAAAACTGTCCCGACGGGCCAGCCCGACGGCAGCCCCGTGGCCACCCCGACCCCGCAGCAAGATGACAAGGAGAAACAGAAGGACGAGAAGCGCGGCTCGTTTGTCATCGCGCCCATCCCCATCTCCAGCCCCGCGTTCGGCTCCGGCCTGATCATGATCGTCGGTTACGTCTTCAAGTTCGATAAGGATGACGACATCTCGCCCCCTTCGTACGTCGGGCTCGCCGGCATCCGCACGAACAACGGCACGCGCGGTCTGGCTCTGGCCACCAAGCTCTATCTGAAAGAGAACAAGTACCAGACGACCTTCGCGGCCTTGTCGGGGAACGCCAACCTCGATTTCTTCGGCATCGGCCGTCTGCCGGGCAGACCCGCCGTCGTGGTTCCCCTCAGCATGGGGGGCAAAATCTTCTTCGGCGAATTTATGCGCAACGTGGGGCACAACGTCTTCGTCGGCCCGCGCTACCAGTTCCGCCGCCTGTCGGCGAGCATCGACGGCGAGCGACCGCCCGGCGGCTTCGATGTCCCCGCCATCGACCTCAAGTCGAACTCGGCGGCGCTCGGCTTCCACCTCCAGCAAGACAGCCGCGACAGCACCTTCTATCCGCTGAAGGGTAACCTGTTCGACTTCACGGCCGACTTCTTCGATCAGGTGTGGGGGAGCCGTCGGGAATATCAGGTCTACAAGGTCGGCTATAACGGGTATCGGGAGGTCGCCAAACGACAGGTCTTAGCCTACAGGGCGATGGCCTGCTCGGCCAACGGCAGCGTCCCCTTCTACGACCTCTGCCTCTTCGGCATGAACAACGACGTGCGCGGCTACACGACGGGCGAGTTTCAGAACCGCCGCATGTTCGCCACGCAGGCCGAGTACAGGCTCGACTGGCGGAAGCGCCTCGGGTTCGTGGCGTTCGGCGGCGTCGGCGGGGTCGCCCGCAAGTGGGGAGACCTCCGCATGGACGGCCTGTTGCCGGGCGCGGGCGCGGGGCTGCGCTTCACGCTCGACAAGAAGAACCATATCAACTACCGCATCGACTACGCCTTCGGCCGGGAAGGTCGGACGCTGTCGATTGGGGTGGGCGAGGCGTTCTAGGAGAGGCTCTGCTGTTACCGGTATCTGAGTGGCCGCGCGTCAATCAGCCGGTCACATAGACTGCGCCGGTGGATAAATGAGCTGATAGCTTCAGTTACAGAGGGCTAAAATATGCATTGTGCGATTGCACACATAGTGGTAGATTTAATCTAATCAAAGAAGTTGTTTTCACCTTAATATGAGTTCCCGACTCTCTCCCCGATAGGTGTTACTCGCCCTCTTACTCCGCGTTGTCGAGGGAGCCGAGATTTTTCCGGCCATAGGAGTGGAGCGATGAGAACGCCTAACCCCCTTTTTAAGCAGAGCGAGCGGCGCCGCCGCGGGCGAGCGCCCCTGTCCGTCTTGCCGATCCTGCTGTTAACGACAAGCTGCCTTTACTCAACCGTCCACGCTCAATCCACCGCGTCCATCGAGGGGCAGGTATCCGATCAGGATGGTGCGGTCGTGCGCGGGGTCGAGGTCACGGCGGTCAGCCGCGAGCTGAGTTTCAGGCGCACGGCCGTTACGGATGAGGCGGGAAGATTTCAGATGGCGGCCCTCGCGGTCGGCGTCTACAGGGTCGAGGCAAGGCTCCCCGGTTTCAAGACGCAGATCGTCGAGAGCGCGGCGCTTGAGGTGGGGAAGAGTTTCACGCTCTATTTTCAACTCCAGGTGGGTGATGTCTCGCAGGCGGTAACCGTGACGGCCGACCGGGAACTGACCGAGCTATCGACGATGGCAGTCGGCCGTGTGGTCGATCAACGCGCGGTGCAGGAGACGCCCCTCAACGGGCGCTACTTCTTAGACCTCGGGCTGCGCGTGCCGGGGTCGGTCACGCCGCCGCAGAACGCCTTCTCGGCGTCGCCCGCGCGGGGCCTGGGCTCCCTCGCATTCAACACCGCCGGCAACCGCGAGGAGACCGTTAACTACCTGGTCAACGGCATCACCCTCAACAACCTGACGTTCAGCTCGGTCAGCTTCCAACTGCCGATCAATACGATACGGGAGTTCAAAGTTGATAACTCGACCTTCAGCGCGCAGTACGGCGAAAGCTCCGGCGCCATCGCCAACATCGCCACGCGCTCCGGCACGGGCGAATTCCACGGCGAGCTGTTCGAGTTCTTGCGCAACGACGCGCTCGACGCGCGAAACTTCTTCGAGTTCAACTCGGCACACCCCGCGCCCTTCAAGCGCAACCAGTTCGGCGGCAACATCGGCGGCCCCGTCGTTAAGGAGAAGGTCTTCTTCTTCTTCTCTTACGATGGCCTGCGCCAGCGTCAGGGGCTCGCCCTCAACAGCGTCGTCCTGAGCGACGCACAGCGCGCGTCCGTGACGAGCCCGGTCGTCGCGAAGCTGGTCGCGCTCATCCCGCGGGCGAACTTCGTGGACTCGTCGGGCACGCCGCGTTTCGTCGGCACGGCCACGGCGCCGGTCAACGTCGATCTGTGGACGGCGGACATCAACTACATCCTGAGCGAGCGGGACACCCTGCACGGTTACTACGCCGCGCAGGACGCGGAGACGCGGGAACCCAGCCGCACGGGCAACACCATCCCCGGCTTCGGCAGCACCAGCCGCGCGCTGCGACAGATTCTCACGCTGAACCAGATACACACCTTCAGCGCCGCGGTCGTCAACGAGGCGCGCGTCGGCTTCAACCGTTTCTCTTCGAGCAGCACGCCGAACGCGCGGCTCAACCCGGCGGAGTTCGGCATCCTCAACGGCATCGACGACCCCATCGGCCTGCCGCAGGTCAACGTCGCGGGCGGCGCCCTCAACTTCGGCGGGCCGGCCGCCCAGCCGTCGGGTCGCGGCGACACGACCTACGTCGCGGGCGACACGCTGCACTGGCTCCGCGGCCCACACTCGCTCAAGCTCGGCGGGGAGTACAGGCAGTTTCTCAACAACAACTTCCGCCGGGCGACCGGCTCTTTCAACTTCCCGAGCGTCGCGTCCTTCATCGCCGGCACGGCGAACTCCTTCAGCGTGACGCTGGGCAACCAGTCGAGCAGCATCGCGCAGGGCGCGCTCAACCTCTTCGCGCAGGACAACTACAAACTGCGGCCCGGCCTGACGCTCGAACTCGGCCTGCGCTACGAGTGGAACATGACGCCGAGCGAGCGTTACGACCGGTTCATCGTCTTCGACCCGGCGAGCGCCTCGCTCTTGCGCGTCGGGACAGACCTCGGCGCCATCTACCACGAGAACAACCTGAACTTCCAGCCGCGCGTCGGCTTCGCCTGGACGCCTTTCGGGAACGACAGGACGGTGCTGCGCGGCGGCTACGGGATTTATGTTGACCAGCCGATGACGAGCGTCGTGCTCCAAACCGCCGGGAACCCGCCGCTGGCTATCCCGCTGACCTTCAACGGTGCCGTCCGTCTCGACAACGCGCTCGACGTGGCACGCCCCGCCGGCCTCGCCCCGCAGACGGTTGACCACGACTTCGACAACGCCTACACACAGTCGTGGAATCTGAACGTGCAGCATCAGCTCTCGCCCTTCACGCTGATGGTCGCCTACGTGGGCTCGAAGGGCACGCACCTCATCACCCGGCGCAACATCAACCAGCCCGCGGGGGGCGCGCGGCCCTTCCCGGCGCTCTCCGCCTCCAGCCCCGTCCTGCCGGGCACGGCCCTGGGCAACATCACTCAGACCGAAAGCTCCGGCGCTTCGAGCTACAACGCCCTCTGGGTGACGGCCGAGCGGCGGCTCGCGCGCGGCTTGCAGTTCGATGCCTCGTACACCTGGTCGAAGTCGCTGGACTACAACTCGTTCAGCTCGCAGGGCATCGTGGCACAGGACAGCTACGACCTCGACGGGAGCCGCGGGCCTTCGGACTTCGACGCGCGCCTGCGCTTCGTCGTCAGCGCGATCTACGAGTTGCCGTTTCGCGGTAGTCAGTTGGTGGAGGGCTGGCGGCTCGCCGTCATCGTGCAGTCGCAGAGCGG
The DNA here is from genome assembly GCA_045807845.1 of Pyrinomonadaceae bacterium. Lineage (GTDB taxonomy): Bacteria > Acidobacteriota > Blastocatellia > Pyrinomonadales > Pyrinomonadaceae > QHXN01. The sequence goes on along the minus strand of JBJMGQ010000102.1, from coordinate 10,178 downwards.
AAACCCGGTCAACATCGTCACGACGAACAGTACGGTCAACGGCGTGGCGGGCACGCTCAGGCCCGACGTGAACGGCCCCGTCCCCGTGCCGGGGCGCGTGGACGCATGGTTCGACACTTCGGCGTTTACCTCCGTCGCGCGTCTCGGGAGCCTCGGCCGAAACGTCATCGTCGGCCCCGCGTTCCATAACACGGACTTCTCAGTCATCAAGTTCACGAACTTCGGCGAGTCGCTCCGTCTCCAACTGCGGGCCGAAGTCTTCGACCTTTTCAACCACGCGAACTTCGGCCAGCCCGGCAATGTTGCCGGGAGCCCTCTGTTCGGAAGAATCACGAACACTCGCTTCCCCACAGGCGAATCCGGTTCCTCGCGACAAGTTCAGGTCGCGATGAGCCTCGCATTCTAGGCCCCTTTGAATTCATGCGGGCCGGAACTGCCCCCGGCCCGCACCGTTTGAAAGATTAGATTCGGTCGGCTCCTCGCACCGAGATGAATTCGGCGGCCATGACTCTCCCGACCCATGACCGGGCTACAATCGCCTTCCGCGGCGGGGACGGCGCCCGCCGCTCGCCGCTCGCGCGGGCGGTCTCTCTTCTCCTGCTGTTCGCCGCCCCGCTCCTTTTCACCCTCAGCGCGTCGGCCCAGTCGGAGACCAGGAAGGTTCTAATTATCAGCGGAACCGACCCCAATCATCCGGGCTTCTCGACCATCACCCAGCGCGTGCGCTCGATTGTTCGGGACGGGTCGGCGGAGCGCGTCGAGTTGCTCTACGAGCTTCAGGAAGGCTTGATAAAGACCCCGGACTCCCCGAGCGACGACGCGGAGCTGGCTGCCTACCTCAAGCGGAAGTACGGGGGGAAGAAGATCGACGTGATCTTCTCGGGGGCGGCCCCCCGCCTGCGAATCCTGCTGAAGAACAACCCCGACCTCTTCGCCGACGTGCCCAAAGTCTTCTATGACTTTGAGGAGGAGCGCGAGGCGACGTATCGAGACGCGGGGCCGCACGTCACAGGGGTCTGGGCCGATGTGGGTTTGAGCCAGACGCTGGACATCGCCTTCGCCCTGCACCCCGAGGCGCGGAGAGTCGTGGTGGTTGCCGGCAACTCACCCGAGGGATATACGCTCAGCGAGAAAGCCCGGGCCGAGTTCAGCAGGTACGAAGGCCGGGCCGAGTTCGTCTACCTCTCCGATCTGAGTCTCGCGGAACTTCAGTCTCGGCTGGCGGCCCTGCCGAGAGACAGCATCGTCTACTATCTGACCTTCTACACCGATAGACTTGGCAACAAGTATCCCGGTGCCGAGGCACTGTCCGTGGTCGCCCCCACTTCGGCCGCGCCCATCTATGGGAACGCGGCCAGCTACATGGGTGTAGGCATCGTCGGCGGGAGCCTGATGGACACCGAAGGAATCGGCCAAAGGGTCGGCGAGGTCTGCCTGCGCATCCTGAACGGCGAGAAGCCGGAAGACATCCCTTCGCAGACGGCGCCCAACGTGACGACGTTCGACTGGCGCGAACTCAAGCGTTGGGGAATCAGCGAAGAAAAGCTCCCACCCGGCAGCGTCGTCAAGTTCAAAGAGTTCTCGTTCTGGGAACTTTATAAGTGGTACATCGTCGGCGTCATCGCGGCCTGCCTCATCGAGGCCCTGCTGATTGCCTATCTGTTGATCGTCCAGAGGCGGCGGAGACAGTCCGAGCGCGAACGCGAGCGCCTCACCGCTCAGGTCGGGGCCGAACACCGACGCCTGAACGAGACGGTCTCGAACGTCCCCGGCATCGTCTGGGAGACGCTGATCGACCCGAACACAGACACGCGGAGGACGACCTTCATCAGCGACTACGTCGGGAAGATGTTGGGCTACACCTCGGAGGAGTGGCTGTCCGCCCCGCCCGGCCTCGGGTACAGGCTCGCGCCCAGAGAAGACCGCGAGAAGGTGACGCGGGCCAGCGAAGAGGTCATGCGGTCTGGCAAGGAGTCCGTCGTGCAACATCGCTGGCGGGCGAAGGACGGCCGTGTGGTGTGGGTCGAATGCCACATGAGCCCCATGGTTGACGAGGCCGGAAAGGTCGTCGGCCTCCGCGGCGTGTCGATAGACATCACGGAGAAGAAACTGGCGGAAGTCGCGCAGAGGCAGAGCGAGGAGCGGAACCTCGCCACCCTGCGGGCCATCCCCGACCTGATGTTTCTCCAGACCCGCGACGGCGTCTACCTCGACTACCACGCCAGAGACGTGAAAGACCTGTTCCTCCCGCCCGAGCAGTTCATCGGGAAGAACATCCGCGACGTGCTGCCGCCGGAGCTGGCGGAGATGTTGCTCGAACGCTTCTCGCTCGTGGAAGAGACGGGCGACCCGCACGTCGTCGAGTACGACTTGAACATAGGCGGGGAGCAGCGCTGGTACGAGGCGCGCATCGTCCGCAGCGGCGATGACATCCTGAGCATCATCCGCGACATCACCGAGCGCAAGCGGGCCGAAATGGCCGTGCGCAACGCGATGGCGGCGTCCGAGCGAGACCGGGCGCAGCTTGAGTCCGTCTTCCAGACGGTCGCCGACGGGATAATAGTCACCGACATGGCGGGCAACGTCCTGCTCGTCAACGAGGCCAACGGCAGAATCCATGGGTACGAGAGTGCCGAAGAGATGAGGTTGAGCATCGACGAGTTCGCCCCGCAATACGAGCTCTTCGACCCCGACGGGCGGCCCATTCCCTACGAGGAATGGCCCCTGTCGAAAGTGCTGAGGGGCGAATCGGTAGCTAACTGGGAGCTGCGTGTCAGGCGCAAGGACATCGGGCGGGAATGGTTCTTCAGCTACAGCGCAGAGCCCGTGCGCGACGAGCGGGGCGAACAGGTTATGGCCCTCCTGCTCACGCACGACATCACCGAGCGCAAGGCCGCGGAGGAGGCGCTGCGCCAGAGCGAAGAGCGGTTCCGGAACATGGCCGATACCGCCCCGGTGCTGATCTGGATCGCGGGCACGGACAAGCTCCGCACCTACTTCAACAAGCAGTGGCTCGCCTTCACGGGGCGGAGCATGGAGGAGGAACTCGGCGACGGCTGGGCCGCAAGCCTCCACCCGGAAGACTACGCGCGATGCATCGAAGTCTACACTTCGAGCTTCGACCGCCGGGAGCCCTTCAGGATGGAGTACAGGCTGAGGCGCGCCGACGGCTCGTATCGCTGGGTGCTCTCCACCGGGACGCCGCGCTTCTCCTCCGCGGGCGAGTTCCTCGGCTACATCGGCTCCTCCGTGGACATCCACGACCGCAAGGAGTCGGAAGAGGCTTTGCGGAGCATGGTGGAAGAGGTGAACCGGCTAAAGAACCAACTCCAGGAGGAGAACATCTACCTCAGGGAGGAGATCAAACTGGAGCACAACTTCAGCGAGATCATCGGCGGCAGCGACGCCATCAAGTACGTCCTGCACAAGATCGAACAGGTGGCCCCGACCGACTCCACGGTGCTCATCACGGGCGAGACCGGGACGGGCAAAGAGCTGGTCGCGCGCGCCATCCACGGCGAGAGCCCGCGGCGCGCACGCCCGCTGGTGAAGGTCAACTGCGCGGCGCTCTCGCCCGGCCTCATCGAGAGCGAGCTGTTCGGCCACGAGCGGGGAGCTTTCACGGGCGCCGCCGGCCGGAAGGCGGGACGGTTCGAGTTGGCCGACGGGGCCACCATCTTCCTCGATGAGATCGGCGAGCTGCCTCTGGAGTTGCAGGCGAAGCTGCTCAGGGTCATTCAAGAAGGCGAGTTCGAGCGCCTCGGCAGCACGCGGACGATCAAGGTGGACGCGCGCATCATCGCGGCGACGAACCGGGATCTGTGGAAGGAGGTACAGGCGGGCGCGTTCCGCGAAGACCTATTCTACCGCCTCAACGTCTTCCCCATCACCATGCCGCCCCTGCGCCAGCGCGCGGAAGACATCCCGCTCCTGGTCGAACACTTCGCGGGCAGCTTCTCTCGGAAGATGGGTAAGAAGATCACGTCGGTCACGCCCGCGACGCTCCACGCGCTGCGCAACTACCCGTGGCCGGGGAACGTGAGGGAACTCGCCAACGTGATAGAGCGCGCCGTCATCAACAACGGCGGCCCGCTTCTGCAAATCTCCAACCTCGCCGAGTCGTTACGCGCCGAGACGCCTTCGGCGCCGAATAAGACCCTCGAAGAGATGGAGCGGGAGTACATCATCACCGTCCTCGACGGCACGGGCTGGCGGATCGAGGGGCGGGACGGGGCCGCCAGGATTTTAGGGCTCCACCCGAGCACCCTCCGCACCCGGATGGCTAAGCTGAAAGTCCAGAAGCCACACATAGTCTCCACGTAGGCCGCCACCCACCATACAAAAAAAGGGGCATGTGACCGTCCAGCACAGTCACATGCCCTTTCTCCAAGGCGGCGGCAATCCCCCAGCCGGCCCTCATCGGTTCAGACCGAGCAAAGCGCCACAGACTCCCGAGCCCACTGATTGGAGTCCTCACTGGCGAAGACTTTACCGCGACCCAAAGGGGAGACGTAACTGTCAATTTTGACAGGCCGCGAGAGGGGCGGGTGTCGCGGGTGTCCCTCGGCGTTAACGCATTCCGCCTTCGGCCGTTGAATACCGAGGGTTCCTCGGAATCCCACGGGTTCGCGCCCGCGCGGCGGGTTTAGTCATCGCCAGAAGTGACACGGCCTATCTGTCAGCCAGCACGCCGCTTATACGAGATTCGTCACAGTCACTCACTCCTTGTGCACGCCGTTTGCACAACACGCCCACGTCAAATTTTTCTCGCGCGGCACCGGCAGAGTTACCGCCCGGGTGCCAAAACAATCACTTAATAGAATCGGGGGCTTCCGACGTGGATGAAAGGGAGGGGAAGATGCTAAGCACTGGCGAAGCGGAGGCGATCATCAACCTAACCAAGATCACCGTGCGACCGGAGAAACGGAAGGAGCTGTGCCAAACGATCTCGTCCCTGCTCGACCCCGTCAAGCGGGAGAGGGGTTGTCTGAACTACGGCTTCTACGAGGAGACGGACGGCGCGAACACGTTCGTCCTGATCAGCGAGTGGGAGACCCCGGACGCCTGGAACAATCACCTGTACTCGAACAGCCTCGCCGTCCTGCTCGGCTCCATCAGCCTCCTGTGCGACATCTCGCACCTCGACTTCAAACTGCTGTCTCATATCACCAGCGGCGAAGCGATGAGGAGGGTCAACATGGGTTATTACACCCTTTGATTCAGACCGGCGGGGCGAATGATTGAGCCCCGGGGTAGGCCCCGATGCCCTTGAAGACGACGACGCAATAACAGAACCGTCGTAGACAGACCATGTGACTTGGCGTGAGCCTTCGGAAGGGCTCCGGCCGGGACAGGACACAGAAAAGAGCCAAACCCCCATGGCGAAAACTCTCCTACAAGAACGTACCGAGCCCCGCTCGCTCCGTCTTCTCGTCACGAACGAAGAGACAGCCTTCAACCACCGGACAAGCGAGTCGGAGGGAAAGCACGAGGAGCGGCTGCGGCTCCTTCTGGAGATCACGAACATCCTCCCCTGGGAGGCCGACGCCGAAAGCGGGCGGTTCACTTACGTGGGCGAGCAGGCCGTCAGGATACTCGGCTATCCGGCCGAGCGTTGGTACGAGCCCGGTTTCTGGGCCTCCCACGTCCACCCGGACGACTTGATGCGCGCAGCCGCGGAGCGTCTGAACCAGGCGAAAGAGCAGGATAGCTACGAGCTCGAATACAGGATGATAGCCGGGGACGGCCGGACGATCTGGCTGCAAGACATCGTCAGCGTCATCCGCCGGGGCGGGCCGCCCGCCATCATCCGCGGCTTCCTGATCGACATCACCGAGCGCAAGCGGACGGAGGAGGCGCTCGTCAGCCTGAGCGGCCGGCTGATCAACGCGCAGGAGGAGGAGCGGAAGCGGATCGCCCGCGAACTCCACGACGACCTGAACCAGAGGATGGCACTGCTCTCAATCGAGCTGGAGCAGCTCTCGCAGAGGGTGCAAAAGCCGCGCAATATCCGCCCCCTCGTCCACAGCCTGCAAACGAAGGCGCAGGAAATCTCCGCCGAGATTCATCGGCTCTCATACAGGCTCCATCCGTCAAAGCTGGATCATCTGGGACTGGCGGCGGCGGTCGAGAGCCTGTGCGACGAACTCTCGGGGAGCTGCAAGCTCAAGGTCGAATTTCGTCAGACGGGCATGCCGACGCACGTCGCGAAGGACGTGCGGCTGTGCCTCTTTCGTATCGCGCAGGAGTCGCTACGCAACTGCGTCAAGCACAGCGGCGCGCGCAGGGCGCAGGTCGTGCTTGAGGGGGCCGAAGGGCGCATCCGCCTCTCCGTCTGCGACGACGGCTGCGGGTTCGACACCGCGTCGGGCGCGCTGGAGAGGGGGCTCGGCTTCACCAGCATGAGGGAGCGGCTGCGTCTCGTCGGGGGCAGGCTGCAAATCTACTCGCGGCCTGCGCGGGGGACGCGGGTCGAGATGTCGGTGCCGCTCAAGGGAGAGGCGGAGACGGATCAGGGGGTTGACCTTACTGCTGACAAGTTTTAGAGACTTGAAGGACGGAATGGAGGGGTTATGAAGCGCGCACGCGTCATCTTGGCGGACGATCATACCTTGATGTTGGAAGCCCTGAAGAAGATGCTCGAACCCGAGTTCGAGGTCGTGGGCATCTTCGCCGACGGGCTCACGCTCGTCGAGGGGGCGGCGGCCCTCGAACCGAACGTGATCGTCCTCGATATCGGCATGCCGAACATGAACGGGCTCCTCGCGGGCCAGCGGCTCAAGCAGGCGATGCCGCGGGTGAAGCTGATCTACCTCACGATGAACCACGACCCGGACGTGGCCGCCGAGGCGTTCCGGCTGGGCGCCTCCGGCTACCTGGTCAAGAACTCCGCCGCGTCGGAACTCGTGCGGGCGTTGCGCGAGGTCGCGTGCGGGGGCTCCTACGTGACGCCGCTCATGACGGGCGACATGCTCGGCTCGTTCATCCAGAACTTCAAACATATGAAGGAGCCGCACCAACTGACGTTGCGCCAGAAGGAGGTGCTGCAACTGCTCGCCGAGGGGCGCTCGATGAAGGAGGCCGCCTTCCTGCTCAACGTCTCCCCGCGCACGGTGGCCTTCCACAAGTACACGATGATGGAGCACCTCCACGTCAAGAGCAGCGCCGAACTGATCCAGTACGCGATTAAGAACTCGCTCATGGCCGCGTGAGGTGGGAGAAGGTGTTCCCGGTGTCTTGGGCAAAAGTCATGAGGAGGTTCGCGCTGCTGCCGGGGCTGACGGCCGGGCTGCTCGCGGCGCTGCTGGTCGCGGCCCCGCTCAAGCGGCTGACGGGCGCGCCGCTCGACCCGAAGTCTGATTCGCCACGGTTCGACCTCGAACGCCTCTCGGACGCGGAACTCGAAACGCTCGCGCTCGACGCGCTGACGAAATTGGACGAGAAGGGGCGGGGCGCCGTCTTCAAAGGCCCGCCGGGGCGCGAGGTGATAGACCCGCGGAAGATTCACCTGGGGGTAGATAACGTCCGGCGGCTGCTGCCGCTGGGCAAGAGACTCACACTCCAAGCGCTCGGCCGCCTGAAGCCCTCCGGGCTCTCCCGTGAGGGGCGTCTGATCGCCTCGGTGCGCCGGGTCGTGATCGACCCGAGCCTAGACTACTCCGCGGCGGTCTCGGAAGACGATCTGTCCACCATCCGCGTCGGCCCCGGCTACGCGGCCTACCTGACTTCGGACGACGAAGCCGTGCTCCTGCTGGGGCACGAACTGACCCACGTCGCGGCGCGCGGCGGGAGGCTGCAAAGCCTCATCGAGAGCGTGGGCCGTGTCGCGCGTCAGTCGGCCGAACTGGCGCTCAACCCGATTCAGAAGGAGGAGCTGGCCTGTGATTTCACAGGCGCCGAGGTGCTCAGGCGCTACATCGCCCTGCGCCCGACGGCCCGGGCGAGCGCCGAGCGCTTTACGCGCGGCTTCGGGTACGGGCCCCGCTCCGAACGGCTCGCACGCGCCTGGCAAGACTTCTGCATGTCCTACAACGGCGACCCCGCCGACGAAGAGCATCTGAGCCTGGCGCTAACCTTCCGCGTCCTGCCGAGGTTCGACCCTGAGTTCAAAGCCCTCATAACGGACGACGCGATTTCGTCGCGCCTCTGCCGCTGACGGCGAAGGCCGCGGAACGCAGGCCGCTGTCCCCTTCGCCTAAACATCTCCCGCCGGCCACCCCGCCTTGATGCTCCTCCGGCTCCTCCTGTCATTTTTACCAGTGGTTTTCGGAGGCATATTTCTTAGGATGGGCATGGCGGTTTTCCCCGGCGGGGAGACGCCTCGCGCTGTTCTCCCCGAAGCGAAAATTGGGCGGGCGTGCGCGAGGGAAGGAGGAAAGGTGGAGCGCGCTCGCATTCTGCTGGCAGATGATCACAAGGGGATGCGCGACAGGGTAGTGAGCATGCTGGGACGCGAGTTCGAAATGCTAGAGCCCGTGAATGACGGGCGCGCGCTCTTAGAAGCTGCTGCCAGGTTGGCGCCGGATGTCTGCCTCATGGACATCTCCATGCCGTTCGTCAATGGCATAGAGGCCGCGGCGCGTCTCAAGGAGAGCGGGTCGAAGGCGAAGATAATCTTCCTGACGATCCACCAAGACCTCGACTTCCTTGTGGCGGCCCTCCGCGCCGGGGCCTCCGGCTACGTGGTCAAGCCCCGCATGGCCTCCGACCTGCGCGCCGCCGTCAAGGAGGTGCTGGCGGGACGCACCTACATCTCCTCCTCCCTGAATCACGGCCCGCACAACGACGAGAAGTCGCGCGCCGACTCTTTGTAACGTGAGCCCGGCGTCGCCTATTCGGTCGAACTCATTTCGCCCTCACCGACCGGCTCCGCGCTAGTCCTGATGCCGGCGATGTTACCGATGCCCGCTTCGAACTCCACGTAGACGGGTTTTTCGTTCCGAAGCAGGTCGAGAATGTGCGAGTAGTCCGACTCGGTGTAGTGGCAGGAGATGTAGCCTGACGCCTTCTGAGCGTCGGCGCCGGGCATGTTCGTCTCGTCCCGGTGAAAGTAGGCCGCGCCGATGAGCCTGTCGTTCTCATCCCGCAGACCTATGATCGCCCTGTAAGGGTAACCGGCTGCGTTCCTGCCCCCGGCGTAGTAGGCCACGTCGTACTTCTTAATCTCGAAAATCCTGACGAATGCCATGCGGATGACGCTCCTCCGATGTCAGTTTTTGTCTCTTAGCTAACCTGAGCCGCCTGAGGAGAGATGACACCTGTCAATTTTTACAGTTACCGCGAGGCGAGGCGACCAATAGTATTTAGTAGATCGCGGATGCGTTTGTCCCGTCGGAATCACTCGGTACGTCAGAGAGGGAGCTTGATGATGAAGAGGGTGGTCTTTTCCTGCCTTGTTCTGGTGTTCGCCTTGGCGGCGGCCCACGGCACTGCCCGCGCGCAGACGGAGACGGCCACGGGCGTCGAGATTGACAAAGACCTCGCGCTGCTCCGGCGCAACCTTCGGGCGGAGAAGAAGCAGGTCATCGCGCTGAACGTGCCGTTGACGGAGACGGAGGCGACGAAGTTCTGGCCGGTCTACGACCAGTACGCCGCCGAGATGAGCAAGCACTACGACGAGTTCTACGCGCTCATCAAGGACTACGCGGCGAACCAGAAAACGCTGACCGATGCCCGGGCCATCGACATCATCAGGCGTTGGAGCGCCATTCAGGTCGAGCTGGCGCAGACGCGGCTTCGCTACATCCCCTTCGTCGAGAAGGTGCTGCCGGGGAAGAAGGCGGCGCTCTTCTTCCAGATCGACCGACGCCTCTACGAACTGATGGACCTGCAAGTCGCTTCGCAAGTCCCGCTGGTCGTCCAGTGAATCCGCGAGCGGCGCAATGACTGAAGGAGGTAAGAAGATGCTCAGAAGACTATTGGCGTGCGGTGCGGCTTCGCTCGCCATGACGCTCTGCGCGTGTCAACCATCCCCGGCGACGGGTGAGCCGGTCGCGAACGCGGCGCCGACCCCGGCCCCGACCGCCGCCGCCGCCGCCGACCCGAAGGTGGTGGACGAGATCAAGGCGGTGCTGGAGAAGCACGACAAGGCCCTCGGCGAGAAGAACCTCGACGCCGTGTTGGAGACCTTCGCGCCCGCGCCCAACACGGTCGTGCTCGGCACCGGCCCCAGCGAGCGC
>JBJMGQ010000101.1:0-8053 GCA_045807845.1 Pyrinomonadaceae bacterium | reverse complement strand
TCGAGTCGAAGGCGCGCTCGGGCAGAGAGTACTGCGAGACGCCCTGATTGAGAGAGTCGTTGTGGAAGAAGCTGTAGCGCGCGACAAGCGTGTGCTTGCTGTTGAAGGCGAGGTCAAAGCGCGGGTTGATGCTCCAGTTACGGAGCGGGCTGAGGATGGCGAGGTTGACGGGCAGCGTCTCGTTGACGTTGGCCGGGTTGAGCTGGAAGCCGTTGACGAGGTCGTTGTCGTCCGTCTCGCCGCGGAAGAAGTCGAGGAAGAACGAAGCCTTCTTCGGGACGATGGTGCCCGAGAGGTTCCCGGTGTACTGGCGGAACTGGAAGGGCGGGCGCTTCGGGCTATGAAGGAACGGGTTGCGCGAGTTCATGCTCTCGTCATTGAAGGTCATGCCGAGGCTGCCGCGCAGCTTGTCTGTACCGGGCTTCGTGAAAATCTGGATGCCGCCGAAACCGGGGCGGTCGTTCTCGGCCGAGAGCGGGTTGTCGTTGACGCGAATCTCGCGGATGGAGTCACGCGAAGGGATGCGCCCGCCCTCGAAGCCGTCGATGGTGATCTGCCCGCCGTTGGGGCCGGCGGCCGGGCCTGCGAGCGCTTGGAGCGCCGCGGCCAGCTCGTCCGGGTCTTCGGGCAGCGCCTCAAGGTCTTTGCCCTTGAGCACGATGGCGCCCGCGCTCGCGTTGTCGATGCTCACGGGGCCTTCGGCCGCGACCGTCACCTCCTCCTTCTCCAGCGAGACGCCGAGCGTGACCTTGGGCAGCTCGTTGCGACCGGCGGCCACGTCCACCTCGGGGTTCTCGAAGGGCGCGAAGCCGGTCGAGAAGACGCGGACGCTGTAGCGCCCCGGCTGAAGGCCGGGGACGTTGAAGGCGCCGTCGTTGTCGGTGACGGTTGACTTGGCCTTGCCCGACGCGTCCGTCACGGTGATGGTCGCGCCGACGATGACGCCGCCAAACTCGTCCGAGACCTGACCGCGTAAGCTGGCCCCCGTCTGCTGCGCCAGAGCGGAGCCCGCGCACAGAGTGAAGACGAGCAAGAGACCGAGCCCACGCCCGACTGCCTTAAGAGTTGCTTTCATGATCGATACCTTTAACTGAACGATGAACTATGAACGCTGAACGTTGAACTGAGAACCGATGCTGTCTTTCAGTTCAGCGTTCAGCGTTCCTACTTCCTACTTACTGTTACGGTGTGCCGATGCCGAAGCCGAAGTTCATGCCGCCGCCGGCCGCCGCCGCGCCGCCCATGCCGCCGCCCATGCCGCCCGCGCCGCCCGGTCGGCGAGACATCATCGCGATGAGCGGCTCGACGTTGGAGACGAGCTGGATGGCGGTAACGCGGGTCGGGTCGGCGCCGACCGTGCTGGAGACGACGATCATCTGACCGGGCTTCAGCTCGGCGAGCGTCAACGCGGGCAGGCGCTCAAGCATCTGCTGTGGATCCATCATCATGCGGCGAGGGCCGCCCTGACCGGGCGCGCCCGCCGCAGCAGCAGCACCGCCCGCCGCAGGTGCTCCACCCGGAGGCGGGCCGCCTTGAACGACGACGCGCTGGCCGCCGCCGCCCGCGGGGGCTGCTCCACCGCCGGTGCCGCCCGCACCGCCGCCCATCATCATCGCCGCCAAATCGGCCGGGAACTGCTTGAGCACTGAGTCGGGGCGGACGACGACGGTCAGCGGCTTCTTGTCCGAAGCCTGCTCGATGGTGATCTCGTTCTTCGCGGCGTCCACGGCCTTGACGGTGCCGAGCGTGGTGCGGAACGTGCCGGTGACGACCTCTTCGGCCGTGAACTTCGCGCCGTCCTCGCTCTTGTTGCCCTTGGCGCGGAGCTGGTCGCCGGCCTTCACTTCTTCGAAGGAGGAGGGCTTGGCGTCGGCAAACTTGATGGAGTCGGGGGCGTAGCGCCGGAGCTTGACGGCCTCGCTGCTCGCCGTGATGACGACGGGCTTCGGCCCCTCGGGCGTGCGCGTGTTGATGGTGATCTCTTTGGTCGTGGGGTTGACGGCCGAGACGACGCCGACGACGCCGCGCGCCTGCCACTCGGCGCGCTCCGTCTCGCGCTTCTTGTCGATGTCGGCCTTGGTGTTGATGACGACGGCGCGCGGGCCCGCCAGAGTCTTTCCGTCGTCGGAGAGCTTGCCGAGCGCGAGGATGCGGTCGCCCGCGCCGATCTCTGCGAGCGTGTAGGGCGCCGCCTTGTCGAGTTTCGACTCGCCCGGAGGGTTCTTGAGAATCTTGGTCGTGGCGGCCACCGAGACGACGACGACGGCGCCCCCATCGGTCTTGACGAAAATCTGCTTGGCGGCGGCGTCCACCGCCACCACGTCGCCGAGGACGTTGTTGGCCGGGGACTGTGCGCCGACGCCGAGCGCGCCGGCCGAGAGGGCCAGCGCAAGCGCCAGCAGGGTCAGAAGGGGCTTCCTCATCATTCGATTCCTCATAAGTCTAAAAGACGCAGGTAGAGCAGTGTGCGTTACAAAAAAAGCGTTGACTGTCGGAGTAAAGAAGGCCCGGCGGGCCCGGGCGCGGTGACAGTGTTTCTACGCGGCGACCGTAACGATTGTTCCCGAACTATCGAGGGAGAACGGCGCGGAGCGGCCGTGTAACCTCTTTATTCCCTTCAGGCGGAGTTAAAGTTCCAGGTTTGCGGGTCGGTAGTGGACAGCGGCCGGGGCTTAGACGCGCGGAGGGCGCGCGAGGTTGGTATCACTCTTCAGAATAAGTCCATTTTCTCGGACGGAAAGGGAGTAGGCAGTAGGCAGATGGCAGTAGGCAGTAGGCAGTTGAAAGCGCTGCTATCGCGAACTCCGATTTAAGCCTTCAACATACTTAACGCGGAGCGACTGTCTACTGCCTACTGCCATCTGCCTACTGCTCTCTAGCGTGTGGCCGGGGACTTGAGGGCTTCATCGATGGCGGCCTTGAGCGCGTCGTAGGTTGCCTCCTTGGCGCGGCGGCCGTTGACGAAGAAGGTGGGCGTGCCGCCGACGCCGAACTTCTGGCCGTCGATGAGGTCGCGTTCGACCTTGTCGGCGAAGCGGCCGTCGTCGAGCGCCGCGTCGAACTTCGCGCGGTCGAGCCCGAGCACCTGCGCGTACTGCTTGAGCTGCTCCGCCTTCAGGGACGACTGGTTGCGGAAGAGAATCGCGATGAAGTCCCAGTACTTGCCCTGCTCGCGCGCGGCCTCGGCGGCTTCGGCGGCCTTGCGCGCGTCGGCGTGCATGTCAAGCGGGAAGTCGCGGATGACGAAGCGGACGCGGTCGCCGTACTCCGTAATCAGCTTCTCCAAGACCGGCTGCGCCGCCGCGCAGGACGGGCACTGATAGTCTGTGAACTCGACGACGGTGACTGAGGCGTCGGCCTTGCCCTTCGTCGGCTGGTCGTCGGTCGCGATCTGGAAGACGGGCTGCGCGGGCGGCGTAATGAAGGTCTGCACGCTCGCACCGTTGCGGAGCTGCTGGACGAAGGCGCTCTCCAACTTCTGCTGCTCCTGCCCCTGTAGGTACTCGATGATCTGATACTTGAGCGGCGCGAACTCGCCGCCGATGCGCTCCTTGTTCTTGTTATAGAAGTCGAGCGCCTGCGCCTCGTTGACGACGGGCGTCTTGGCCGAGACCTCCACGTCGAGCACGGCGCGCGCGGTGACGCCGCGCTTCTGCGCCTCCTGGTTGAGCAGGATGTCGTTAATCTTCATGTCCACGTCGCCCTTGCGCAGCAGGTAGACCTGCTCCTGCACGCTGGCGACGAACGGGAGGAGGCTGTCCTCGATGTCGGCGGAGGTGATGTTGCGGCCATTGACGGTGGCGAAGACGCGCGCGCGGTCGGCGGGAGTGGCGGGAGGCGTCGCGAACTCGACGTTCTTCTTGACCTGCGCGGCGGCGCGCAGCGTGGCGGCATACTGCCCTGCGCGCTCCTGTTGCCGCTGTTCGCGCATGTAGGCGAGGACGTTCTCCTTGACCTCGGCGAAGGTGACGGTGCGTCCCGCCTGCTGCTCGATGCCCGCCTTGTTCTGATTGAAGTAGGCTTCGGCCTCGGCCGCGGTGGGCTCGACCGTCTTGGAGAGGACTTCGGCCTCGATGAGCTTGGTGGTCGGCGTGTTGCGCTTCTTCGCCTCGGCTTCGAGAAGGATGCTGTTAATCTGTAGGTCAAGCTCGCGCTTGCGCGCCTCGACGACCTCTTGCTGAAGCTGCGTCACCTGCTGCTGCACGCGCGGGTTGAGGTCTGCGCGCGTGATCTTCACGCCGTTGACTGCGCCGAGCACCTCGGGCAGCGGCCCCGACTCGCACCCGCAGTCTTCGAGCGCGGCCGGCGCCGGCGGCGACGACACGGGCGCGGGTGTCGGCTTGGCGGCGGGCGTCTGCGTGGGCTTCGGCGTAGTCGTCTGTGCGGGCTTCGTCGCGGCGGGCTTGCGTGCGGCGGGGGTCGCGGCCGGCGTACCGCGCCGCGTCTGCGCGCCGACCGAGCACGCGAGCGTGAGAGTCAGGAAGATTGCGTAAAAGACTTTTCTCATAGTTTTCCGGTCTAACCTCGATTGTCGAAACTCGGCCCGGCGGCCGACGTTGGATTGTCTGCTGGATTTTGTCTTCTGGCGCGGGACTTCGCTGGGGCCGGCACTTCCCGGACGGCGCGGCCGGCCCGAGGCTCTTCGTTAAGACCAACAGCCGTCCGACACCGTGCGCGCAAGTCTAACATCGCCCCGCATGATTCGCCACTCGCGCTTTGAGCGGTTGAAAAATAGCTCTTGACCCCGGAACCGGTTCGGCACTTTATAATGAACGAGTAATGAGCGCCCCTTCTAAGAAGAGTTACGTGCGGGCGGGCGAGTTGGCCCGCGCGGCCGGCGTGAGCACGGACACGCTGCGCCACTACGAACGCAAGGGCGTGCTCGGCGCGCCGCGCCGCTCCGCGAACGGCTATCGAGAGTACCCGCCAGAGGCGCTGGCACGCGTGCTGCTCGTCCGGCGCGCGCTGGCCTTCGGCTTCACGCTCGACGAGTTGGCGCGCGTCCTGCGCACGCGCGAGCGCGGCGGCGTGCCGTGCCGCGAGGTGCGCGCGCTGGCCGCGGGGAAGCTCGGCGAGGTCGAGTCGCGCCTCCGAGAGCTTCGTGTGCTGCGCGGCGAGTTGCGCGCGATACTCGGCGAGTGGGACGAGCGGCTGGCGGGGGCCGCGGACGGAGGACGCGCCGGTCTGCTCGAATCGCTGGTCGAGAGACGCAGGCGGCCTTGTAAGTCTAAAAGCGCACGCGCGCCCCTGCGGCGCGGGCTTCAAAGTGTAGAAAGGCGAAAGACCGATGAAAAAGATTAGCCTGACCCTCTGCGCCGCGGCGCTCGTCGCGGCCGGCGCACTTACGGCCTACGTCCACGCGCAGAAGAGCGCGGACGCGCCGTCCGACCCGCACGCAAAGCACGACGCGACCGCTCACACCGACTGCCCCTTGATGCGCGAAGGCAAGTCGGGCACACAGACGGGCGACAATCACGACGCGCATCTCGCAGCGGTCAACGCGCGCGGCGAGGCGGCGATGGGCTTCTCGCAGACCGAGACGGCGCATCACTTCATACTCACGCGCGACGGCGGAGTCATACAGGTCGAAGTCAAAGACCCGGCCGACGCCGCGAACCGCGACCGCATCCGGCAACACCTCGTGCACATCGCGCAGATGTTCGCCGCGGGAGACTTCGACACCCCAATGCTCGTCCACGCGCGCAAGCCCCCCGGTGTGCCCGCGATGTCGCGCCTCAAGGCCGACCTCGCCTACGTTTATGAAGAGACCGAGAGGGGCGCCCGCGTCCGCATCACGGCGAAGAGTGCTGAAGCCCTTGCCGCCGTCCACGAGTTCCTCCGCTTCCAGATTGAAGACCATCAGACCGGGGACGCGAAAGCAGTAGGCAGTAGACAGTAGGCAGTAGGCAGTAGAAAAGAGAGGCGGCGCGTCCGAAGCCTTCAGGTCGGGCGCGCCGCTTCGTCTTCCTACTGTCTACTGTCTACTGCCTACTTGTTTGTTATCATCGCGCGGATGTCTGAGCAGACAGCGGAGAGCTTCCGCCTGATGTTGGTGGCGGGCGAGGAGTCGGGCGACGCGCACGCGGCCGCGCTGGTGCGTGCGCTGCGCGAGTCGGGAGACGGCGCGCGCTTCGAGTTCTTCGGCTCGACCGGCGCGGCGATGACCGCTGAAGGCGTCGAGGCGGTCGTGCGCGAGGAAGACCTCGCCATCACGGGGCTCGTCGAGATAGCGCGCGCGCTGCCGCGCTTCTGGGCCGCGTACCGCGCCCTGAAGCGCGCCGCGATTGAGCGCCGCCCCGACGCCGTCGTGCTCGTGGACTGGCCCGACTTCAACCTCGCGCTCGCGCGTTCTCTTCATCAGCGCGGCATCAAAGTCATCTACTACATCAGCCCGCAGCTCTGGGCGTGGCGCTCACACCGCGTCCGGCAGGTGCGACGCGACGTAGACCTCCTGCTCACCATCCTTCCCTTCGAGCTTGACTGGTACGCCGCGCGCGGCGTCACGCACGTCGAGTTCGTCGGCCACCCGCTCGCGGGCGCGGTCGCGCCGCGCTACGGGCGTGAAGAGTTCCGTGCGCGACACGGCCTCGATCCCTCTCGACCAATCGTCGCGCTCCTGCCCGGCAGCCGCCGCAAAGAGTTCGAGCGCATCACGCCCATCATGCTCGACGCCGCCGCGCGCCTTTCGCAAGACATCCCCGGCGCACAGTTCATCCTCGCGCTCGCCGCGCGCCGCACACCTGAAGAGGCCGCACGCGCCGTCGCCGCGCACCCGGAATCCGCGCGTCTCACACCGCGCATCCGCGTCGCGCATTACGAGGCGCGCGAAGCGCTCGCCGCTTCTCATGCTGCCGCCGTGTGCAGCGGCACGGCGACGCTCGAAGCGGCGCTGACGGGGACGCCGCTAGTCGTCGTCTACAAGGAGTCGGCGCTCAACTGGCACACGCTCGGCCGCCTCATCGAGGTCGAGCACTACGGCCTCGTCAACCTCGTCGCAGGCTATCGCCTCGCGCCCGAATTGTTGCAGGACGACTTCACGGGCGAGACGCTCGCGCGTGAGCTGCGCGCGCTGCTCGAACCCGCACGTAACAACGAAGGCCGCGCGAGCCTGCGCGAAGCGACGGCGCGTCTCGGCGAAGGCGGCGCCTCACGCCGCGCGGCCGAAGCGGTGCTGCGTGCTCTGCGAGATTGGAGAGGAGAGAAAGATGAGACGGCGGGCTAAGCTTTATCGTCGAGGCGTTCGGTCAACTCCTTCAACTGTCGCTTCAGTTCTTGAATCTCTTCGCGCATGCGCGGCAGGCGTCCCCAGAGCGCGTTGAGCCGTTTGTACTCTTCGAGCGGCTGGATGGGCGTGCCCCACCAGACACCGGGACGCACAATCTTTCCCGGCAGCACGCCGGCCTGCGAGCCGATGACGGCGCCTGAGAGCACGCGCGCGTGATCGCCGAAGCCGACCTGCCCGCCGATGACCGCGTCCGACTCGATGACGGTGCTGCCCGAGATGCCCGTCTGCGACGCGATGACGACGCGCTCGCCTATCTCGACGTTGTGGCCGACCTGCACGAGGTTGTCGATCTTCGAGCCGCGCCCGATGCGCGTCGTGCCCAGAGCGCCGCGGTCGATGCACGAGTTCGCGCCCACCTCCACGTCGTCTTCAATTAACACGGTGCCCACCTGCGGGAACTTGTGGTAGAGCCCTTCGGCATTGCGCACGTACCCGAACCCATCCGCGCCCACGACGACGCCCGCGTGCAGCACGACCCGGTCGCCCAGCGTGACGCCGTCGTACAAGACGACGTTCGGCCGCAGCACACAGTCACGCCCGACGGTAACGCCGCGCCCGATGACGCAGTTCGAGTGAACCTGTGTCCCCTCGCCGATGCTGGCGCCTTCCCCCACCGACGCGCCCGCGCCGACGTAAACGCCTTCGCCCAAACGCGCGCCCTCGGCAACGGCGGCCGCCGGGTGAACGTGTCCCGCAAGTCTCTGCGGAGGGTGCAGCACTTCCGCCGCGAGCGCGAAGGCCAGCTTCGGCCGCGCCGCCTCGATGACG
>JBJMGQ010000100.1:0-6435 GCA_045807845.1 Pyrinomonadaceae bacterium | reverse complement strand
TCAAGATTCAAGTCGGCACGAAGTTCGACGTGCCACGGGTAAGAATATACTCCTTTTGAAAATAGTTTTCAATTTCATCTTGAGGTGATTTTTAGAAAAGGGTAGGGCAAGCCCCT
Source organism: Pyrinomonadaceae bacterium (assembly GCA_045807845.1). Lineage (GTDB taxonomy): Bacteria > Acidobacteriota > Blastocatellia > Pyrinomonadales > Pyrinomonadaceae > QHXN01. The sequence continues at coordinate 6,319 of JBJMGQ010000100.1, read as the reverse complement.
TTTTATTGAAGTGCCGTCGGGATAATAGAGAGGTCTGCGCGGACGGGGCCGAGCGGCGTGACGGCGGTGAGACGGAGCGGAAGCCTTCGCTTGTCGGTGCTGACCCAGAGGCGGAGCGCGAAGCGGTCGCCGTCGGGGTCGCTCGTGGCGAGGGCCAACTCGACCGCGGGGATGTTCTGTCCGCCGAGTTGCAGCGAGCCGTTGCGCAGCGCCGTGATGAAGAGCAGGCGCGGGCGCTTGTTGACAAGCAGAGAGACGGCGTTGCGCTTCCCCGGCGAGAGGTCGAAGGAGCGCAGCGCGTAGAAGACAGAGAGCAGGTCGTGCGTGCCGAAGGGCACCTCGACGCGCGTGCCGTCTTCGAAGAGGGCATTGCCTCCCTGCTGGTCGGCCGAGACGACGAAGCGCGCGCGCCGCTTGCCCTCCGCGAGTGTAAGCTCCGTGCGGAACGGGAGCACGGACGAGACATCGACGTACGAGTTGAGCTGGTCGCTGACGGGGAAGAGCGTCTGCCCTGCGCCGGTGGTCTGGAGCGTGGCCGCCAATTGCAGCCCCTCGCGGTTGAAGTAGCGCGCGCGCGGGCGCACGACGAATGAAGCGGTGCCCACGGGCTGCGCGTTCGGCCCGAGGAAGAAGTTGAAGTTCAACTGCTCGCCGGGTTTGAAGGGCAGTTCGGCGGGCGTCGCGGAGGGCGCGGCGCCGGGTGTCCGCGTGGGCGCAGGGGTCGGCGCGGTGCCGGGGTCGGTCGGCATGGGCGTCGGGCTCGTCGTGGCGAGCGGGTCTTGCGTCTCGCCCACGAACTCTGCGCTTGCCAGCTCGATGCGAATCTCGCCCGCGCGGTGGCGCGCGCTGATGAGCACGGGCACGTGCCGCTCGTCGTCTGTGAAGTAGAGGCGCACGCGATAGTCGTCGGCCTCTTTGTTGCCGCGCACGCGCACCTCCGCGACGACAGTGCTCGCGGAGCCGATGTTGGTCTTCAGCGTCTCGCGCCCTGTCACCTTCACCTCTGCGTCGTAGATGGACTCGTCCTGCTTGACGCTGAGCGCGTAGGTCGCGCCCTGCGCGAGCGGCAGCGCACGCAGGCGATAGAGCGCCGAGAGGAGGTCGTAGGTGCCGGCCGAGACGGCCACGTCCTGACCCTGCGCGAGCGCCGAGTCGCCGAGCGGCGAGTTGTAGTCCAGCGCCTCGTCCTGAACGCGCGCGTTCTGTTGAATGGACTGCCGAACGTGGTAGGGAAGTCCCGTGGCGGGATCGACGAAGGTGGCCCGGTTGACGTTGAGCGCAAGGAGCGCGGCCGAGACGACGCCGATGGTCTCGACGTGCGCGCGCAGCTCTATGCCGTCGCGCCCGTTGGACTGCACGCGCCCGACGACGCGCGTCTCGACGTGGGCGGCGGTCGGGAAGTTGGAGAAGGCGACCGTGTAGGTCAGGCGCTCGCCGGCGCGGTAGGGCGCCTGCGAGAGCGGCGCGCTCGCGGTGTCCGTGCGACCCTGCCCCGACGCAGCCGCGCACAGGCACAAAGCCGCAAACGCTGCCGCCAACCAAACCCTCGCCCTTGAAACTCGAACCAAAGAGTGCCCCCTTCTTACCCCGCCTGACATCTTCGCAAATAAAGCCCATCCGCGACAAACGCCCGGGCGCCTTCCGGTTACACGCGCGCCTCGCGCCTTCGTTCCAACGTTGACGGCGCGCGCGTCAAATGTTCTCGAACTCCGTGAGCCATTCGCGCACGCTCACGCGTTCCGAGAGGAGCGCGACGTGCCCCGTCCCTTCGAGCAGCTTGAGCCGCGCGCGCGGGAGCCGTGAGGCCATCTGGCGCGCGGCCGTCACGCTGTCGAGCAGACGGTCAGCCGTCCCCGCGACGACGAGAGCGGGCGTCTTTAGCTCGCCGAGCCGCGGGCGCAGGTCTGTGTCGCGGATGATGCGCATGCGCGAGACGTAGCCCTCGCGGCCGACCTCGCCCGTGTGCTCGCGGAAGAGTCGCCTGTCCTCTTCGCACACGTCCGGGCTGAAGAGCACGTGCCGTGCGCCGCGCGTCCGGTGCGCCTTGAGCGCGGGGTAGAAAGCGCGGAAGAGGAGGCAGCCGGCGTGTATCTTCAAACGCTGTGCGAAGTGCGGGAAGGTGTTGACGAGGATGATGCGCTCGAACAGCTCGGGGTGTTCGAGCGCCGCCGCCATCGTCAAAAGCCCGCCGAACGATTCGCCCAGCACGGTCGCGCGCGCCCCGGCCTTGCGTATAACCCACGCGAGATCTTCCACCAGCCGCGCCATCCCGTACCACCCTTCGGCGCGCAGCGGAAACGAGACGACCGTGTGGTCGCGCGCGAGGTCTGCGGCCTGCTTATAGAAAAGTTTCCCAGACCCTTCTATCCCGCAGACGTAGACGAAAGCCGGCCCGCTACCTTCTTTGTGAAACTCAACGCTCATCGTGAACAGCGGGCAGCAGGCAGATAGCAGTAGGCAGTGAGGAGATGCGAGATTTCCAACACTGCGGTTTTCAAACTCAACTTGCCCGACTCCGGATGAAGATAAAATAACTCTGAGTGCTTACCGCCTACTGTCATCTGCCTACTGCCTACTTCCTTTCTCCATCTCCTCGACGACGGCGCGCGCGGCCGAAGCGGGGTCGGAGGAGTTGAGGATGGCGCGGCCGACGACGACGAAGTCGGCGCCGTGGCGGACGGCATCACCCGGCGACATGACGCGCTTCTGGTCGGCGTAGGCAGTAGCCGAGGGATGGACGCCCGGAGTGACGACGAGGAAGCCTGTGCGCTCGACCGACTCACGCACGGGGACTATCTCGTGCGGCGAGGCGACGACGCCGTCGAGCCCGGAAGCGTCGGCGAGCTGCGCCAGTCGCCGCACATGCTCCTTGACGCTGCCGGTGGCGATGCCCGTCTCGGTTAGAGCTTCCGCGTCCATGCTCGTCAGGACGGTGACGGCGATGAGACTCGGCTTCTTGATGCCGAGTCGCGCGGCCTCTTCGGCGGTCGCTTCGGCAGCGCGCAGCAACATCTCGGAGCCGCCCGCGGCGTGAACGTTGAAGAGTGCGACGCCGAGACGGACGGCCTCGCGCGCGGCCCCGGCGACGGTGTTGGGGATGTCGTGGAACTTGAGGTCGAGGAAGATGCGCGCGCCGTCTGCGACGAGACGACGGACGAGGTCGGGCCCGGCCGCTGTGAAGAGCTGCGAGCCGACCTTGAACATGCCGGCCTCGCCGCGCAGCTCACCGAACAGTCGTACAGCCTCGTCGGCGCTCTCCACGTCGAGCGCGACGATGAGCTTCTCTTTCGCATTGACGGCCCCGGCCGTGGCGGTAGTCATCGTGTGTGCTCCACTTCTATTGTTGAAAGCCTTTCCATGCCCGGACTACAAAGGGGCGAACTCGTCGGCGCGGCAGCCGACGGCTTCGTCGAGCGTGCGAAAGCCTTTGCGTTCGAGCAGCTCGGCCAGCCCCTCGTTGATGCGCCGCGCGACGCCGAAGCCCTCGTAGACGAAGCCCGTGTAGAGCTGCACCAGACTCGCGCCGGCGCAGATTTTCTCCCAGGCGTCCTCGGCGTTGAAGATGCCGCCGACGCCGACAATCTCCAGCGCGCCGCGCGTCAGTCTGCGGAGCGCGGCGACCAGACGCGTCGAGCGCTCGCGCAGAGGCGCGCCGCTCAAGCCGCCCTCGCCGCAAGCGGCGACCGTCTGCGCGTCCGTGCGGAGCCCCGCGCGCGCGGTCGTCGTGTTGGTCGCGATGATGCCCGCGACACCGGCGCCGAGCGCCGCGTCTACAATCAATTCAAGGTCGCCCGCTTCGATGTCGGGTGCGATCTTGACGAGCAGAGGGACGGGGCGTCCGCCTTCATGCTCGGCCAGCTCGCGGTTGCGGCGTTGGAGCGCGCCGAGGAGTTGGCCGAGCAAGTCCGCGCGTTGCAGCTCGCGCAGACCCGGCGTGTTGGGCGAGCTGACGTTGACGGTGACGTAGTCGGCGTGCGGCCTGACCGTCTCGAAACTGGCGAGGTAGTCGGCGGTCGCCTCTTCAAAGAGCACGGCGCGGCTCTTGCCGATGTTGATGCCGAGCACGCAGTCGGGCTTCACGTGTGCGAGCCTGCGCGCGAGGGCCCCGGCGCCTTCGTTGTTGAAGCCCTGCCGGTTGACGAGCGCGCGGTCGAGCGGCAGGCGGAAGAGTCTGGGGCGCGGGTTGCCGGGCTGCGGCAGATTCGTCACCGTGCCCACCTCGACGAAGCCGAAGCCGAGCGCGGCGAGCTGCGGCGCCACGCGCCCGTTCTTATCAAAACCCGCGGCGACACCGACCGGGTTCTTGAAGCTCAAACCGAAGCGGCGCAGCTCTCCAAAGCGCGCGCCTTCGGTCGGCCCCCCCGCAATTCGACGCAGCGCCGCCGAGCCGAGGCCCAGCGAGAGCGCGTGAAGTGCGAACTCGTGTGCCGTCTCCGGCGGCAGCTTGAAGAGCAGGGGACGCAGCAGCGAGCGATAGAGCATCAAGGGGACGCTGTGAACAGGGGAGTGCGTAAAGAGCGGGTTGAGCGTAACAGAGCCGCCGAAAGACTGTCAAAAACTTCCCACGCTCCCGGCGCCCAGTCTGTGGTGGTATGATTTGCGGGTTCGTTGACTAAAGAGCGTTTGGGTTGGAGAGATGACCTCACTCGAAACACACCTGAGACAGTTGCGGCAGGAGCGCCCGGCGGCCATTAACGAAACCCCCTTCTACGGCCCGCTGAGAGAACTCTTCAACGCCGTCGGCGACATGCTCAAGCCGACAATCCGCTCGGCGTAATCTGTTAGGGAGTCACGCCGGATGATTCGGCTTATGCAGCCCCATTAGGGAGTTAAACCGAAACATTCGGCACAATAGTAGTTGGGCGTCAATGTGGAACTAAGTGAATTAAGGGAGGCATCCTATGAGAAAACGGAAGTTGTTAATCTCAATCATCACTATTAGCATAATCCTTTGGCCGCTTTTGTACGGCTCCCTCGTTTTTTTAAGTGATAGGATATTGAGTATCCCTGATAGAGCATATTTGTATGTAATGAAACCTTTATCTCTCATACTGGCCCTAATTATTTACATATTCTTTATATTGAAGCGCACAAAAGTCATAAAGACGCTTTTCCAGCTCGTTGAAATCTCGCTTATGTCACTCTCGCTAATATTGACCGTGATTTTCAGCTATACCGATATTTACCGATACTTAGGAATAATTGACGGTAGCGGTGTGATGGTTCGGGACTCAGTATCTTGTTTCTATTTTTCCATTGTGACTTACACCACGTTAGGGTATGGCGATTATAGACCATCTCCTGAAGCTCGCCTCTTTGCCGCATCTGAGGCATTGCTTGGATACATTCTATTGAGTTTGTTCATAGGTGTTCTCTTGCAATCTATCTACAAGTTACAGGGCGACAGCAGTTAGATACTTCAACGTTGAGGACGCCCAACAACGGCATGCACCCGACCGCCGACACGACCAATATCATGCTCAGATAATCGTCCGGGGCGGCGGGTGATGCCGGGCGTTAGGTGCCAGACGAATGAAGCTGCTGCCGATCCAATCTGAAGCATACTACCTTGCCAATTTCTTGAGTGGTGAGGAAGCGGATGCTCTCTTTTCCGAGCTACTCTATGGATTCGATGTCACGGACAGACGTGTCAGGATGTTCGATGGCACTGAGCACATCGGCGAACTAGGTGGCTATATATTTGCCGACCCCGAACTGACTTCGTTTGAAGCCTTCCCGGAGGTGTGGGGACAAAGATCGCCCTGGACGGACTCGCTCGCCCTCGTGCGAGACCGAATCACCGAGCAAACTGGCGTTCGCTTCCAAGTGGCTCGATGCATCTATTACAAGGACGGCTCCGCGGGGGCGGATTTCCACAGGGATCTTCCTGCATACGGGTCGATATCCGCAATCGCGTCGCTGAGTCTTGGCGCAGAACGAGAGTTCGTCTTCCGAAGTACGTCTGATACTACCGAACATTTCTCGATCCACCTTTCCCCAGGCAGTCTCCTGTTCATCGGGGAGGGCTGCCAAGAACTCTATGAACACGCACTGCTTCGCGATGGGCGCTGCGGCAAGGCTCGCTTGAACCTTACATTCAGAAAGTATGGCTGGGATTAGTTTTGCCAACTAAGAATACCTAATCATCGCGTGAATCGGAGCGGTGAAAAATGTCGGATTATTGGATACTCAGCCGAGCCTAACGACAGAACCATTTGAGCTACGGCTGAATAGTACGGGCGCGGCTGCACCTAACAACGGCATGCACCAGACCGCCGACACGATGGCTCTCATCTTCCTGTAGCTTGTGGGCGGGTGG
>JBJMGQ010000099.1:0-5363 GCA_045807845.1 Pyrinomonadaceae bacterium | reverse complement strand
GTCGTCGTGACCGACCCGAAGAGCCTGCTCCCGCTTCTGAACTCGGGCGAGGGCGACGTGGCCGCGGCGCGTCTCATCCCGACGCCTGAAGGCGAGGCGCAGGCCGCTTTCACGCGCGCCCTCTACCAGACCGAGCCCGCGCTCGTGCAACAGGCCGAAGCCCCCGCGGCCGCTTCGAAGGTTGCCGAGAAGGCGATGGCGCCCGGGCCCGCAGACGCCACGCCCGAAGTGGATATCCCCGCGCGGCTCATCACGGCGCCCGCGCAGCTCGCGGGCAAGCGCGTGGCCCTGCCGGAGAAGTCGCCCTACGAGCGCACGCTCGTCGAGCTGTCGGACGAAATCTCCGGCGAGATACACGTCGTCGAGATGGGCGAGGTGCAGGACGAAGCGCTGGCGCAGAAGATCGCGCGCGGCGAGGTCGAGTTCACAGTGATGCAGGCGAACCTCGCGGCGCTCAAGGAGGCCGAGTTCAGCAACCTCAAGGTGCGCCCCGTCCTCGGGCGCAAGCACTCGGTGGCGTGGGCACTCAGGAAGAACTCGCCCGAGCTGCTCGCGGAGCTGAACCGCTGGATTGAAGACAAGGAGAACGAGGGACTCTTCGCGCGTCTCTACAAGAAATACTTCGTGGACATGAAAGGTTACATCGAGCGCGCGACGAGCGACTTCCTGACCTCTTCGACGGGGAAGCTCTGCCCCTACGACGAGCTGCTCAAGCGGCACGCGCCCGAGATTGGTTGGGACTGGCGGCTGCTCGCCTCGCAGGTCTATCAGGAGTCGCGCTTCAAGCCCGACGCGAAGTCGTGGGCGGGCGCACAAGGGTTGCTTCAGCTCATGCCGGGGACGGCGCGGCAGGTCGGCGTGCGCGACGCCTTCGACCCGGAGGATAACGTGAGCGGCGCGGTGCGATACTTGAAGTGGCTGAACGAATTCTGGGACGAGCGCGTCGAAGACAAAGGCGAGCGCCTGAAGTTCATCCTCGCCTCCTACAACTGCGGCCCCGGCCACGTCGAGGACGCGCAGCGCTTGGCGTCGAAGTACGGCGGCGACCCCTTGGTGTGGGAGGACGTTTCCTACTGGCTCTTGCAGAAGTCCACTCAGCAGTACTCCACCGACGAGGTCGTCAAGTTCGGCTTCTGCCGCGGCCTTGAGCCGGTCAACTACGTAGACCACATCCTCCGTCGCTACGACCGCTACAAAGAGTTCGTCGTTGCTGGGCGCCGCGCGCATAAGCACGGCGGGTAGTGCCTGAGACATTAACCACCGCAGGCACAGAGACGCGACTTGAAGCATAAGCATCAAGTCGTGTCTCTGTGTCTGCGGTGGTAAACTTCTTCCCTCTCACGCAGCTTGAATATAAAGGAGTCGCCTTTGCTTAGTAGAACCGTGCTCGTCTTCGCCGTCTTCATCGCCGTCAGCTTCTCGGCGTGTGTGAACAAGAGCGAGACCGGCGCGCAGCGTCCTGCTGCGTCGAGCACGCCCGCGCCGCTGCCACCGGGCGTGAGGAACGCGGATTTCATCGCGCGGCTGGAGGCGATCTGCGCGCGGGCGGGCGGGCGGTGCGGCGTCGCCGTGATGCACGTCGAGAAGGGTGAGAGCACGTCCGCCGGAGGCGACACGCCCCTGCCGCTCTACAGCGTCTTCAAGCTGCCGCTCGCGGTCACGGTGCTGAAGGAGGTGGAGGAGGGGCAGCTCGGGCTCGACCAGAAGATCAGGGTCGAGCCAGAGGAGGCCGCGCCGGGTGTGAAGACGAACAGTGACCTCTGGCGGAAAGCTTCCGACCGAACCCTCCGCGAGCTGTTGGAGTTCTCCATCGTGCGGAGCGACAACACTTCGAGCGACAAGATGCTTGAACTTGTCGGCGGCCCCGAGGCGGTCACGCGCCGCATGCGCGCGCTCGGCCTTGAGAGCATCGACGTGCGCGCCTCCGCAAAAGAGTTTTTAAAGAGCACGGGCGCGCACCCGAACACGAGCACGCCCACAGACCTCGCGCGCCTGCTGGTGCTTCTACAGAAGGGCGAGGTGCTCGCGCCGCCGCAGCTCGAAGTGCTGCTCGGTCTCATGGGTCGCGTGGTGACGGGCGACCGTCGCCTGCGCGCGGGGCCGCCCGCGGGCACGCCCGTCGCCGACAAGACGGGCACAGGCCCTTCGACGACGAACGACGTAGGGATCATCACGCTCCCCGGAGACCGCGGGCACCTTGCGCTCGCCGTGCTGCTCGACGGCTCGAAGCTCCCGGCCGAGAAGCAGGAAGACCTCATCGCAGAGGTCGCACGCACCGCCTACGACGCGTACGTCCCTGCGAAGTAGGGAAGGAAGTTAAGCATCTCGGATTTGAACTCTGAACTCTCAAATTCAAAGGCGCCGCTGCCAACCGTGGACGGCGTGGCGCCGAGCCGGCAGACGTTGCCCGCGGGGCGTTGGGCGACCGTGCTCGACTTTCTGTCGGAGCGGCACGCGGCCGTAGGCTTGGAGACTTGGACGGCGCGTATGCGCGAGGGGCGTGTGGTTGACGAGGCGGGGCACCGTCTCACGCCGGAGAGCCCTTATCGCGCGGGCGCGTGCGTCTACTACTACCGCGAGCCCGTCGAAGAGACGCGCGTGCCCTTCGAGGAGCGCGTGCTGCACATGGACGAGCAGCTCCTCGTAGCCGACAAGCCGCACTTCCTTGCGGTCGCACCCGCGGGCCGCTTCCTGCGTGAGACGCTGCTCGTGCGCCTGAAGAGAAGGACGAATCTCGACACGCTCGTCCCCATCCATCGCATCGACCGCGAGACCGCAGGGCTAGTCATCTTCTCCGTCAACCCTTCGACGCGCGGCGCCTACGCCTCGCTCTTCCAGCGGCGAGAGGTGTCGAAGGTCTACGAGGCTTTGTCACACGCGCGCCCCGCGCTCGACCTGCCGCACACGCGCCGCAGCCGCATCGTCGCGGGCGAGCCCTTCTTTCGCATGAAGGAGGTGGAGGGCGAGCCGAACTCCGAGACGCGCGTTGACCTGCTCGCGTCGCGCGAAGATGGGACGCTCTATGAGGCGCGACCGTTGACGGGGCGCAAGCATCAGGTGCGACTGCACCTCGCGGCGCTCGGGCTTCCAATCTTGAACGACAGTCTCTATCCCGAAATGCTCCCCGGCGCGCCCGAAGACTTCTCCGCCCCGCTCAAACTCCTCGCGCGCTCCGTCTCCTTCCGCGACCCCTTGAACGGCCGCGAACGCCGCTTCGAGAGTGAGAGAAAACTTTAGTGCGGTTGAGAAAAGGGGGCGCGGACATTAAAGTTCAAGGCTTGTCGTCGAAGAGTACAGTGAAGGGCTCGTCTGTGCCGCGCGTGTCGGCGGCGCAGGCGCGTCTGCTCTTGATGGGGGCACAGGGGCTCCTCGCAGACCCCGCGCGTGCGGCGACGCCGGCCGCCCTGTTTGAGCTTGTCAAGCGGATGGGCTTCGTGCAGCTCGACTCGATCAGCTACGTCGAGCGCGCGCATCACCTGACGCTTGCCAGTCGTCTCCACTCGTACCGGCGCGAGCACTTCGCGCGGTTGTTGGAGCGCGACCGCAGCCTCTTCGAGCATTGGACGCACGACGCCTCGGCCGTGCCGACGCAGTGGTTCGTGCACTGGAAGCCGCGCTTCGAGCGCGCCGCCGCGCGCATCCGCGCGAGCGGCTGGTGGGGCGAGCGCATGGGCGGCGAGCCTGACAAGATCATCGACGCCGTGCGCGCGCGCATCCTGACGGAAGGGCCGCTGCGCTCACAGGACTTCGAGCACGAGCGCGGCCAGTCGTCGGCGTGGTGGGGTTGGAAGCCGCAGAAGGCCGCGCTCGAATACCTCTGGCACACGGGCGAGCTGTCGGTCGTGCGGCGCGAGAAGTTTCAGAAGGTCTACGACCTCACCGAGCGCGTCCACCCCGAGCCGCATCGCGCGACGGCGCCGACCGAAGAGGCGCATACGGAGTGGGCCTGCTCGACTGCGTTGGAGCGTTTGGTTATCGCGACGCCGAAGGAGCTGGCCGAGTTCTGGGCGGCGATAGAGCCCGCGCGCGCGAAGGCTTGGTGTGAGCGCGCGTTGCTTGAAGGAAGAATCGTGCCGGTGCTCGTCGAGTCGCTTGAAGAGACGCAGAAGCCGCGACCGGCGTATGCGCTGCCGGACTGGGAGCGGCGCTTGAAGCGTCTGCCGGAGCCGCCCCGTCTCACGCGTCTGCTCAGCCCGTTCGACCCCGTGCTGCGCGACCGCGCGCGTGCGTTGCGCCTGTTCGGGTTCGACTATCGCTTCGAGGCGTTCGTGCCCGAGCCGCAGCGCCGGTTCGGCTACTATGTCCTGCCCTTGCTCGAAGGCGACAGGCTCGTCGGTCGCATCGACCCGAAGTTCCAGCGCGACGAAGGGGCGCTCAAAGTCCGGCGCGTCTACTGGGAGCCGGGTGTGCGCGCGACCCGCGAGAGAGTCAAAGGTTTGAAGGAGGCCGCGGAGCGTCTGGCGCGCTTCGTCGGCGCTGAAAGAGTTGAGTGGACAAGCGTCTGACATGCGAGAGATGAAGAACGAAGAGACCTCGTACCCGAGGGAGAAGATAAGAGTACTGCTGTTGGAGAACGTGAGCGGGACGGCCGCCGAAGCGTTCACGCGGGGCGGCTATCCGAACGTGGAGCGCCTGCCGCGCGCGCTCGGCGAGGACGAGCTGGCGGAGGCCGTGCGCGGCGTGCACATCCTCGGCATACGCTCGAAGACCAGAGTAACTGAAAGGGTGCTCGCGGCGGCCGACCGTCTGCTCGCCGTGGGCGCCTTCTGCATCGGCGTCAACCAAGTTGATTTGCGCGCGGCGACGGACGCGGGCGTGGCCGTCTTCAACGCGCCCTACTCGAACACGCGCTCGGTGGCGGAGCTGGTCATCGGGCTCTGCGTCATGCTCATCCGGCGCATCCCCGATAAGAACGCGGCGGCGCACCGAGGCGTCTGGCTCAAGGAGGCGAAGGGGAGTTACGAACTGCGCGGGAAGACCTTGGGCGTCGTCGGCTACGGCAACATCGGCTCGCAGGTCTCGGTGCTGGCCGAGGCTCTGGGGATGAAGGTCGTCTACTACGACGTGGTGCCAAAGCTCCCGCTCGGCAACGCGCGACAGGCGCGCGACCTTGCGGAGCTGCTCGCAGAGTCGCACGTCGTCACGCTCCACGTCCCCGGCGGCGCGGGCACACGCAACCTGTTGGGTGAAGAGGCGCTGGCGCAGATGCGCGCGGGCGCGTTGCTCATCAACTACAGTCGCGGCGACGTGGTTGACCTCGACGCTTTGCGGAAGCAGATCGAGCAGGGGAGGCTCGCGGGCGCGGCCGTGGACGTGTTTCCGGAGGAGCCGGAGCGGAGCGGCGATGCTTTCCGCACGGTCTT
>JBJMGQ010000098.1:0-17090 GCA_045807845.1 Pyrinomonadaceae bacterium | reverse complement strand
GTCAACATCGGCAACGGCGGTGGAGGCGGTGGCGGTGGTGTGGGGACGACGCGCGAAGACTATCAGCGCGGGAGCGAGTACCTGCGCCGTCTCGCGGAGGCGACCGGCGGTCGGCACCACGACGCGCAAGACCTCATCTACAACGAAGAGGCGTTCACGAACATCGCCGAAGAGCTGCGGCGCCAGTACAGTCTCGGCTACTATCCCTCGCGCCAGTCGCAAGCCGAGGAGCGGCGCCAGATACGCGTCCGCGTCCGCCGCCCCAACCTCGTCGTCCGCGCGCGCGACAGCTACGTCTACCGCCCCGACGGCGGCACCTCCCCCGACGCCACCACCGCGCAGGGCAACAGCAACCCGCGCCAGTCCGCGCCAGTGCTGCGCCGCAACTTCCACCCCTTCGGCGGAACGATGAACTATGAACGCTGAACGCTGAACTGTTAAAGCTAAGAACAATTCCTAACACAAAGAGGCCGGAGGTTCGAGCGTTCAACCTCCGGCCTCTTCTTCTTTAACTGTCAACAGCCGCCGTTCTTTCAGTTCATCGTTCAGCGTTCATAGTTCATCGTTTCAAACCACTGTGCCGTCAGGGACGATGCCGTTCTTGGGGACGATGATGATGCCGTCGCGGATGAACCAGCTTCCATCGGGGGCGGCCTCGTCCGTCAGACCGCGCTCGTTGAGCAGGCGGACGCCCGCGCCGATGCGCGCGTTCTTGTCCACGATGGCTTTGCGAATGACCGAGCCCTCGCCGATGCCGATGCGCGGGATGCCCTTTTGCGCGTCCATCGACATCTCGTCGATGGACTGGTAATAGTCCGCCCCCATCACGTACGTCGCGTCGAGGTTCGCGCCGAAGTCGATACGCGTGCGCACGCCGATGAGCGAGCGGTTGAGGACGGCGCGCGTGAGGATGCAGCCCTCGGAGACGATAGAGCTGTTGATCTGGCAGTTGTTGATCTTCGACGGCGGCAGGTAGCGCGCGCGCGTGAAGACGGGCGCGTCCGTGTCGAAGAGGTTGAACTTCGGTACGACCGCCGTCAGGTCGAGGTTGGCCTGATGGAAGGCGGCGATGGTGCCGATGTCCTCCCAGTAGTCGTCGAAGAGATAGCCCTGCACGTTGCTGCGCTCGATGGCGGCCGGGATGACCTGCTTGCCGAAGTCGTTCCACGTCTTGTCGCCCGAGAGCAGCTCGACCAGCCAGTCAAACTTGAAGACGTAGATGCCCATCGAGGCGAGGAACGGCCGCCGCTCTGCCTCTGCGGCCGAGAGCCCGAAGGGCGTCGTGTCCACACGCATCTCTTCAAGCGCCTCGCCCTTCGGCTTCTCGCGGAACTCTGTGATGCGCCCCGTCGGCTCCATCTTCATCAGGCCGAAGTCTTCGGCCTGCTCGCGCACGAAGGGGATGACCGAGATGGTCACGTCGGCCTCCGTCTCAAAGTGGCGCGCGATGAACTTGCGATAGTCCATCCGGTAGAGATGATCGCCGGAGAGTATCAAAAGCGTGTCGATGCCCCAGCTCGCGATGTGCGGCAGCACTTGGCGGACGGCGTCGGCCGTGCCCTGGAACCATTGCGGGTTCTGCGGCGTCTGCTCGGCGGCGAGAATCTCGACGAAGCCGTTCGAGAACTGCGAGAAGCGGTAGGTCGTCGCGATGTGCTTGTTGAGCGAGGCAGAGTTGTACTGCGTCAGCACGAATATTTTCAGGATGTCCGAGTTGATGCAGTTCGAGACGGGGATGTCGATGAGCCGGTACTTGCCGCCGAGCGGCACGGCCGGCTTCGAGCGCAAAAGCGTCAACGGCGACAGACGCGTACCTGCACCGCCGCCCAGAATCACCGCCAAGATGTTCGGCCTCTTCGGAGCCATGGCTCACACCTTCCCGTATTTGTTTGGAGAACTGATTAACGTGAGCATAGACGCAAAGTGCCGCGCGTTTCAAGCTCGCGCGGCACCGGAAAGATTAACTTACTGTTACAAAAGAATGTTCGTCCGTCGCCGGTACGGCTCGGCCGCCTCACCTTACTGTCGCCCCGGCTCCATAAAGAGGCTCTGCGGGTGCGCGAGCTGCACGCCCTGCCGGCGCAGCTCCGGGTTGACGACCTCGACGCGCAGCTTGAGCGGCTTGCCGTCGCGACGCGGCGCGGGCGCGGCGAACGAGAGCGCGTAGGACGTGAGCAGCTCACGCCGAACCTGCTCGAAGGCGACGGGCAGGTCTCCGTTCTTCTTCGGGAAGAGGGCGCGCCCGCCCGTGCGCTCCGAGACCTTGCGCACGGAAGACACGTCCACCCCTTGGAAGCTCCGTTCGTCGCCGATGCCGACGCCGTAGACGGCGACGCCTTCGCGCAGCAGGTGCTCGACGGCCTTGTCCGGCTTGATTCGGCTGCTCGTGTCCACGCCGTCGGTGACGAGGAGGACGACGCGGCGCCCGGCCTGCGCGCGCTTAAAAACCTTGTCACAAACGTCTACGAGCGCGTCCCAGACGGCGGTCGAGCCAGACGGCTTGTTGTTCGGGCTGGGTGTGCCGACCAGGACGCCGCCGCCCATGTAGCCCGACGGCGGCTCGAACTCGACGGAGGCAATGGCGCGCCGCACCGAGGCCGGGTCGGCGGTCAAGCCCTGCACGACCTTCACGTCCCCCGTGAAGCTGACGACCGCTGCGTCGTTCGCGGCGCCGCGCGTCAGCAACGCCGGGACGAGTCGGTCGGAAGCCTCCTGCGTGAACGGCAGCACGCGCTCCTGCGACGCGCTGGCGTCGAGCATGATGACGACGTGCAAAGGCTCGTCCGCGCGGCGCGACAATGAGAGGACGTTCTGCGGCTGCCCCTCGACCGTGACGCGCAGGTCTTCCGGCTTGAGCCCCTCGACCGGCCGCCCCTCCTTGTCCACCGCGCTGAGCTGGACGGAGACCTGCCCCGCCTCCTGCTGCGCCCGGAACGTGGACGCCGAAAGGAGAAGAACGGCGACGGCGAGCAGAACCAATCTCAACTTTGAAATTTCAAATCCCATCTCTTTAATAAGCGGCGGCCGACGCAGTCGTCTTCACGCCCGCGGCCTCCTGCGCGATCTTGACGCCGACCGAGGCGCCGATGCGCGTCGCACCGGCTTCGACCATCGCGCGCGCGTCCTCGATTCCCTTCACGCCGCCCGAAGCCTTCACGCCGAGGTCGGGGCCCACAGTCCGACGCATCAAAGCCACGTCCGCCACGGTCGCGCCCGACTTGGCGAAGCCGGTCGAAGTCTTGACGAAGTCCGCCCCCGCGCGCTTCGCGGCGAGGCAGGCGCGCACCTTCTCTTCGTCGTTGAGGAGCGCCGTCTCGATGATGGTCTTCACGAGCACGCCCGCCTCGTGCGCCGCTTCGACGACCGCGCGGATGTCATACTCGACGGCGCAATCATCGCCGCTCTTCAAAGCGCCGATGTTGATGACCATGTCTATCTCGCGCGCGCCGTCGAAGATTGCGCGCCGCGTCTCGTACGCCTTCACATCAGCGAGCGTCGCGCCTAAGGGGAACCCGATCACCGTGCAGACCGGCACGCCCGACCCGCGCAGCACGCAGGCCGCGGTCTTCACCCACGAAGGGTTCACGCACACGCTCGCGAAGCCGTAGCGGGCCGCCTCTTCGCACAGGCGCGTGATGTCGGCCTCGCTCGCCTCCGCCTTCAGCAGCGTATGGTCAACCAGACTCGCCCAATCGCGCGCCGTCGCCGCGTCGCCGAGGATGACGCCGATGCGCGACGCGCCCGCGTCCAACACCCTCTGCATCCGCTCCGGGCAGCGGTTGAAGCACGCGCTCCCGCACCCGCACGCCCCGTCCTCCTGCCCGTCCCCACCATTCAGCCGCGCCACGATCACATCCGTGATCTGCTCGACCAGCCGCTCGAAATCTCCGTTCTGTGAATAAGCCATGAGCCCACCGTCCTTCTACGACCGCTCCGAATCGTCGGCCGTCTCCTCGACCTGAATCTCCTCCGCCGGGATGATGACGACCTTCCCGTCCTTCCACGCAGCAATCGGATTGCCGGCCCGCTTGTGCTCAAGCAAAGCGTTGTGAGCCGCGCGCCGCAGCGCGGCCACCACCGGCTCACCCTGTACAACGTTAATCTCCCTCCGACCTGCTTGTCTCATACTTGTTCCGTCATCTCGCGGAGTCGTTGCCATAAGTCCTCTCGAAGAATCTCCGGCGGGGTGTTCTTATTTTTGATTGCTATCTCTGCCGGGTCGCCCTGAGTGGAATTATCGTATATTCCCCACGTGTCAGCCAATCCACTGTACACCGCGAAGAAATTTCGTGCGCCTTTGACGTAACGCCTGCGGACAACCTCTTCCGGCACGTCATGTCCGCCCCTTCGCACCCTCTCGCGCACGCGCTGCACTGCCAGGTCGGCGCTGTTAAGACAGACATATATGAGGTGAAATTCGTACCCCTTAGCACGCAGCCTTGTAATCAGACGGGCGTAGGAGCGGCTGGCGAGGGTCGTCTCGAAAGCGAAGCTCAAGTTCTGCGCAGCGAGGGCGTGGATGCGCTTGAGCATGATGCGCCCCGCTTCAAAGGCGACGCTCTCCGGGCTGAAGGCCGCTAAACCGTGCGCGATGGAATCGGCGTTGACGTATTCCATCAGCCCATAGTCATCTCGTATCAAAAACGGTGCGAGCGTCGTCTTACCCGCGCCGTTCGGCCCCGCGACAGCGATAACATGCGGACTGACGCCGCTCATGCTCAGCTCCGGTACTGCCGCTCGACGGCGTCGATCTTGGCGACGCGACGCCGGTGGCGGTCTTCGGTGAGGTCGGTGGAGAGCCATGCGCGGACGATGTCGCGCATCTCGTTGGGGGTGATGGTGCCGCTCCCGAGGGTGAGGACGTTGGCGCCGTTGTGCTCGCGGGAGTTGACGGCTACACGCACGGAGTAGCAGGCGGCGGCGCGGACACCGGGCACCTTGTTGGCCGTCATCGCGGAGCCGACGCCCGCGCCGTCGATGACGATGCCGAGGTCGGCCTCGCCCTCAGAGACGGCGCGCGCGACCGCGTGCGCGAAGTCCGGATAGTCAACCGCGTCCGTCGAGTTCGTGCCGAAGTCATGCACGCGGTGGCCCAGTTCCGCCAGAAAACTTTTCAGCTCTTCCTTCAACGGGTAGCCGCCGTGGTCTGCGCCGACGGCGATAATCTTCTCTGCGCGCGAGCCGCGGCGTGGGACGCGCCGGACGAGCTCGATGCGGCGCTCGCGGACGATGTCGGCGGCGAGCGGGGTCAGCCGCGCCGACTCCGCCACTCTTAAACGCGCGCCTTCGGGCAGGCCGCGCACGTCGTCTTCGGTGATGACGGTCTTGGAAGACTCGTCGCGCTCGTACTCCTTCTCCGCCCGCGCGGGCTTCTCCGGCGCGACGGGCGCGACGTTGACGACGCGCGCGAGCGGCGGAGTGCCCGCGTCAACCCGAGGCCGGGGCTCGGTTGAAGTTTGAGCGGGACTGTCCTCCTCTTCGGCCGGGGCCGCGTTCTTCAAGACCTCGCGCACGAGCGCGCGGACGCGGTCGCGCGCAGACTCTGTGGGTCTCTCGTCAGGCATAAAGAAACTGTGAACGCCTTCCATTTGACCTTACGTGTGGAGCGCGCATAGTATGTCGCACCACGGCGGCCACGCGCAAACAGCTCAAGGCCGCCGCCCCGCGGACATTTCTTAAAAACAGAGGAGGCCGACCTTGTCTTCATCCGCCGTCGCGATGTCTGAGTTCAGCAACCCCAACCTTGAGCCGCTCTTTACCGCCGAGCAGATACAGACGCGCGTTGCCGAGATGGGCGCCGAGATTGCGCGCGACTACGCAGGACAGACGCCGCTCCTCGTCGGCGTGCTGAAAGGCGCTTACATCTTTCTGAGCGACCTCACGCGCGCCATCGACATGCGCCTCGGCGTCGAGTTCATGGCCATCTCCAGCTACGGCTCGGGGATGCGCTCGTCGGGCGAAGTCCGCATCGTCAAAGACCTGGACGTGCCCGTGGACGGCCGCGACATCCTCATCGTCGAGGATATCGTAGACACGGGGCTGACGCTCTCGTTCCTCATCGGGAGCCTCCACCAGCGCGGCGCGCGCAGCGTCCGGCTGGCCGCGCTCCTCGACAAACACGAGCGGCGCGAGCGCGACGTGAAGATCGACTACTGCGGCTTCCAGATTCCGGACGCCTTCGTCGTCGGCTACGGCCTCGACTACGCCGAGCGCTACCGCAACCTGCCCTACATCGCCGTCATCAAAGACCCCAACCTTAAGGACTGAGTTAGAACGTTTCAGCCACGGCAGAGACAGAGACACGGCTTGAAGCAATCAGTCTTCAAGCCGTGTCTCTGTCTCTGTCGTGGTTAAATTTTAGTCGGCGATGAGTTTCAGGAAACTCTCGCCCGCTTTCAACCTCAGCCCGAAGTTGTCGGCGATGGTCTGGCCGATGTCGGCGAGCGAGGCGCGGTCGCCTAAGTTCACGCCCGCGCGCGCAGAGGGGCCGTAGATGAGGAGCGGGGCATACTCGCGCGTGTGGTCTGTGCCGCGGTAGGTGGGGTCGTTGCCGTGGTCGGCGGTGATGATGAGGAGGTCTGTGTCGCGCATCGCGCCTTCGATCTCGGGCAGGCGCGCGTCGAAATGTTCGAGGGCGCGGGCGTAGCCTTCCACGTCGCGGCGGTGGCCGTAGAGCATGTCGAAGTCAACGAGGTTCGAGAAGATGAGCCCGCGCGCATCGCTCCGCAGAGCCTCGATGGTCTGGTCAATCGACTGGTCGTTGTTCTTCCCCGGTAGCTCCTGCGTCACGCCCGACGCGTCGTAGATGGATGAGATTTTGCCGACCGCGACCACGTCGAGCCCCGCGCCCGAGAGCGTGGGCAGAAGCATGTCGCGCGGCGGGGGCACGGCGTAGTCGTGCCGGTTCTCGGTGCGCTTGAAGGCGCCGGGCTCTCCGACGAAGGGGCGCGCGATGACGCGGCCCACCTCATGCTCGCCGCGCAGGATGTTGCGCGCCGTCTCGCAGATTTCGTAGAGCCGCTCGACGGGGATGACCTCTTCGTGCGCGGCAATCTGGAAGACCGAATCGGCCGAGGTGTAGACGATGGGCTTGGCCGTGTTGACGTGCTCCTCGCCCAACTCCTTGATGATCTCCGTCCCCGACGCGGGGTAGTTGCCGAGCACGCCGGGGACGCGCGCGTCCTTAATGAAGCGTTCGATTACATCAGGCGGGAAGCCTTGCGGATAGGTCGGGAAAGCCTTCTCAAGAATGATGCCGGCCATCTCCCAATGACCCGTCGTCGTGTCTTTGCCGTTCGAGCGCAGCGCGCAGCGGCCGTACGAGCCGCGCGGCTGCTCAACCGGCGCGACGCCGCTCAACGGACGCACGTTCCCTAAGCCCCACGCGCGCAGGTTCGGCAAGTTCACCTGACGCGAATCGCAGATGTGCCCGAGCGTGTCGGAGCCCGCGTCGCCCCACGCCGCCGCGTCGGGCATCTCGCCCATCCCCAAACTGTCGAGCACGATGAGCGTGATGCGCCCGAACGCACGTCCGTCTTTCGTCATCCTTAATCAATCCTCTTCCGAATTATTGTAAGAGCCGCTGACAATTCAACTCCGCGGCGCTTGATAGCCTTCGCGGGCGCGCACCTGTGCGTCTTTGACGGTGCGCACCTGCACGTTGATCTTGCGGAACGAGCCGTCGCGCGCGGTGTTGGTCGAGTAGTAGCCGATGCTGTACTGCGTGCCGATGTCTTCGGCGACTTGGCGGAAGGCGCGGCGCGCGTCGCGGAGGTCGGCCGCCGCGAAGGTCTTGCCGCCGGACTCGCGCGCGAGGCTCGACATCTCTGCGCGCGCCATCTGGTAGAGCGTGCGGCTGGCGTGCATGCGCTCGAACTGGCCCATGCGGCAGAAGTTCGAGAAGTCTTCGGCCGCCGCACCGGGCGCGATGACGCGCCGGTAGCGTTGGAGCTGCGTGTTCGACAGGCGCAGCGCACCGTCGTCCTCGCAGTCCTGCATCAGGCGGTCTTCGACATAGTCTTCGGTGTTGACGAGCACGAAGTATGAGACGACGCCCGCGCGCTTGAGCGACTCACGCGCCTCTTCGAAACCGGACTCGCTCGTCGAGTCAACGCCGTCGGTGAGTGCGACGAGCGCGCGACGGCCGCGCGTCTGCTCGGTCGGCCGGTCGCGGAAAACCTCCTTCGCAACCTTCGAGAGGCTGTCGTAGAAGGGCGTGCCGTTGGAGGCTCCGATTGATTCGACCGCCTCTTGCAGAAGGTCGCGGTCGTCGGTCAAAGGCGACTTCAGCTCGACGGTGGCGAGCGAGTCGCTGCCCTCCTTCTTCGTGTTGAAGGCGAGGATGGCGACGCGGTCGCCGGGGCGGAGCGCCTCGACGAAGGCGCGTGCGGCGGCGCGGATGAGCCCCACGTCCTCGCGCGTCGAGCCGGAGGTGTCTAAGAGCAGCGCGACCTCGAAGGGCGCTTCGGTCGTCGAGAAGTTGGCAATCTTCTGCGGGCGCCCGTCCTCGAAGATTTGGAAGTCGGCGGCCTTGAGCCCCGTCAACGGTCGCCCCGCGCGGTCGGTGACGACGGCCGGGACGGAGACGAGCTGCGTCTCGATACGAACAACGTCGTCCTCGTCAACCTCTTCGCCCGCCGAGCCCTTCTGCGCCGGGGCTTTCGGCGCGGACTGCGGCGTCGGCGTGGGCGAGACGCGGCGCGGGCGCTGGTGCGCCTCCTCATCCTGCACCTGCGCGCGACCGGCCGGCGCGGGGCTGGCAAGGAGCGCGAGCAGCGCGGCGGCCGTTGCGAGCGCGAACGTCTTTAAGCTTGCGGGGGATTTCGGCACGGTCTTAAACTCTCGCAGGTAGAACTTTCGTCGTAGAATATAGCCGCAAACAGCCGCGGACGGAAAGGACGCACGATGCCGGTCATCGGAAGACTCGACGGACAGGTTGACGAGGTCATCATCTCGCCCATCTCGCGCCGCCCGCGCGAAGAAGCAGAGCCGCTCCCTGTACATAAAAACGAAGAAACGCCCGAGCCTTCCGACACGCACGAACACGTCCCGTCTCAAACGCCTCACGTGGATGAGAGTTCCGCGAACGCGGACGAGTTGCCCGTCTGGCTCTTGTAGAAGAGTAGACAGTAGGCAGATGGCAGTAGGCAGTTAAAAGAAAGAGAAGGCAGTCAAAAGAATCGGGGCGGTGAGTTGCGAATCTCGCCGCCCCGATTCTTTCAGGCATCTTCTTGTCTTAACTGCCTACTGCCTACTGCCATCTGCCTACTGCTTCCAAATCCCCGCGGCGCGCCACTGTTCGCCGACCTTGGTCTCGTCGGCCATGCGTTTGACCTCCTCGTTGTTGAGGCGGCGGCCGAAGCGCTCGGGGCGGTCGGCGATCTGGTAGGCGGTGACGGCGAGCGTCGCCACCGCAGAGGCGTAGTCGCGCGGGTCGATCTTGTCGGGCGTGTCGGCGATGGTGTGGTGGACTGGAAAGTAAGGCGTCTCGTCCTGTAGAAGGATGAGGTTGGGCACGCCTTCGGCCATGAAGGACGCGTTGTCGGTGGCGGCGAAGGCGGCGTGCTCGATGGCAAAGTCGCCGAACTGCGCGAGCGGTTTTGACAGCTCGCGGATGTCTGCGTCGAGCTCTTCCCTCCCCATCGAGAACCACCCCAAGGGGCGCCCCGCCCCGATGTCCATCACGAGCGCCGCGACTGTCCTGTCCATCTCAGCGCGATGGCGCTCGACGTACGCAATGGAGCCGACCATGCCCTCCTCCTCGCCGGTGAAGAGGACGAAGCGTATCGTCCGGCGCGGCTTCAGCCCGAGTGCCCTGATGGTGCGCGCCGTCTCAAGCACGGCCGCCGAGCCCGCGGCGTTGTCGAGCGCGCCGGGGCCGAGGTCGTTCGAGTCGAGGTGCGCGCCGACCACTACTATCTCTTGAGCCAAGTCGCTGCCCGTAATCTCGCCGACGACATTCGTCGCCTCGAAGGCCGGGCCCAACTTGTTGCGCACGTCGAGCCGCACGCGCGGCGTCCGGTTCTGTGAGAGCAGACGGCGCAGCAGCCCCACGTCCTCGTGCGCGAGCGACAGCGTCGGCAGCGCGGCCAACCTGCCCGTAGCAGTGAACTCGACGGGCGCCGTGTACTGCATCGCGTGCGGCTTGTCGGCCGCGATGAGGACGGCGAGCGCGCCCGCCTCCTTCAACTCTCGCACAAGCCCCGGCGCGCGGTAGAAGTTGTAGATGACGGCGCCGAGGTCTGCGCCCTCCGGCACGACGAGCGCGACGCGACCACGCACGCGCGCCGCCACGCGCGCCACGTCTTCGGGCCGCCCCGCGCCCACGTCAACCAGCTCGCCCTCGACCGCGCCGCCTGTCCCCGGCGTCCAAGTGTAAGACGAGACGGCGAGCGTGCGCGCGCCCGACTCCGAGAGGAGCGAGGCGGCGGCCGGCCCGCGCTCCCAAGACGCGGCCATCATGTAAGGCTCGCGCTTCACGTTCGAGAGCCCGAGTCGCTTCAACTCCTCCGCGGCCCATTCCTCCGCGCGGCGCGAGCCTGCGGAGCCCGTGAGGCGACTGCCGATGTGGTCACACAAGATGCCCACGTACTCCAACTGCCGCCCCGCGGCGAAGACCTCGCCGATGATGCGCGCAGGAGCCGACGCCGCGCTCTGCGTCTGCGCGCCCGTCGGTGTCAGTGGCAGCAGCGAGGTCGTTAACAGCAGGACTAAGGGGAAGAGTCTGCGAGTCATCGGGGGATTCTCCTTCGGTTTATTGCGGAGTGGAGATAGCACATCGACAACTACGCGGTAAAGCGTGCGCGAGGATTTCGTTCAGGCGTGGGCACTTGACAGACGAGCGCGCTTCTCTTAAATTTAACCCCGGTTAAGGCGGTTCTTTTCAGGCACGTATGTCAACGGTAGACGGCCACCCTTACAAGGTGGAGGTTGGGGGTTCGAATCCCTCCGTGCCTACCACATACGCGCCGACCTTGAAAATTTAAGGTTCTCGCGGAGTCGTAGTTCAGTTGGTTAGAACGCCGGCCTGTCACGTCGGAGGTCGCGGGTTCGAGTCCCGTCGGCTCCGCCATTAACCGAGAAAGCGCCTGTATCTTTTTTTAGATGCAGGCGCTTTCTTTTACCGCGTATTTGCAGCCATTCTCGAACGGTAGAACATTTGGCTCCGTGCGCCTGACTGAAGCTATTTCGCCCTCTCCACTCCCTTGAGTCCCGTCAAAATTCCCGCCGCTGCCTAAAGGCATAGCCCCTCCTGCTTTAACTTGGACAGGAATCAATAGGCTCTTTATTTCGTGCAGAAGAACTGTCTGACCAGCGTGGGCTCCCGACCCTAGGGTTATGAATCCTCTTCCCCACTTCATGTGGGATAAGGTAGCGGCAATGGGCAGCGTCATCTTACTCTTCGCCCGGGTCTTCAGACTCTTCGACGGGGAAAACAATCCGGTCGTATACGTCTGTGAGTTGTAGGACGCAGCCGACGGAATCGAGGCGGAGACTGCCTTCGAGGCTATTCACTAAAGAGTAGACCCACTCGTCCCCGGCCCGCCGGTGGAAGTGGTCGATCCGGGGTTTAGTCTGAGAGACCAAGAGGTAATCAGTCAGTTCCGGCAGCCAAGTCTGATACCGCACCCACTTCTCGCCGCGGTCGAAGGCTTCCGTCGCGGGCGATAAGACTTCGATGACGACCGCCGGGTTCAGCAGCACGTCCCGGTGCTCATCGTGAAACTTAAGCTCGCCGCAGACGATCAGCAGGTCGGGGTAAGAGTAGAGGCCCTTCGTCGTCTGCCCGAGCTTCGGGGCCGGCCCGCTACGAACTTTCATGTCCTTGGAGAACACCTGAGATGGCGACCCGAGCAGATGCGTGCTGATGATACGGGTTAAGTTCGTGCAGACCGCGCCGTGCTCCGGGCTCTCGCCGGCCATCGCGTAAATCTGCCCGTCGAGGTACTCGTGCCGCTCTTCGGACTCTCGCTCTGAGGCGAGATACTCTTCCACGGAATATCGTGTGTGTGCGCGGGGCAAGCTCATCTACTTAAGACCTCCGCCGGCAATAATCATGCGACTAGAGAGACGAATTATGTCGAAGACGCGCCTGCCGGTCAAAGCTTTCTCTAATAACGTGCCGCTCAACCGCATAGCCCGGAACTCATGCTCCGGCCGCCCTGAATGATCCTCTTAGGTCAGGCGAAGAAGCAGCCGGGTGCTTTATTAACCCGCATCACGTGCCGCAACACTTCTTGTATTTCTTCCCGCTCCCGCACGGGCACGGCTCGTTGCGGCCTACTTTCTTCTTTTTGACAACTGGCTGCTGCTGAATGGGAGGCTGAAAGCCAGCCCACGACTCAATCTCCCCAATCGTATCTTCAATCAGCCTGTACCTGTCGTCCTGAAGCCTGCTCAGGACTTCTTCCCTGCCGAGCGTCAGGTGCTCGTCGATAAAGACCAGATCGATGACCCACTCGTCTATCAGGTCTGCCTCGAAGGCTTGCTTTATCTGCGAGTAGACCTCTTCCGGGTATAAGTCCGTGCAGCAGGAGACCAGCCCGTCCCAGAAGTGCGAAGGCTGTTTTGGGAGGTCGCTTTCAAACAGGCTCTTGTAATACGCCAGCACGTCCTCCCGTGCCATCTGGCCCGTGGCGACCAGGCAGACCAGGGATTCTAACGCCGCGTTACGGACGTACTCGTCCGCCGCCTCGTTCTCCGCCAACTGCTTGATGAGGCTCACGTCCCCACGGCAGACCGAGGCCAGTATTCGACTGAGGTATTCGGTGACGACATCCCCGGTGGCTTCCAGCGAGATGTCGCCCGGTGCGGAGAAGAAATCGACGACCAATGGATAGGCGCGCTTTTCACGGAACTGGGCCAGCAGGAACATGGCATAGATGTGAGCCATGTAATCTTCCTGCTCGTAAACGTCTTCGACATTGTGGGCGGCTTCCTCAAGAATCTGTAGCAGAACGGGGGTAACCTGTTCCCGCCTCGCCACGGCCTCCTCCAACGCCTGGCGGGGGAAAGTGCCGTCATAAAATTTTAGCCGTTCGATGATCTCTTCTATGTTCATTGTTAAAAGTGCCTGCCATTGTCAGATGAGGCGATTCATCTGCGCTCCTGCCCCGCGTCCGCCGGATACCACCCGCCCGGGTCGTATTCCAGATCATAGACCTTCTTGAAATCCGCCACGTGCTTCAAGACTTCCCCGACCTCTGCTCCGTCGCCTTTAACTCCCTTCCTCCACACCCTCTTCTCAATCGTGCCCAACACCAGATACTCATTCCCAATGGCTTCGGGAGCGAATTTGCTGAAGCTATAGGTCAGTTCCGCCTCCAATTCATCCTGATGCATCATGATCAGCTCACACCGCGAGCAATACTTACAGGTCTTGCCGAGCGCCATCGGCCCCCACCCGTCAACGTGGATGAGGAAAGCGAACTTGCGCGGGTAGGTAAGCTTCTCACACCGCGGGCATTTACTGAGGCGAGTCCCGGCGTGAGGGTTGAGGATGAAGCCGTAGCGCGGCGGCAACCTTCCGACTCTCGTGTTTCTTGCCATCCGAGCTATTCCATTTGCGGGTGCAGGAATCGTCTATCGTCCGGCAGTCCCGCCGGCCCGTGCCCCTGTCGGAGCAGGAAAGTTGTTGCGTCGTTTGGCGGCCGGGGGCGTCCGCCTTCAGGCTTCGCCCTCCGGTCTTCACAAGCTTTCGCCCGATGATAGCGCTTGAAATAACGAACGGTCGAGGCTTACGCTTTCACCCGGCATCACTTCGGACAGGACACGGACATCATGCTGTCATCTGAATACCAGCAGACCCTTCGAGAGCAGACTATTAACGAAGACGGGCCGGGCAGCGTCTTACGTGATTTCGGGACGCTTCTGGATTTCGTCGGCAAGAGGGAGATAAAGGTCAGCGGCGTACATCAACTGTTGCCGATGAGCGCGCTCGCCGACCTCAACGCGCGACTGTCGAAGCCCCTCCGCATCCTCCTCAGGAGGCCGCAGCAGAAGTCCTACCCGCACATCAACGGCCTCTACCTGCTCCTGCGCGCGAGTGGCCTTTCGTTGATTGAAGTCAAAGGGAAGCAACCTCTCCTCGCATTGGACGGGGAGGTGCTCGCGTCGTGGCGCGGCCTGAACGCGACGGAGCGCTACTTCACGCTGCTTGAGGCGTGGCTCCTGCGCGGCGTGGGCGAGATCATCGGCGACGAACGCGACCCTCTGGGCCCGCTCTTCAAGTGCTCGACCTTCATGGAGGGCCTCCCCAACGCGGGCTTGAAAGTGGCCGGCGACAGGCAGGCGGAGCAGATAACCATCCCTTACCACGTCGGAACCTACAACCTCGCGCTGCTGGAACTGTTCGGCTGCGTCTCGGTCGAGGAGGGCCGGCCGGAAGCCGACAAGGGGTGGGCCGTCGCGCGCGTCAGACGGACGCCTTTCGGCGAAGCGCTCTTCAAGCTGCTGTCCCGGCACCGGCTCGCTACCATGAGATTTGAGCTGAGCGAAGACGAACTAGAAGAGGCATCCGCCTTCGGGGCGCTGCAACCCCTGCTGCAACCCTTCTTCCCCGAGTGGCGCAGGAACCTTGAGATTCCTAAAGCCGCTTTAGTGAACGGCCTCTACATCTTCAAAGTCTCGCTCAGCACAAAAGTCTGGCGGCGAATCGCGATCCCCGCCACCCTCTCGCTCGATAACCTGAGCCAAGCCATTCTGCGCGCCTACGATTTTGACGACGATCACCTCTACCAATTTTCCTACCGCGACCGCTTCGGCGTGACCGTTCAAGTCAAACACCCTTATCTGGAGGAGGCCCCCTCCACTAACGAGACTGCCGTCGGGGAAATCCCCCTCCGGCCCGGGGCGTCAATGGAATACCTGTTCGACTTCGGCGACGAGTGGCGCTTCGACGTGAGGCTGGAAAGGATCGACCCGGCTGACGGCAGAATTAAAAAACCGAAGCTCCTCGAAGAACACGGCGAGGCGCCGCCGCAGTATCCGAACATAGAGGAAGACGAAGAAGAAGACTGGTAAGAATGGCGAATAAAATTTACGCGCCGCTTCTGCGGCCTGCTCGGGCGTCCTTTCCCTCATTGGCGCGTGCATCCGGCAAAAGGCTCTGGACGCGACCGACGCAGCAGATAGTCACCTCCGGCCGCCGGGGCGGCCTCTCACACTCACATCAACTCGTCACTCTCATCCGGCTCGGCTATGCCATTCGCTCGCGGTAAGAATTTGTCACGGTCGTAGGGCGGCTCCTCGTGTGGAGGCATCTCGTCGTCGGGAAAGTCCGCCAGCCAACCCCGTCGTGTCTCCTCGTCCGCGTAATACTTCATGTACAGGCGCGTGTCCTCTTCGCCTCCGCCGCTCAGGAGGTCTATGTGCCAAGCTGACGACTCGTCGCGCAGCATCTCTTTAACCGGCTCGCGGAGGGTATCCTTACCAATAGCAGCGTGTATAATTCGCGGTCGCTCAGGTGATCTGTCTGGCTCAGAAAAACCCTCATCCGGGCCAGATCGTCAACTACCTCCGACAGCTTAGCCGCCAGTTGCAGGTCGTCCATCGACTCGGGAGCAGGAAGCTCAACCCCGGCGTCCATGAGTTCTTGAAAGTGAGTCGTCCATGGCGCCTGTTCGTAAGCCGCCACGCTCAGCCAGAACTGCGCCGCCGTCTCGGGCGGACATTCTTCCGACACCCAGATAAGCTCACCTTCTGCCCCTGCCTCCTCGTCTTCCCGTACATGGTCGGAAGCGCCAGTCCGGCGAGATATTACCTCCCGCGTCTGCCAAGTATCGGTCGACAATCGCTAGGAGGTCGGCGATCTCCTGCCGACTGGTCTCATGCCGTCGCAGCCAGCCGTTATTGACCCAATCTTCTAAGCTCATCCTCGCCCCCGACGACGAACATCCGCGGCCCCTTCAGCACCGCCATGATGAAGTGGTCACGCTCACTCACACGACGCGCGAACTCTTCAGGCGTCAAAACATGCGGGTTCACCTCGCGGCCTAGTTTTGCCTCTAGCCCTGACAGCCGCTTGCTAAGCTGGCGCAGGCCGATTGTCCCAATTACCATCAAGTCGATATCGCTGTGCGCTTTCGCGGTATTACTGGCGATAGACCCGAATACAAACGCTAGCTCCATGTCCCCCGCCCCGTCCAACGCCTCACGCAAAACGTCCGTTAGCCCGCTTGTCTTGAGCACGAGGTTGCGGATGTCTGGGTAGAGCGGGTGTGCGTCGTTGGCCCTGTAGTATGTGCGATTTCCGTCCCGCCGCGACTCAACCACGCCCAATCGTGACAGTTTCTTCAACTCCTGCCGTACCGTCGCATCGCTCAGTCCAGTCTGCCGCTCCAACTCACGCACGTGGAGTTCTCCTCCAACAGGCCCAAACAGCAGGCGAAACATTTCGGCCCTACCCCGCGACGAAAGTAACTCTGCCAGTTGGTTCACGTTGCGTGTTTATACTACGCATTCGAGAGGTTATACCACTCAATTTATCTACCACGTTTTTCTTAACATAAGAATGAGATTTCCTGATCCGAAGTCGTCTTAGCGAACCCTGCTTACGTAGCCCCTTGCCATGTACGTTCCCCCTCATTATAGAATGAACGTAGGCAGTCTTAGTGCATTGCCTCAAATGCTTGAACGAAAGGACTCTGTCTCACCGAATATGCCGCGAAAGAAAAAGAGCTTGGACGCTAAGCCAATTGAGCAATACACACATCCTGATAAAGACCGAGTGAATAACCCGCCCGTCGGGTTGGTCACGCCCGAAACTGACAAGGAAGCGGGCAAGCAGACTTATGCATACGACCCACATCTCGATCCTCAATTACAGTGGGCTGGAAAGGCAGAGCACACTTCGTTCGAGGTGCCGATTGTTAGCCTGCATGTCCACGAGCGCATCGACCCGCGCACCATCATTGAAGCCGTACGTCGCAGGCATGAGGCGGAGACTGGATTCCAGAATTCACTCTTCGAGAATGAGCGGTTAAACCTGCCGCTTTTCAAGGCCGTCGAATTTTATAAGCACCGGCACAACTGGTCGAACCGTTTGATTGCAGGCGACAGTTTGCTGGTGATGAACTCACTGCTCGTCAAGG
>JBJMGQ010000097.1:0-4398 GCA_045807845.1 Pyrinomonadaceae bacterium | reverse complement strand
TCGCGTGTGTAAGCTCAGAGGACTCCCGTGTCCGGCAAGCGTTCGCAAAGAGATACGCGCGGCGCTGCGCAGGGCGGCGCATGCGCGCTTCAATCAACTCTTTTATAAAGAGTAAGCGGCTCGCCCGCGTGCGCCGTTCGTTGGCACCGTGCTTGCAATTCAAACGGACAATGAAACCGCAAAGAAGCTTGATGAGAAGCCTGACGGCGGGGCTTGTCTTCGTGCTGTTGGCGGGGTCGGCGGCTGCGCAGACGCCCGCGACGACTCCGGCCGCGCAGGCCACCGTGGCGCCGAAGCACAGGGAGGCGTTCGCGGCCTTCGAGGCACGCGTCAAGGAGTACGTTGCCCTGCGCGAGCGCGTCGAGGGAGAGTTGCCGAAGCTCTCGAAGGACTCCACGCCGGAGCAGATCGAGGCGCACAAGGTGGCCTTTCAAGAGGCCGTGCGCGCGGCGCGCGCTTCGGCAAAGCAGGGCGACCTCTTCGTGCCCGTGCTCGCGCAGCACATCCGCGAGGTCGTCAAGTCTGAGTTGAAGCCTTCGACCAGACAGGAGGTGCGGCAGACCGTCCTTGAGTCTGAGATCAAGGGCGTACCGCTGCGCGTCAACTACCCGTACCCGGACACGCAGGAGTTGATCGAGATGCCGCCCACGCTCCTGCTCCGCCTGCCGCAGTTGCCGAAGCAGGTGAGGTTCCGCTACGTCGGGCGCAACCTGCTTCTGGTGGACAGGGAGAACGGGCTCATCGTCGATTTCATGACCGACGCTCTGCCGTAAACGGATGTCGAAAAACATAAAAGTGGAGAAAGCCATGAGACGCATCCTCGCTTCGTTGTTGACGACCGTCGCGCTTGTCTGCCTCGCGCCGTCGGCGCCCGCGCTCGGGCAGGCACAGCCCCGCGGGAGTCAGGTCGCGGCAGCCGCGCCCGTCACGCTCACGCTGCCTTTGAAGGAGGGCTCGACGCGCTTCATGGTCGTCGGCGACACGGGCACGGGCGGCAAGGAGCAGTACGAGCTGGCGGGCGTGATGCTGCGCTACTGGCAGTCGTTCCCGTTCGAGTTCGCGCTGATGATGGGCGATAACCTCTACGGGACTGAGAAGGCCGAGGACTACAAGAAGAAGTTCGAGGACGCATACCGGCCGCTGCTCGACAACAAGGTGAAGTTCTACGCCACGCTCGGCAACCACGACGAGTCGAACGAGCGTTTCTACGAATACTTCAACATGAACGGCGAGGAGTACTATCAGTTCAAGAAGGGCAACGTCAGCTTCTACTCGCTCAACAGCAACTACATGGACAAGAAGCAGGTGACGTGGCTGGAGGAGAAGTTGAAGGCCGACACGTCGGACTGGAAGGTCGTCTTCTTCCATCACCCGCCCTACTCGTCGGGCGGCAAGCACGGCTCCTCTTCGGGGCTGCGCGAGGTGGTCGAGCCGCTCTTTCTCAAGTACGGCGTCAACGTCGTGCTGGCCGGCCACGAGCACTTCTACGAGCGCATCAAGCCGCAGAAGGGCATCTACTACTTCATCTCGGGCGCGGGCGGCAAACTCCGCGAGGGCGACGTGAAGGAGAACTCGCCCCTCATGGAGAAGGCGTTCGACACAGACCTCTCCTTCATGCTCTTCGAGGTCGTCAAAGACGAGATGCACTTCCAAGTCATCTCCCGCACCGGCGCGACCGTGGACTCGGGCATCATCCCCAACCTTCGCAAAAAGACCGCCGCCGCCAACTCGAACTGAGCGCGGCGACGCACACCTTTTGCAACCGAACGGTCTGCGGCCGGTTCGACGCGCGTTGTGATAACATCGCGCCATGAACCGGCCGCTCTCTTTTTACCGGCGCGGCCGTCAGGGAGGACTACCATGACCACGACACTTCAACGCTCGACCGCCAGCGAGCTTTTCGAGATGCCGGACGACGGCTTTCGTTACGAGCTGGTGAAAGGAGAGCTGCGAAAAATGTCTCCCTCTGGTGGTGAACACGGCGCTGTAGTTTGGAACCTATCCGGTCTGCTGGCTCCGCACATAAAGGGTATTGGTCAGGGGTTCGGCGCAGAGACGGGATTCAAGATCGCCTCCGACCCTGACACGGTGCGCGCTGCCGACATCGCCTTCGTCCTTCGCGAAAGAATCCCGGAGACGGGCATCCCGAAGAACTTCTGGGAACTCGCCCCAGACTTGGTGGTAGAAGTCGTTAGCCCCGGCGACACTTACAGCGAGGTGTTGGAGAAGGTCGAGGACTGGCTGAAAGCAGGGGTGCGCGCCGTGTGGGTTGTTGATTCGAAGCGGCGAAGCATAACGGTCTACCGCTCGATGAAGGACGTGATGCGTCTGTCTGAAGATGATGAGCTTGACGGCGGCGACGTGGTGCCGGGGTTTCGGTGCAAGGTGTCGGAGATTTTCGTCTGAGTCGCCCTGCGCTTAGCCTGCAAACGGTTTGGATCGCAATCTTCCCATCGGAATCTTCGATAGCGGCGTCGGTGGCTTGACGGTCTACCGGGCGCTGCATGAGCGTCTGCCGTCGGAGCGCTACGTCTACTTGGGCGACACGGCGCGCGTCCCGTACGGGACGAAGTCGCTCGCGACGGTCGAGCGTTACGCCATCGAGAACGCGCGCTTTCTCGTCTCGCGCGGCATCAAGCTGCTCGTCGTCGCGTGCAACACGGCGTCGGCGCTGGCGGTGCCGGCGATACGCGCCGCCGTCTCAGTCCCCGTCGTCGGCATGATCGGCGCGGGCGCGCGCGCCGCCGTGCGCGAGGCCGCGGGCGCATCGCGCGTCGGCGTCATCGCCACCGAGTCCACCGTGAAGAGCGGCGCCTACAGTAAAGCCATCAAGGCGTTCGCGCCTGAGACGGAAGTGTACGAGCGCGCCTGCCCGCTCTTCGTCTCGCTGGCCGAGGAGGGCTGGGCCGAGTCAGGCGTGGCGCGCATGGTCGCCGAAGAGTACTTGAGCGAGATGCGCGGGCGCGGGGTCGCCGCGCTCGTCATGGGCTGCACGCACTATCCGATTCTGCGGCGCGTGATTCAAGAGGCGGTGGGCGAGACGGTGCGCCTCATCGACTCGGGCGAGGCGGCGGCCGAGACCGTCGAAGCAGTGATTGATAAAGAAGACCTGCGGCGCACGGCGACGCAGGAGCTAAGGGACTTACGCGAGGCCGGCGCGCACGCGCGCTACCTGTGCGACGACCTCGACCACTTCTACGTGACGGACGCGGCCGAGCGCTTCGCACACGTCGCCGAGCGTTTCCTCGGCGCGGCGCCGCGAAGATTGGAGGCCGTCGAGGTCTGGGGGCACGATGAGCTTCAATCCCGCTAACAAGACTTACACGCGCACCGACGGCCGCGCGGCCGACGCGCTGCGCGACCTGCGCATCACGCCCGGCTTCATGCCCTTCGCCGAAGGGTCTGCGCTCATCGAGATGGGGCAGACGCGCGTCATCTGCACGGCCACGCTCGACGACCGCGTCCCGCCCTTCCGACGCAACTCCGGGCAAGGATGGTTGACGGCCGAGTACTCGATGCTGCCGCGCGCCACGCCGCAGCGCACACAGCGCGAGACGGGGCGCGGCGGCCCTTCGGGTCGCACGCACGAGATACAGCGGCTCATCGGTCGCTCCTTGCGCGCCGTGACGAACCTCTCGAAACTCGGCGAGCGGACGATTACGCTCGACTGCGACGTGCTACAGGCCGACGGAGGGACGCGGACGGCCGCCATCACCGGCGCATACGTCGCGCTGGTGCTTGCCTGCCGCCGTCTCGTCAGGGACAATAGACTCTCAGTTCTGCCGGTCACGGGCGAGATCGCGGCCGTCAGCGTCGGCGTCGTCGCGGGCACGCCGCTCCTCGACCTCAAGTACGACGAGGACTCACGCGCCGCGGTGGACATGAACGTCGTCTGCACGGGCGACGGCCGCTTCGTCGAGTTGCAAGGCACGGCCGAGGGCGAGCCATTCAGTCAGGAACAGATGGATGCGCTACTTCAGCTTGCGCGCGGCGGACTCCAGACGCTCTTCGCCGCGCAGCGCGCCGCCATCGAGCAGTCTGGACTTTGAGACGACGAAGTCTGAATGCTGAACGATGAAGTTAAGACTTGCTGTCTTCAGTTCATCGTTCAGCGTTCAGACTTTAGAATTCCTTCCGGCCTAACCCTTTCAAGGAGCCTGAGAAAGTGTCTGTAAGACCTTCGCATCCCCTCTTCGCACTTCCGCGTTTACTGTTCATCGCCGCGCTGCTCTGCGCGCTGCCGCTCGGGGGGCGCGCGCAGGCCATCGGCGCGCACCGCGGCGACACCGGCGGCGGGACGGCCGGCGGCACGCGCTCGATTCAGGGGCACATCATCAGCCCCACGGGGCGCCTGCCCGAGTCGCGCATCCGCGTTACGGTCAGCAGCTCAAACGGGGG
>JBJMGQ010000096.1:0-10667 GCA_045807845.1 Pyrinomonadaceae bacterium | reverse complement strand
TAAAGCTTCAATGCCGAAGAGTGTCTCCAAGGGTTCTACTCCTCCGATCGATTCCGACCGCGACCAGTTGAAAAAACTCTACGTCGGCTATAGCGACGACATCATCATGTTCCTCAACGGCAGGATTCTCTTCCGTGGCCGAAGCGCCCAGAATTTTCGCGACCCCGATTTCCTTGGCATCATTAACGCTGAAAACGACGCCGTCTACCTTCCACTAAAGAAGGGACGCAACGAGCTGCTGCTGGCGGTCAGCGAACTCGGCGGCGGATGGGGGTTCAACTGTCGCTTAGCGGATCCAGAAAACTGAGCTGGCGCAGGCCCCCACCCGGCCCGGCCTGCGTCTCACCAACGGCTTTTTTCGAACATGCTCATAACGTAATGGCAGTTATCCGGCGTCCGGTGCATTCAGCTATTAGGTAGTCCCACACAACACATAAGGAATATTTATCAACGAACGGAATTAGAATTAGTCAGTCCGATAATGATGGTTATGTTCTGTCAGTGATCGTTCCTTGCAGTATGTAGACGGTGGTGAGCGCCCGAATCGAAGTCGTGTCTTAAGTCATCTTCATCGTAATCATGTGAACACTCTCACCGCAGAAATTGTGTTGACACGCATCCGAAAAACTGTATTATGACTCTCGCCCCAAGGTTAGTCGCAATCGAAGTCCTCTCACGTTAAATTTGTATTTTGGCTCTGAGCCCGAAGTGGCGTTCCCAATCCCGAAGAACAATTACTACAACGAATTCCTCACGACAAACGTGTATATCACACTCGGAGAATTCGCTACGTTCAAGGGCCTTGGTCGAACGTCGCTGAGGTAAATTCTATTCAGAGCCCTTGAAGTAAAAGAAAGACTCCGGAGTCACTTGCAGGTGACAACGGAGTCAGTCTAACAACACAACCACTGCACACGCAGTAGGTGCGTCGCCTGGACAGCATGCATCCTATCGCAAAGGCATTGGTTTTATCAAGGGATACCCTTTGGAGGCTTTGCGGGATGCAGGGATGGACTTAGGCCCATCACCCTCCTCTTATCATCTCCAAAATTAACCGAGTTAGTTAGTCGCCCTTCCGCCTCTTTGAGGCGCCGGTGCGGCGTGTCTAGGAGACGTGTCGCTTGCCGCCGCTAACGAGTTGGCCCTGACGGCCGACGCATGGGCGCGTGGCCTACCCGACACCGCAGCGGCCCGTCTATGACGGGTCGGCTGAATGATCACCCGGTACGACTTCGGGAACGGCCGGCGAACGGGCCGGGCTGTTCCATTTCAGTGGTTCTGCACTTTAGCGCTCGACCACTCAGGCTGCTGGTGTGAAAGGAGATTTCTGATGAGATTGATTAGAGGCTTACAGCGACGCCGCTCGTTGGTTACCGCGCTGGCGGTCGCTTTTGTCATCGTGGGGGGCGTAGCCGCTTGGCGAGCGTCTCAGACGCCGGCCGCAGCCTTCTCCGAGGATAAACAGCACTCGAAGGAGCTATCGAAGGAGCGTTTGCGGAGGGGCGTCGGAAGTGAAGTCCGCTTCGCCTCCGCCGCCTCAAGGCCCGAGCAGTTGGACGAGTCGGTCAGGTCTGCGGCCGATTTCATCCGCTGGCGCTCAGGCATCTTGATGTCGGACGAGACGAGGAGAAATCTGTCGAAGGCCGAGGGCGACGTGTTGAAGGGCAAGGTCAAACGCATCACGCTCGGCGAGTTGACCGACGATCTCACGTCGGCCGTCGTGGAGAGGCTGGCGACCGCCACGGACGAAGAGATTGAGCTGGCCGCGGACGCCTCCGCAGGCGCGAACGGCGAAATCAAGTCGCGGGCCGACGGGAGATGGGGAGTCCTGACCCGGGATGAATTTATTCAGCAGGCTCAGTCCGGCCGCGAGTGGAGCCAGCAGGGTGACTCCGCGCTGGGCGTCGCACTGCGCCCGATGATCGAGGAAGAAGTAAACGGCCGCGCGTCCGCACTCGCCGCGGCGCTGCCCGAGCAGTTCGGGCAGGCGGGCACGCAGGGCATCACCCCGACGCAGGCGCTGCTCATCGCCTACTCCGTGGGCACGGACGACCCGCTGGCCGATTCGCGCGGCGACATCGAGCAGGCGTTCGTGCAGCAGAGGATGGAGGCGAGGCAAACGAGGGAGCAGAAGAAGGCGCAGACGAACGTCTCCGGCCGTCCCTACGGTGAACACGGGGCGATGCACCCGTCCGCCGCCCCACTCTTCCTGAGAACGGCCGTGGGCAAGATTTTGGGCCGCGCCGAAGGAAGTAAGCTGAGCCGCCCCGAAGGAGGTAGAAGATAATGAAAAAGATTCTGCCAGTCTTAGCCCTCTCTCTCCTGCTGCTTCTCTTTTCGAGCTGCTTGCCCGGCAGCAACTCGTGCACCTTTGATCGAACACACGCCGGTGTCATGCTCACACCGGGAGCAAAGTACCAGGTCTTTTACCCCTTCACCACTCCGCCGATATTTGAGAATCGTACCGCGAACTCAAGTGGGAAAATTTCGGTTCCGCCGCACGGGGATCGTTGCAATGAATTGGTAGTCATTGCTCTCACCAGTTCCAATCTGTCTCTCTCGGCCAGTCCCGCATCGGTGTACCTACCGAGCCCGCCCACGACGGCGACCATCACCGGCCAGAGCTTCGACACGACCTACGGCAGTCCCAAGGTCGAGTACTTCGACAGCAACGGCTATCTGGTCGGGTCGGTTTACGCGAATTCCGTCTCAGGCGACGGAACCTCGTTGCAGGCGAACGTCCCCGACCTGTCCTACGTCTACTCGGGAACCTATCAGGTACAGATCACCAACCTGACATCTGACGGGTACTACTCGCACATAGTCGGCTCCGCGCCCATGACCGGGTGGGGGAGAGACCGGCCTGACAGCGACGGCGACGGATGGTACGACGACCAGGACTGCGACCCCTATGACCCGTACTACACCAACAACTGCGGCGGCGAGACCTGCGGCGGCTACGGCAACGAACCGCTGACGCTCTGCGAGCCGTTATGATGACCGTCTGCGCAACTCTTCAGACAGCACGCGGGGGCTCGCGAGGTCGCTTGCGAGCCGTCCGCAACGCGCTGAGCGTCTGAAGTGACATACTCCGCGGGCGGGGGCGAGCAAGTCGTACAGAACTGCTCGCCCCCGCCCACGGAGGTTTACAACTCGGATGACGGTTCCTACGGAGCAGAGAGGAATCCCGGGACGCCAGCAATGATTCTCAAGCGCACACGTTCCACGGTTCCGAACCCTTCTACCCATGGGCGCAGGTTCATGACGGCCAGTCGCAGGGCATTCATAAGCCTGCTGCTCGCCCCTCTCCTCGGCGCGAGTTGTGCCCGCCCGGGCATCTCGGCAAGCCAGCGCTTGACCCCGGTCGTATACGTCGCGTTCGGAGACTCGACCGGAATCGGCTTAGGCGCGCGAGACGGCGGCGGGTACGTCGCCCGCCTCTTTGCGCGAATCAAGCTGAAGCGTCCGGGCTCTACCCTCGTCAACCTCTCCGCGGCGGGGGCCACGACGGCCGACGTGGTCGAGAAGCAACTCCCACGTCTGGGCGTCACCCGGGCGACGCTCGTCACAGTCTGCGTGGGTCTGAACGACCTGCTGCAAGGCCGCGAGGTAGAACAATTCGCGCAGAGTTACGAGACACTCGTCGCGGGGCTGAGACAGTCCGACCGACGTATAGTGATAACGAACCTTCCCGATGTCGCTTCCGCGCCGGCGACGCAGGGGATGGCCGACGAGTCCTTCCGCATACGACTCGGGCAGTTCAACAAGGCCATTTCGGATATTGCCCGACGGCACGGCCTGCCGCTGGTCGATCTCTATCGGTTGAGCGGCGAGACTATCCGGCCAGAGTTATTCTCCTCGGACGGGCTGCACCCATCTGACCTTGGGTACGCTCGCTGGGCCGCAGCGATGTGGCCGGCGGTCGAGCAGGCTATCGATGCGTAGACACGCGGGCGCGGGAGTCTGTGCGGTTTGGCCGATAATTCGGGCAAACCGAAAGATCATGGATTTCGTTATCGGACGTTGTGGGTGCAATGTAACAGTCCAGCAAGTAGACCTTTAGATTAGGCCACGCGCACCTCGCGGGTCGCCCACCGCCGCGCGTGCCGCGTGGCGGTGGGCGTCTGCCGGGAGCCGAAGCTGACGTACTGTGCCGCCTCGTACGGGTGACCGAAATCATCCGGGGCCGGCTCCTGCCAGGTCAGCAGCTCTACGGAGCGTCCGTCCTCGTCGAGGTCATCGTCCGAGAAGACTTCCCTGTCGGGCGAGACACGCGAGACCCGGATCGTCCCCGCCTTAGAACGTGGCCACCGGTGCTGATCCACAGCCCAGCCGGGCCCGCTCACGCGCCTTTTCCGTAACCCGCGTAAACAGGTTGCGCGGCACCAGTCCTACATCCTCGGCGAACAGGCAGAAGACAGTTCGGTCGAGGAATCGTGCGACTGCTGTTGGCTCAGCGGCACGTGCCCGCGATGACTGCGCAACAACGGCGAGACGCTCGGCCACCTCCTTACCTCATCCTTTCCAGATATGGAGGGCCACCGGGAAAACCATCAGATGTCAAGAACAATCTCAATTCTGGGACGAGCCTGTCCCAGAATCGCGATTCAGATTATGCTGGCACCGCCTCTGCCGCCGCTGAAATAAGAAATCTGTCGTAAACCTCACGGGCAATGAATGGCGTAGCTCTTGCCTAGTGCACCTCCTCCGTCGGTACTTCATACCGGCCGACTTCAAAAAAGGCGGGGAGTTTAGGTGATGACAACTATGTGGCTGGACGTTCGTTATAGCGTGCGGATGCTGCTCAAGAGCCCCGGCGTGACGGCCATCGCCGTGCTCGCCATTGCGTTAGGGGTGGGGGCGAACACGGCCATCTTCTCGGTCGTCAACGCCGTGCTGCTGCGCCCCCTCCCTTTCGCGCAACCCGATAAACTCGTGCGCGTGTTTGGTACCAACGTGAAGAAGGGCGTGAACAGCAACCCGACTTCGTATCTTAGCTTTCTAGACTGGCGGGCTCAGAGTCGCTCCTTCGAG
Organism: Pyrinomonadaceae bacterium; assembly: GCA_045807845.1. Lineage (GTDB taxonomy): Bacteria > Acidobacteriota > Blastocatellia > Pyrinomonadales > Pyrinomonadaceae > QHXN01. The sequence continues at coordinate 5,633 of JBJMGQ010000096.1, read as the reverse complement.
CAGATGGCCGCTTACAGCGGGGGGAGCGCTGCGCTGACGGGGGATGATGTGCCCGAACAGATCGAAGGCGTCACCATCTCGGCCTCCGTCTTCCCCATGCTCGGCGTCAACCCCGTACTCGGTCGCACCTTCACCTCCGATGAAGAGCAGCCGGGTAAAACACACGTGGCCGTTATCAGCGAAGGGCTCTGGCGCCGCCGCTTCGGGGCCAACCCGAAGATCATCGGGCGCAACATCATGCTGGGCGGAGACAGCACCACGGTCATCGGCGTCATGCCGCAGGGCTTCAAATTCCCTGTCACCTCTGACGTGCAGGAGTTCTGGACGCCGCTCGATCCGACGGCTGCATTTAATCAGGAACGCGGCTCGAACTACCTGAGTGTGGCCGCGCGCCTTAAACCGGGCGTGACACTGGCTCAGGCGCAGAGCGAGATGGAGACAATCGCGGGCGGCCTGGAACAACAGTATCCGGCCACCAATACCGGCCGCGGCGTGCGTCTTGAGTCGATGTACGAGGCGACCGTCGGCAAGCTCCGGCCGGCGCTGCTCGTGCTGCTCGGCGCGGTCGGCTGCGTGCTACTGATTGCCTGCGCGAACGTCGCGAACCTGCTGCTGGCGCGTGCCAGCAGGCGGCATAAAGAGATGGCCGTCAGGACTGCACTGGGCGCGACCCGCAGGCGAATCGTCCGGCAACTGTTGACGGAGAGCCTCCTGCTCGCAGGCATCAGTGGGGCTTTGGGACTACTGCTCGCCGCGTGGGGTATGGATTTACTCATCACGCAGATTCCGGCCAACGTGCCGCGGGCTCAGGAGATATCAGTTGACTGGCGCGTGCTCCTCTTCACCTTCGGCATCTCGATCCTAACGGGTGTCATCTTCGGGCTTGCGCCTGCGCTCGTCACCTCCAAGATAGACCTGAACGAATCGCTTAAAGAAGGCGGGCGGGGCGGAACCGAAGGCGCGGGCCGCAACCGTGTGCGCGGTCTCCTCGTGGTCGCCGAGATAGCGCTCTCTTTAATCCTCCTGATCGGCGCCGGCCTGCTGATAAAAAGTTTCGACCAGCTTCGACGAGTAAATCCGGGTTTCGACCCCAAGCACGTTGTCACGATGAGCCTCGCGCTGTCTGAGACGAAATATAAGACAGAGACTCAACAGTCCCAATTCTTCCAGCAAGTCCTCGCGCGCGTCGGCGAGTTGTCGGGCGTCGAGGCTGCCGGCATTGTTGACCCCCTGCCGCTCAACAACAACATGTGGCAGAACAACTTCACCATCGAGGGGCACCCGCCGCTCGCGCCCGGCGACCGCCTGATTGCGAGCGCCCGGGTCGTGAGCGTCGATTACATGCGGGCGATGAGGATTCCGCTCATCAGAGGACGCGCGCTGTCCGAGCGTGACGACAAGGCCGCCCCCAAAGTAATGCTTATCAACGAGACGCTCGCGCGTCGCTTCTTCCCCGAAGAAGACCCTGTCGGGAAGCGCGCAACCCCAAGTCTCGCACCTGATTTCAACTGCGAGATCGTGGGCATTGTCGGTGATGTCAAACACCGGAGTTTAGACGCCGAAGCCGGGCCGGAGTTTTACGTCTCTTACCTGCAAGCGCCGCCCACCTCCGCTTCGCTCGTCGTGCGCACGTCGAGCGAAGACCCGACCGGGGTCGTGCCCGGCATTAGAAACGTTGTCGCGCAGATCGACGAAGAAGAGCCTGTCGCCGATGTCAGTACGATGGAGGAGCTGCTCGCCGAGTCGTTCGCGTCGCGTCGCTTCAACATGCTTCTGCTGGGCGCTTTCGCCCTCATAGCCCTCGTGCTTGCGGGCGTCGGCGTTTACGGCGTCATGAGTTATTCGGTCACCCAGCGCAGGCGCGAGATAGGCATCCGGCTCGCGCTCGGCGCACGGGCCAACGATGTGTTCGGACTTGTGTTAGGGCAGGGGATGTTGCTCACTTCGATAGGAGTCGCGGTAGGGCTGGCGGGGGCCTTCGCGGTGACGCGCATCATGGCAACCCTCCTCTACGGCGTGAGTGCCAACGACCCGCTCATCTTTGCATGCGTCCCGCTGTTGGTCGGCGCGATTGCGCTTCTCGCCTGTTACGTTCCGGCGCGGAGGGCAACGAAGGTCGATCCGATGATCGCTTTGCATTATGAGTAACCCTGCGGCACCTTAATCATGGCGAAGCGCGACCATCGGGTCGACCTTCGTCGCGCGCCGCGCGGGGATGTAGCAGGCGAGAAGCGCTGAGAGCGTCAGCGCCGCCGCCACCCCGCCGTAGATGAGCGGGTCGGTCGCAGAGACTTTGTAAAGAAGGCTGTTCATCACTCGCACCAGTGCCAGCGCCACGGCCAGTCCGACCGCGAGCCCCGTAAGAGTCAGCGCGAGCCCCTGCCTGATAATCATCCCGAGAACGTCTCGCCCCCGCGCGCCGAGCGCCAAACGCACGCCGATCTCGTGCGTGCGCTGCGCCACCGCGTGGCTCATCACGCCGTAGACGCCGACCGCCGCCAGGATCAGGGCCACGCCTGCGAACAGCCCGATCAGGAGCGTGTTGAAGCGCTGCTGGCCCACCGATTCCGCAACGACCTCCTCCATGCTCGCGACCCTTGAGACGGGCAGGTCGCTGTCGATAGCCCACACCTCGCGGCGGAGCGCCGACCCGATCTCCGACGAGTCTACAGAGGTGCGAACCACGAGCGTCATGCTCCGCGGGGAGGCGGCTTGCAGGTGCGGCAGATACATCTCCGGCTGCGGCTCGGACGCCCACTCGCCCTGTTTCACATCCTTCACGACGCCGATAACTTCGCGCGACTTTGACCCCTCGCCGTTGACGGTAATCCTCTTCCCCAGCGGCTCTTCGCCCGGCCACTGCCGGCGCGCGAGCGCCTCGTTGACGACAATGACGCCGGGCGAGGTGGCGTCGTCGCGCTCCGTAAAGTCACGCCCTTGCAGCAGCGCCCCGCCCATCGTCCGGAAGTAGTCGGGACGCACCACGCGATAGACCGCGGCCGGCCGTTCGGCGTCGGGCGGCGCGGGACGGCCCTCGACCGTGAAGCCCAAAGTCCATACGTCACCCCCGAGCGGGAGGTGGTTGATGGCGCTCACAGACTTGACGCCCGGCAGTGAGCCGAGCTGCGTCGTCAGCCGCTGGAAGAAGGCCGCGCGCTGCTCGTCCGTCGCGTAGCGAGGCCCCGAGAGCGGCACCGTCGCCGTCGTGACGCCGCGAGGGTCGAACCCGGGATCAATCGAAGTGAGCCGCAGAAAGCTGCGCATCATGAGCCCGCCGCCCACCAGCAGCACGAGCGACACCGCGACCTCCACGACCACGAGGAGCTGGCGGACGCGCTCGTGTCGCCGCCCCCTTGAAGCGCCCTGCGCCCTGCTCTTGAGCGACTCGATCAGGTCGGTCTTCGTCGAATGGAGCGCGGGCGCGAGCCCGAACAGGAGTCCGACAAAGACCGAGAGGCCGAGCGTGAACAGGAGGACGCTGGCGTCGAGGCTCGCCGTGCGGACGCGCGGGAGCGTGTCCGGGCCGAGTGAGGCGAGGGCCGTGTTGCTCCAAGAGGCCAACAGGAGCCCGGCCGCGCCGCCCGCCAGCGAGAGCACAAGGCTCTCCGTCAACAACTGCCTGACGACGCGCCAACGCCCGGCCCCCAGCGCGATGCGCACGGCGAGCTCACGCCGGCGCAGGGCGGATTTAGACATCGACAGGTTGGCGACGTTGGCGCAGGCGATGAGCAGGACGAACCCGACCGCACCCAGAATGATGAGCAGCGCTGGGCGCGACTTCCCGACCACCTTCTCGTGCAGCGGATCGACCGAGACGGTCAGCCCCTCGTTCTCCCTCGGGTGCTGCTCGGCGAGCTGGCGATTGATCTTCTCCATCTCGGCTTGCGCCTGCCCCAACGTCACGCCCGGCTTCAGTCGTGCGAAGACGCGAAGACTCTGTCCGCGCCTGTCGCTCACCCTGCGGCTCAGGTTGAGCGGCACCCACGCCTCCGCGTGCGTGGCCCAGAAGGGCGCGAACTGGAAGTCGGGCGGCATGACGCCGACGACGGTGTAAGGCTCGCCGTCGAGCATGACCTGCCGGCCGACCGCGTCCGTACCGCCGCCGAAACGCCTCTGCCAGAAGCCGTGGCTGAGCACCACGACGTGTTCGCGCCCCGGCTGATCTTCGCCGGCCACAAACGTGCGGCCCAGCGCCGCGTCCACCCCGAGCACTCGAAACATCTCGGCGCTCGTCTGAAGCACTTCAAGCTGTTCGGGACGCTCCCGCCCCGTCAGCGTCAGGCTCCACAACTGCGCCGCGGCGATTGACTCGAACGAGCTACTCTGCTCCCGCCAGTCGAGGAAGTTGGCAGGGGCGACCGGCTTCCAACCGTCGTGCAGCACGGTCACGAGTCGCGCCGGGTCGCGGTACGGGAGCGGCCGGAGTAGCACGGCGTTGACGACTGAGAAGATGGCCGTGTTCGCGCCGATGCCGAGCGCCAGTGTCAGGACAGCCACGGCGGCGAAACCCGGCCCCCGGCGCATCATGCGTAAGCCGTACCTGAGGTCTTGGCCGAACTGGCGCAGCCACACCCAGCCCCACATCTCACGTGTGACCTCTTTGACCAGCCCCACGTTGCCGAACTCCCGCAGCGCCGCCGCCTCCGCCTCCTCAGGCGTCTCGCCCCGCTCCACTCGTTCACGGACGGCCATCCGCAGGTGACCCCGCAGTTCCTCCTCCAACTCCTCATCGCGCCGCCGCCAGCCCCCGTGTCTCATGCCTCGCCCTCCTCCGCCCGCGGATTCAGCGCCCGGGCGATGGCCTCCGACAGCTGCTCCCAACGTGAGCGCTCGGAGGCCAAATGCTTCTTCCCCTCGGCCGTGAGCCGGTAGACCTTGACGCGTTGATTGTTCTCCGAGACCTTCCACTCGGAAGAGACCCACGCCTGCCGCTCCAGCCGATGTAGCGCCGGGTAGAGCGAGCCGGTGTCGACGCGCAGCACCTCGCCCGAGTTGGTAGAGATGGCCTGGCTGATGCCGTAGCCGTGCTGCGCCCCCCACTGGAGGGTTTGCAGGATGAGCAGGTCGAGCGTCCCTTGGAGCAGCTCAATCCGGTTGCGGTAGCGAGTCGCCTTAGGCATGTAGATAGTCTACATGCTCGGATGTAGATTGTCTACATCCTCTGCGGCCCCGATTTCCTCCCAACCGGAATATAGCCGTTGACACCCCACCCTCCGCTATACCCCGCGCACTTCTCCTTCTCACGTAAGTTGAACATAATGATTGGAGGCAGGTGACGCTGGACGTGAGGCATTAATACATTTGGATGGAGATTGTGAATGGGCAAGGGGCGGTTGGAGGCGTTCAGCGACGGCGTGCTCGCCATCATCATCACCATCATGGTGTTGGAACTGAAGGTGCCGCACGGGGCCGACTTAGCCGCGCTCGCCCCGCTGATCCCCGTGTTACTGAGCTACGTGCTCAGTTTCATCTACGTCGGCATCTACTGGAGCAACCATCATCACTTGCTCCAAGCGGTCAAGCATGTCGATGGCCGCACCCTGTGGGCCAACCTCCACTTGCTGTTCTGGCTGTCGCTCATCCCTTTCGTCACCGGCTGGATGGGCGAGAACCACTTCGCCGCTTGGCCCGTC
>JBJMGQ010000095.1:0-3514 GCA_045807845.1 Pyrinomonadaceae bacterium | reverse complement strand
CGCCGCCTCCGATTTGTTAAGGCAGATTATTTAAAGAAGGTTTTCGTCTTAACTGCCTACTGCCCTCTGCCTACTGCCTACTGCTTTTCCTTATTCATAACGCAGCGCGTCTATCGGGTCGAGGGCGGCGGCCTTGCGCGCGGGGTAGTAGCCGAAGAAGATGCCGACCGCCGCGGAGAACAGAACCGAGCCGAGGATGGAGGCCGGCGAGACGAGCGTCGGCCAGCCCAAGAGCAGAGGCACGCCGACCGACGCGACGACGCCGAGCACGATCCCCGTCGCCCCGCCCGTCAGGCTGAGCACGATGGACTCGATGAGGAACTGCGTCCGCACGGCCGACGAGCGCGCGCCGATGGCCATGCGGATGCCGATCTCGCGCGTCCGCTCCGTCACAGACACCAGCATGATGTTCATGATGCCGATGCCGCCGACGAGGAGCGAGACGCCCGCGATGCTCGCCAGCAGCATCGTCATCACGCTGTTCGTCTCGTTGGCCGCCTCGGCCACATCCGACATATTGCGGACGGTGAAGTCGTCGGCCGCCCCCGGCGCGAGCTTGTGGCGCTGGCGCAGCAGCTCACCGATCTGTGACTGCGCCGTGTAGGTCGCGTCCTGCGACACGGCCGAGACGTACGCGACCTGCACGCGCGTGCTGCCCAGAAGCTTCTTCTGGACGGACGTGTAAGGCGCGAACGCCGCGTCGTCCTGATCGCGCCCCTGCGGGTCTTGACCCTTGCGCGCCATCACGCCGACGACGCGGAAGGGCATGTTCGAGACGCGCAGGGTCTGGCCCACGGGGTCTTGACCCGCGAAGAGGTTGTTGGCGATGGTCTGCCCGATGACGACGACGCGCGCGGACGTGCGCACGTCCGCGTCGGTGAAGAAGTCGCCGCTCGCGACCGTCCACTTGCGTATCTCCGGGAACTGCTCGGAGACGCCTTGAACTTGGGTGCTCCAGTTCTGGTTGCCCGAGACGAGCTGCGCGCGCGAGTTGACGACCGGCGAGACGAGCGAGACGCTCGGCACCTCACGCTTGATGGCATCGAGGTCATCGACGGTGAGCGTGTTGTTGGTGCCCGCGTCGCCCGCGCCGCCGCGGACGCCGCCGACGTTCTGCGCGCCCGCCGAGACGAAGAGCAGGTTGGTGCCCATGCCTTCGATCTGCGCCTGCACGGTGGCCTGCGCGCCCTGCCCGATGCTGACCATCACGATGACGGCCGAGACGCCGATGATGATGCCGAGCATGGTCAGCGCCGCGCGCGACTTGTTGCGTGCGAGCGCGCGGAAGGCGATGCGGATGATCATTAGGACGTTCATGGTTCTCTCAATCTTCTCTTTAGCGTTCAGGGCGGTTAACCACAGAGACACAAAGAACTCAGAGGTTGCACAGAGGGGTTATGAAAGATGAAAACTCCGTGCCCCCCGTCTCCTCTGTGTCTCTGTGGTTAATCGTCCTCAACATCACGACTTAACTCCGAAAACAAATCAGACCTCTTCAACCTCATCTTCGACGGCGGGCAGATTCTTCAACTCCTCGGCCGCGTCGCGCGGGGCGTTGACGCGGTAGTCCTTCTGGATGCGGCCGTCTTTGATGACGACGACGCGGTCGGCGTAGGCCGCGATGTCCGGCTCGTGCGTGACGAGGACGAGCGTGAGGCCTCGCTCGCGGTTGAGGCGCTGGAAGATGTCCATTACCTCGACCGAAGTGCGCGAGTCGAGCGCGCCCGTCGGCTCGTCGGCGAGGATGAGCTTCGGGTCGTTGACGAGCGCGCGCGCGATGGCGACGCGCTGCTGCTGTCCGCCCGAGAGCTGGTTCGGGTGGTTCTGCTCGCGCCCGGCCAGCCCGACGGAGTGCAGAGCTTCCGTCGCGCGGCGTCGGCGCGCGGCCGGCTCGACCCCGGCGTAGAGCATCGGCAGCTCGACGTTCTCAAGCGCCGACGTGCGCGAGAGCAGGTTGAAGCCCTGAAAGACGAAGCCGAGCTTGCGCAAGCGTATGTCGGCGCGCTCGTCCTTCGAGAGCGCCGAGACATCTTCGCCGTCGAGCGCGTAGGCGCCGCGCGTGGGACTGTCGAGGCAGCCGATGATGTTCATCGTCGTAGACTTGCCCGAGCCCGACGCGCCCATGATGGCGACGAACTCGCCCTCACGGATGTTGAGCGTGACGCCGCGCAGCGCGTGCACCTCCACGTCGCCCATCGAGTAGGACTTGTGGATGCCTTCGAGCCGGATGACCTCGTGCGCCTCCGCCGAGGGCGTGAGCAGAACCTTGTGTGCCCCGTTGTCGAACGTGCCAACTTCAAATGCCGTCTGCATGATTTGACCTCACCCCTCGTCTCTTACCGTGTTCTACCGCCGCCGCCGCCCGCGCGGGGCGCGCCGCCGAAGCCGGGAGCCGACGACTGGCCGCTGTTCTGCGTGCGCGACGAAGCCGTGGCCGTGACGTTCTGGCCGGTGACGACCACGTCGCCCTCGTGCAGGTCGCCTTCGACCACCTCGGTCGCGGCGCCGTCGCTCAAGCCCACCTTGACCCTGCGCGCCGCGGGCTTACCGTCAGCGCCCAAGACCCACACGCGCCTCATCTGTCCGGGCAGCACAGGCTCCGTCGCACGCGCGAACTGTCCACGCGCGCCGCCCGCGTTCGCGCCGTCGCTCGGTTGAGTCGCGGCCGGGTTGGCAGCGTTCGCATTGCCCGCGTTGCGGCGCGAGCCGTTCGAGTTGCCGCCCGAGCGCGCCTGCGCGGCGTCCGTGCTCTGCGGCGTGAAGCGGAGCGCGGAGTTCGGCACCTTGAGCACGTCGTTGCGCTCGTCGATGGTGACGGTCAGGTTGGCCGTCATGCCCGGCTTGAGCTTCTGCTCGGGGTTCGCCACGTCGATGACGACGTTGTAGGTCACGACGTTCTGCACGTTCTGCGGGTTGAGCCGCATCTGCTGAATCGCGCCCTTGAACTCCTGACCGGGAAACGCGTCCACGGTGAAGGCGACCGACTTCGCCTGCTCGACGAGCCCGATGTCTGCCTGATCGATGTTGGCGATGACCTGCATCTGCGTCAGGTCTTGCGCGATGGTGAAGAGCGTGGGCGCCGAAAGACTCGCGGCCACGGTCTGCCCGACGTTCACGTCGCGCGAGACGACGACGCCGTCGATGGGCGACGTGATGGTCGTGTGCTGCAAGTTAATCTCTGCGAGCTGAAGCGCGGCGCGCGCCTGCTCGACCTGCGCGACGGCGTTCTGCACCTGCGCCTGCGCGCTCCCGACCTGACCCTGCGACTGCTGCGCCTGTGCCTGCGCCTGCTCAACCTGCGCCGTGGCCGACGCCTGCCCCGCGGAGGATGCCGACTGCGCGCTCAACTGCGCCATCTTCAACTGCGCGACCGATTGGTTGTAACGCGCCTCGGCCGTCTTGTAGGAGGTCTGCGCCGTCTCGTACTCGCGCGACGCGATGACGCCGCTCTGCAAGAGCGACTGCTCTTGACGAAGGAAGCTCGCGGCGTCGTCAAGCTGTGCTTTGAGCACGG
>JBJMGQ010000094.1:0-3424 GCA_045807845.1 Pyrinomonadaceae bacterium | reverse complement strand
TCGCGCTTCGGGACGGTCGCCTGTACCTTACCCGGCTCGTCGTAGCAGTGGAACGCGATGTAGAGGAACTTGGCGTCGAAGCCGAGCATCGTCTCGGTCGGCTTCGACGGCGCGATGTTATCGCCGGGGTTGATCTGGTAGAAGTCCTTGAGCACGGCCGCCGTCTTCCAGATTTCGTCGTCGAGCTTGCCGTCGATGACGGGCGCCTTGTCGAAGCGCACGATGCGGACGGGCTGCGCCTTCTCGGGCGGGAGCGCGGGCACGCCCTTCTTCGGAGCCGGGGCCGCGGCGGTCGCGGTGGGTGAAGGAGAGGCCGCGGGCGACGAAGCGGGGACGGGAGTCGGCGAAGCCGCTTTCGCAACTTGGGGCGTCGGCGAGGTGCCCGCAGACTGCGCGACAGCCGGGGCCGTCAAGGTGAAGACCACGACACAAAGCAGCGCGACTCTTTGAAGGATGTTCATGGGTTTCGTTTCGACTCCGGCAGGCGTGGCGCGCGGCACACTACGGACGCGCCCACACGCAGAGCGCTGCTGACACCGCCGCGTCGTCGCGGCCGTCTTTGCCTTTCAGTTTTTCTTGATAGCCCGGGAGCGATGCGGAGGGGTCTCTTCGTCCCGGCCTGCCGTCCCGCCTGGTTAAAGTATTCAGGGCGCTTGAGCGGCGCCGGCAAAGAGTTGTTAAGAGGTGAGGCGTGCGACCGCCTCACCGTTTGAATGCTTACTCGCTCACCCACTCGGCCGGCGCGAACGTTGAAGGCAGCGGCATGCCCGACGCGACGGGGCGCGGCGCGCGCGGCAGACGAGGCGCGGTCGCGGGACAGTCGCCGCACTTGAGCTTCAGCACCTTCAGCTTCGCGCCGTCGCGCAGGACGCGAAACTCGTAGGCGCTCGGCAGCGACCCGTTGAGCTTGCGCACGGCCTCCTCTGTGACCTTCTGCCACTCGGGGCTCTGCGCCTCGAAGCGCGCGGCGGTGTAGGCGACGCGCACGCCGTCGGCTTCGACGCGGCGATGCTTCGACTCTTCGCGCGCCGCGCCGTTTGAAGTGAGTGCGGACACGAGCCCGTGCGGATCGATGCCGCTCTCTGGCGGGATGATCATCGCGACCTCGGTCTCCACCTTAAGCTCGGGGAGCGACGCGGCGGCCTTGCTGGCGGCCTTCTCGATGTCAACGCTCGCCACATGGTTGATGGGGTCGTTTGCAGGGTCGCCGATCATCGCGCTCTGCTCGTAACTCTTCTCGGCGCCGCGCCCTTCAACGCGACCACTCGACGCGACCTTGGCTGACTTCACGGGCGGAGCGGCCGACCTCTCTTTCGGGCACGAGGCGAGCAGCGTCTGGGCCGTGTGCGCGACCGGGGCGGCTGCGGTCGGCTCGCCCGCGGGAAGATTCAGGAACGCGTGCAGGAGTTCGCGGTGCAGCCGCGCGCCGACCTCGCCCTTGAGCGCGCGGAGGTCGTGCGATAGTTGCGGCAGCGAGAAGAGCGCCGCGGCGACGATGACGAACGCGATGACTGATCTGTGCTTCATAACCCAACCCGCCTTTTCCGTGCGAGCCTCGGCGGCCCGCCAACCTTTGCTCTTACGCTAACGGCTCCAACTATTCCCGAAACACCACCCGCCCGGATTTCGTGACAACTTTTTTTTCGCTTACAATGTCGCTCGGTGTTCACCAAACGGAGTTCATGGCCTTAAACGCGCGGGCCGCCCTACGAGTTCGTTTTCGCGTCGGGCGACGCTTGTCGGGCTTGGCCTCTCTCGCCTCTGTTAGTGGCGCGGGCCCATGGTTGGTTTCAAAAAATCTTCGGGGGCGGTTCCTTTTTTTCACGGCCGCGCACCCGACCTTATTAACGCGTAAGGATGCGGCCTTTTGGATTAAAGGCTCAACGCATTTGTGACGAAATGACCTTGCCGGGGACGGGCCGCACGCTGCGCGTGACGAGACGGACTGCGGCGGGGACGAAATCACGGACGAAGGTATCCACGGAGGGACGATGAGGTATAGAAGATTCGGGCGGACGGGTTGGGACGTGAGCGAGGTCGGCTACGGCATGTGGGGCATGGGCGGTTGGAGCGGCTCGGACGACGAAGAGTCTCTGCGCTCGCTTCAGCGCGCGGTTGACCTCGGCATCAACTTCTTCGACACGGCCTTTGTCTACGGCGAGGGTCACAGCGAAGGGCTGCTGGGTCAGCTCGTGCGCGCCAACCCGGGCCGGCGTATCTACACGGCGTCGAAGGTGCCGCCGAAGAATCGGAAGTGGCCCAGCCTGCGTGAGTCAACGCTCGAAGAGACGTTCCCGCCCGACTACGTCGAGGAGTACGTCCACCGGAGCTTGAAGAATCTCGGGCTCGAACGCGTTGACCTGATGCAGTTCCACGTCTGGGAGGATGCTTGGCTCGAAGACGAGCGCTGGTCGAAGAAGTTGGAGGAGCTGCGCGCGCAGGGGCTCGTCGGCGCGGTCGGCCTCAGCATCAACCGTTGGGAGCCTTGGAACGGCGTGCGCGCCGTGCAGACCGGACTCATCGACGCCGTGCAGGTCATCTACAACATCTTCGACCAGAACCCGGAGGACGAGCTGTTCCCCGCCTGCCGTGAGCACGACGTGGCCGTCATCGCGCGCGTGCCCTTCGACGAGGGGACGCTCACGGGCACGCTCACCAAAGAGAGCACTTGGCCCGAGGGCGATTGGCGCAACACATACTTCGTTCCCGAAAACCTTATCCCCAGCGTCGAGCGCGCCGACGCCCTCAAGCCCGTCGCCGAGCGCGCGGGGTTAACGATGCCGGAGATGGCTTTGCGCTTCATCCTCTCGAACCCGACGGTCTCGACCATCATCCCCGGCATGCGCAAGCTCAAGAACGTCGAATCGAACGCCGCCGCGAGCGACGCCGGCCCGCTCGACGATGAACTGCTCGAAACCTTGCGTCCCCATCGCTGGGAGCGCAAGCCGAAGCCTTGGTCACAGTAAGGCTTTGAGTTCTTCGCCGCGGAGCGGCGTGTGACGCAGACCCTTCAAATAGTATGAGTGAAACACTAGCCCTCAGACCCATGCGCCGCGCGTCGTTGGCGCTTCTCTTTCTCTTCCTGCTTTCACTATCCGCGCTCGCGCAGGATAACCCTCCGAGAGAAGAGGGCACGTTCCGCGAGCCCGACCTTGTCGAGTTGAGGAAGCTCGACCACTCAATCAAGCTCGACGTGCGTTATGCGACAGCGAACAACTTCACGGGCCGTGCCGTCTACAAGGAGGCGCGCGTGTTTCTACAGCGCCCGGCCGCGGAGGCGCTCGTGCGTGTGAGCCTTGGGTTGAAGAAGAAGGGCTACGGGCTCGCGGTCTTCGACGGATACCGGCCGTGGTCGGTGACGAAGCTCTTCTGGGAGATCACGCCCGCCGACAAGAAGCAGTTCGTCGCCGACCCTTCGAAGGGC
>JBJMGQ010000093.1:0-4360 GCA_045807845.1 Pyrinomonadaceae bacterium | reverse complement strand
GACTTGATCTCATTGGGCTTGGGGAGGGGTGGACGGGATGCGACGGCCTCGGCCTGCTGGTCGTCGGTGATGATCTCGTTGCAGATGTCGATGCACTCGTTACAGATGTACACCGTGGGGCCGGCGATCAACTTTTTGACTTCGTTCTGCGACTTGCCGCAGAAGGAGCAGCGCAACGTGTCGTCAGTTCGGCGTACCATAATTGTTTAGAGGGCGGACTTACTCTTCCTGTGTGAAACCTGAGGGGTTCAGGGCGCAACGGTTGCTGATGCGACGCGCCGCAAGTCTTCTAGACGATTACGCGGGGGATGTCAACGCCCGGCGCGTCTGAACGTTCCGCCGGACTCTACATGCGTTAATGTATCACAGAACGGGCGCGAGCGCGCACCGCAGCTTGACGTGGGTGGAAGGCGGCGGCGCGCGCGTCGAGCGCCGAGTCCGTGTCTGGAAGTCGCGGGCGGGAGACGGCGAGAGTCTCCCGCCCGGCCTTTGTCGTCAAGAGTCCGCGCGGGGCATGCGCGAACTCGCATGTTACTGGCGGTGCGTGATGACCTCGTCGATGAGGCCGTACTCCTTGGCCTGCGTCGCCGACATGATGCGGTCGCGCTCCACGTCGCGCTCGACCTGATCGAAGGGCTGTCCCGTGTGCTTGGCGATGATGTTGGAGGTCAACTCGCGCATGCGGATGATCTCTTCGGCCTGAATCTTGATGTCGCTGGCCTGCCCACCGATGCCGCCCGCGATGGAGGGCTGGTGGATGAGGATGCGCGAGTTGGGCAGCGCGAACCGCTTGCCCTTCGTCCCGGCCGTCAGCAGCAGCGCGCCCATTGACGCACACTGCCCCAGACAGATCGTCACCACTTCGGGGCGGATGAACTGCATCGTGTCGTAGATAGCCATGCCGGCCGTAATCGACCCGCCGGGGCTGTTGATGTATAGGTTGATGTCCTTCTCCGGGTCTTCCGCCTCAAGGAAGAGCAACTGCGCGATGATGAGGTTCGCGACCGTGTCGTCAATCGGCGTGCCGAGGAAGACGATGTTGTCGCGCAGGAGGCGCGAGTAGACATCCGAGTAGCGCTCGCCGCGCGGCGTCTGCTCGAAGACCGTCGGGTTGGGAATGTACTGACTCATCTTTAAACTCCCGTACTGCTTTCTCTCTCTCAAAATGAGACCGGAGACCTGAAACTCCAAACTCGCATTTGAAATTTCAAATCTCCGGGTTGTCGATTCCTTCTCTGCTTAACTGCCCTCGGCGCCGGCCGCCTGCTCGCCGCCCTCTGCGCCTTCTTCTTCCTGCGCGTCCACCGCCGTCTGCTCCGGCTCGCTCTCCGCGGCCTCTTCGCGCCACTCTTCGTCGCGCACCTGTGCGTGTTGGACGAGGAAGTCGAGCGCTTTGCGGTTGCGCAATCTGTCGGCGATGCTACGTTCGCCCCCCTGCTTTGTCAAGGCGGCTCGCACCTGCTCGATTGACTGCCGCGAGCCCTCGGCCATCGACTCGATTTCGGCGTCGATCTCCTCTTGCGTGACCTCGATATTCTCGGCCTCGGCGACGCGTTCGAGCAGCATCGAGCCGCGCACATCGTCGCCCGCGCGCTCGCGGACGAGGTCGCGCATGGCCTCCCAGTTGATGTCCTGCGTGCGCGGGTCGGCGCCGCGCGAGATCATGTCGCGAACCATCGACTGGAGTATCTGGTTGGCCTGATAGGAGACGATAGTCTCGGGCACCTCGAAGCGGTGGCGCTCGATGAGTTGACCCAAGACCTCGTCGCGCAGGCGGTGTTCGGACTCCTGCTCGGCGCTCTTCGTCATATTCTCGCGGACGCGCGCGCGCAGTTGCTCGACCGTCTCGACCTCCTCCTCGCCGAGGCTCTTGACCCAGTCGTCGTCGAGCGCGGGCACCTCCTTGCGGCGGACGGCCGTGACGGTCGCGGTGTACTCGATGGTCTTGCCGGCGAGCCCCTGCGCGTTGAAGTCGGCGGGGTAGACGACCGTAAAAGTCTTCGCCTCGTCGGGGTTGACGCCGGTCAGGTTCTCGGTGAAGGCGGGCAGCACGCCCTCGCCGCCGAGCACGATGTCCACCTCCTCGACGTTGATGTCTTCCTCTGCGGGCGGCTCGACGTAGTGCCCTTGGATGTCGGCGGTCACGGTGTCGCCCTCTGCGGCGGCGCGGTCTTCGACGGGTTGAAGCGAGGCGGAGGCTTCGCGCAGATTCTCGATGACGCGCTCAATCTCTTCGTCGGGGACGGGGCGCGTGCGGCGCGCGGCCTCGATGCCTTTGTACTCGCCGAGCGATAACTCGGGCATGACCTCGACGTGCGCGTGCAGCGTGATGGACTCCTGTCCTAACTTGTCGAGGTTCTCGTTGTCGAGATGCACGTCGGGCTGGCCGATGACTTGAAGGCCGCTCTCTTCGATGGCCTGCTCGATGGCCTCGGGCACGAGCCGCTTGAGCACATCGCCCTGTATGTCCTTCTTATAACGCGTACGCACGACCCCGACAGGCGCGTGCCCCTTGCGGAAACCCGGCACCGTCACGGCGCGCGCATACTCCTGCGACACGCGCTCGAACTCCGCGCTCACGTCCGCAGCCTCGATCTCGATCTTAATCTCCTTGCGCGTCTGGGAGACATCAGTCACTTCAGTCTTCATAAACACAAATCCCGCCGACTCTCTTCTGCTTCAAAGGCACCTGAGAGTCCGGGCGTCCTTCCTTATAAATGTTCTGCGTTGGTCAAAATGCCGGGGGCGGGACTCGAACCCGCACGCCTTTCGGCACGGGCTTCTAAGACCCGCGCGGCTGCCGTTACGCCACCCCGGCGATATTCCTTCGATGTATCCCTCTACCCGCGTGATTGTCTGTCAGGGCATGACAATTAGGACAGAGCACCTGAAGATTATCAATCCTATTATCAAAAGGATTGCCGTTAACGTGATGAAGTTCGAGGGGGATGGGCTTATCCATCCACTCCGTGCCTCGACACTGCTCACATATCGGTGCCTTTAGCTCATCACGTAGCAGCATAAGTTTTAGCCTGTGGCTTTTTATTGTGCTGCCATTGAATAAAAACTGACTGGCGCTTTTACGGTTCGGGGAGGATTTACCTTTACCGCCTTTATTACCTTGATAATCGACCCCGAATTTTTTCAAATAACCATCGAGCGTTATTGGTTTACATCGCAGCTCACGACACATGAACGCTTTAGGACGGTGTTGAAGAACCCACGCCCTGATTTCCGCTTCCCGTTCCAAGATATCTTTTCTCATATTGGCACGGGCAGCCTTGTGAGAAAATTTCCGAAACACGGGCACTTCTTTAATCAGTGAGATTAAAGGATTCCACGGGCGAAAGTCTAGCGGGTCACAGGTTGGGGCTGCGCGGGAACTTGAGGAAGGGGAGGCGCGTGCCGCGCACGATGACCTGATCGGCGCGGATGGCGGCGGGCGGCTCGAAGCCGTTGGCGCCGGCCGCGGCGATGAGGTCGTCTTGGTCTACGCCGTCGCCGCTGACGCCGATGGCACCGACCAGCTCGCCGTTCTTGTAGAGCGGCACGCTGCCCGGGAAAATCTGGATGCCGTTCGGCAGGTTCGGGATCGAGGAGCAGTTAACGCTTGAGCCGCCGAGCGCCGCGAGCAGGTTCGTCTTGATGAGGTCGAGCTGAAGCCCGTCGTTGAAGACGCTCCACTCCGTTATCTCTCGGCTGAAAGGGCCGGCCGGGTTCGGGTTCAGGCCGTCCGGGTAGAAGGGGCGCGAGAGGAAGCCGCCCGCGCGGTCGGAGAAGGCGACGGAGCCGTCGAGCCGGAGCCCGTCGGCGTTGGCGCGGTCAACGTAGCTGCCGAGGCCCGCGCCGCGCAGCAAGCTCGCCGCGTTCCGGTTCGAGAAGAAGGCCGCGGTGCGCGCCTTCTGCGCCGACACGTCGAAGCCGAAGACCGGCGCGTCCGTCGTGCGGAAGATGCCGAGCACGTTGCCGTCCACGTCAACCACCGTGATGCTGACGCGCGCGGCGCTCCCCAAAGGCTGACGTATCGCGGCGCGGGTGATGTCGGCCTGCTGCGCCGCTTGATTGATGATGCGCTGCACGTCCGAGGCCGTCAGTGCGTTCGGCGAAGGCGAGGTGCTTCCGACGAAGGGGAAGAAGCGCGTGTCGGCCGCGCCGCTCACGCCGCCCGCGGTCGCCGCGACGAACTCGGAGGGCTGCGCCGCGAGGACGGGGGAGAGGAGCGTCCCTGACAGAGAGCCGAAGGGCGTCGTCGAGGGGCGCGGCGCGTCCGCGTCCGTCACGTTGAGGTAGGCGAGGCGCACGCCGCCCGCGATGATGTTGTCGCCGCGAATGAGGTCGGGCGGTTGGAAGCTGCGCTGCG
>JBJMGQ010000092.1:0-4477 GCA_045807845.1 Pyrinomonadaceae bacterium | reverse complement strand
GAACCTCACCTACGGCAACGACCCGGCGCGCGAGCGCGTGCTGACGCTGCTCATCGACGACGGCTTCGCCAGCCGCGGCCATCGCAAGCGTCTGCTCGACGCCTCCTTCCGCGTCGCCGGCGTCGCCTGCGGCGACCACAAGCTCGGCGCCATGTGCGTCATCACCCTCGCCGGCGGCTTCACCGATGGCACCGCCACCGCCAAGCCCGCACAGCCCACCGTCAGGACAATCGCACTGGCCATCCCCGCCGGGGCCAAACGTTTTTAGTTTCGGAGTTAAGCAGGCAGAGAGGCTTTCCCGTACAGCCGACCGTACGTGCGCATGCGATGGCAGTTGGCGCACACCACGTCGCACTTCTCTATCTCTTCTAACAGCCGCGCGTCCGTGCAACCCTTGGAGACAAGGTTGGCGACCGCGGCCTCTTTTATGGTGCCGTCGCGGTGGTCAAGCTCCATCACCCACGGGTGGAAAGTCCCGCCGCAATCCTGACAGGGACGCTGCTTTATCTCCAAAAGGATGGTGCGTAGCCGCTTCCGTTGCCGGTTCTTGTTCCGGCGGTTCTTAGCGATGAAGCGCGATTTATTCCGCTGGTAGTAGAGATGATGGTAGGCGCGCTGGCACGACTTACACTTGCTTTGAAGAGCGCCGCCCTTGCGGTTGAACTCTTCTGCTGCCTTCTCGCTCAAGCAAGTCGAACAGGTTTTCACACCTTCGCGCACAGCCTTTAGCCCCCATCCGGAAGTGAAGGTCAGCCGAAAAGCAAAAGCCTCCAACCGTTGGCGGGTTGAAGGCTTTTGCTATCGGGATAGGCAGATTCGAACTGCCGACCTCTCGCACCCCAAGCGAGCGCGCTACCAGGCTGCGCCATATCCCGTGACGGCGTTTAGTATCTCCGGAAATTTTTGTTTGGTCAAATGAGGGGCGCCGGTTTAGCGGCGGCGTGAGTCGGGGCGCGCGTCTTCGGCTTCGAGGAGCAGCATGATGTCTCGGAGTTGCTCGCGCAGGCGGCGGAGCGCGGCGCGGCTCTCGTCGGTCTGGGGGGGCTCGGGTCGTGCGTGGTATGCGTTTGGCGGGGGCGCGGGTTCGGCGTGTGTGTCTTCGAAGTCGTGCGAAGGCTCTTCCGCCTCGGGCAAGGGTGTGGGGACGAGTTGCGGGGCGGGTGGTGCGCTGAGAGCTTGCGCGCCCATCTCGGGGGTAACGACCTTGAGCTTGCTCGCGCCGCGCAGCTCATTCGTCAGGCGCTTCTTGGCACCGGCGATGGTGTATTGGTCTTCGTAGAGCAGCTCCTTGATGCGCAGCACCATCTCCACGTCGCGCTTGCGGTAGGTGCGCTGACCCGCGCGGTTCTTCTGCGGCGCGAGCATCGGGAACTCCGACTCCCAGTAGCGGAGCACGTGCGCCTGTATGCCCGTGATGTCGCAGACCTCCCCGATCTTGAAGAAGAGTTTTTCGGGGATGGAGACGGCGGCTCGGTTCATAACTGAAGGGAGACCCGAAAGCGGCGCGACTTTGATTCGCGACCGTCGAACCAGCGTTGTTGCGATTTGGACTGTTGACGGCTCGCCCCCCGACGAAGGCGAGAGGTTAAGCTGGCGCAATGTTAACCGCGCCTCAAACCCTTGTCAACATTATTGTTAGCGGAGGGAGTGGCTTATTCTTCGCGCGGGTCGAGCATGATGAGGCGGCTCAGAGGGTCGAAGGTCATGCGGAACGGTCTGAGCGCGTCGCGCCCGAGGATGACGGGCGCGCCCTTCTCCGCCCGCACGAGCAGGTCGGTCGGGACGCCGCGCAGCACGAGCGCGCCGACGCTCACCGTTGCCGCGCGCACGCGCCGCGCATGCACTTCCCCTCCCCCGAGGTCGCGCGCGCCACGACCGCGCCGGCCTTCGGTCTGAAGTATCCCGAGAGCACGCGCGGCCGACTCGTCAACGGCAAGGCCGAAACCGGAGCCCGTGTCGAGCAGAGCACGCCTGCCTTCGGCGAGCATGACGAAGGGACGGCGCGTGCCGCCTTCGGTGAGCCAGGGCACGACCGCGCCCGCGCGCGGAGCAGAGCCCGCGCGGAGCGGCTGTGTGCGCGGGTCGAAGAAGCTGAGTTCGCCCGCGGGGATGTCTATCGTGAAGCCGAGTGGGTAGAAGGCTTCAGACGGGTCGAGGACACCGTCCACGCCTTCGGGCAGTCCGGGTGCGACGACGAAGAGGCCGCGAGCGGGCAGTGTGTTCTCGCGCGAGCCGAGTGCGAGCGTGCGTACGAAAGCCTTCTGCGCGCCGCCTGCCTGCGCGCCGCTCAGGCCGCCGATAACGATGCCGTGCCCACCGTCTTCAACTTCAACTCGTGCCTCGCCCGCAGCTCTTGAAGAGAGCAGCGTCGCGCCCGCGCCCGTGTCGAGGGCGAAGGTGAAAGGCCCCGCGCCGTTGACCCACGTCCTGACGAGCAGGCCGCTGTTGCCGGACTCGCGGAAGTTGACAGGCGCAGGGAGCGCTGTCGTCCCTCGCCTCAAGCCTTGCCACAGACGGAAACGGGCGGCCCCGGCATTAGCAGGGGTCGCCCGCCCGAACAGTAGCAGCGCCAGAAGCAGAGTCGAAGTCACGCCCACAAGGGTCGTCTTCAGACTTGCACGCATCGGCGTCGCCCTTCTTAGTAGTTGCGGTTGCGCTTGCGCAGCTTGTAGGTGTAGAGCGCCGAGCCGCCGCCGCCGGCCAGAGCGCCTATCCCTGCGCCCCTCTTGCCGCCGATGAGGCCGCCGAGCAGTGCGCCGCCGCCTGCGCCCATCGCCACCGTCAGCTTGTCGCGGTGCTTCTGCCAGAAGGAGCGACCACGGGTCTGGCCGTAGTCGTAGTAGACACGGCGCGGTGCGCTGCGGCGTGTGACGGTGCGCGTAACCGGCACGGCGCGGTTAACGACGCGCGTCGTCGTCGCCCCGTTCCTCAGGTTCGAGTCACGAGCCGCTTCGACGCCCTCCATGAAGCCGTCCTTGAACGCGGCGCGCTCCTCTTCGGTCATGTTCTTCGTCTCGTTGTTCAGCTCGTTTTCGAGCATGTTCTTCTGCTCGTCGGTCGGGTTGTCCGTGGCCGCGCCCGCCACAAGCGGCTTCGGAGCCTCGGCCTTGGCGATCTCAGGGGTGTTGTTGCTCGGGCGCATCACGAACGCGCCGACGGTGCCGCCAAGCAGTGCCGCCACGAGCGCCACGGGCAGAATCTTGTTCGTCGTCGTCATAGGTCTGTCTCTCCTCAAAGTTCTCTAATATCATTTAGGACGCACGTGAATGAGCGTACACACTCGGGAGAGTGGCAACTGCCGTTCCTCTAGGACACGCGCCCGGCAGCAACTCCGACAATCTAGCAAACCGGCGCGGGCTTGTGTGCTTTCTCAACGCATTGCAATCGTTTTGTCTCGAAATTGTAAGAGTAGGCGTGCGTGCTCCATACGTATCTGAACGGCCGGCGTACACGATATGGGGCCGCCGGTTGACGATATACTCAACGTATTGGGTTGGACGCTTCCGCAGTCCGAACGTTATAATTCGCGCTTGGTCAAAAACAATCTGAAAGGTGAGCCGCGCGTCGTGTCCACGTCCGCCTCGGTCTTCCGCCTCGCGAGGCGGCTTGAGGGCGTCGGGTTCTCCGACATCGTCAACATCCGCAACAAGATTCTGGGGCTGCGCGCCGGCGGTGCACAGGTCTTCCAGTTCGAGGGCGGCGAGCCCTTCCTCGAAACGCCCGACCCCATCAAGGAGGCCATGACGCGCGCGCTGGCCGAGAACCGCACGCGCTACGCTCCCTCCTCCGGCATCCCCGAGCTGCGCGCGGCCATCGCCGAGAAGCTGCGCGAGCGCAACCGCATCCCTGCGCGCGAGGAGGACGTGGTCGTTCTCAACGGCGGCATGCAGGGACTCTTCTCGGCCTTCCAATCGGTCGTTGACCCCGGCGACGAGATACTCGTCTTCTCCCCCTTCTGGACGCCCATCCGCGACCTCATCGCGCACTGCGAGGGCAAGACCGTCCTCGTGCGCAGCACAGAGGCGCGACGCGAGGGCTTTTATGAGACGCTCGCGCGCCACGCGACCGACAAGACCCGCGCCATCTACTACAACACGCCGCAGAATCCGACCGGCATCGTCTTCACACGTGAAGAAGCAGAGGAGGTCGCACGCTTCGCGCGCGAGCGCAACCTCGTCGTCATCGCCGACGAGGCTTACGAAGACCTCGTCTACGACGAAGAGCACGTCTCCATCGCTTCGCTCGAAGGCATGTTCGAGCGCACCATCACCTGCTACACGCTCTCGAAGTCTTATGCGATGACCGGTTGGCGTGTGGGCTACGCCGTGGCGGCCGAGCCTTGGATGACCGGGTTGAGAAAGTGCCTGCTCTATACGACGAATGGCGTCTCGACGCCTTCGCAGTATGCGGCGGTCGCGGCGTTCGGGCTGCCCGCGAAATTCTACGAAGGCATCCGTCGCGCCTACCGCGAGCGGCG
>JBJMGQ010000091.1:0-5442 GCA_045807845.1 Pyrinomonadaceae bacterium | reverse complement strand
GCGAGCTTGCCGCGTGGCTTCTCGGCCGCGGGCTTGAGCGTGAGCTTGAGCTTGCGGACGGTGCCGTCGTGCTTGCGGTTCGTGGGGATGAAGGCGAGTTGATAGCGCGTGCGGAGGTGCTCGACGAGCGTGTCGAAGGTGTGGTCGAGGTTCTCGGGCTTGTCGTCGAGCACTTCGCCGCCGGTCTCGTCGGCGAGGTCGTTGACGCGAATCGTCGGGACGCCGACGGCGCCCGCGATGCCGGTCATGGCCCGCATCATGCCGCTCTCGGCGCGCTGACCCGCAGAGCGCGGGATGAGGCCGCAGACGACGCTGCCCGACTCGTAGACCTCGCGCTTCGCCTCGCCGGCCGACGGGTCGCCCTGACAGTCGAAGTTGCTCGTCACGCCCGTGATGACGAGGATGACGCGGCGGCCGACGGGGTTCCCGGCCCGATTCATGTAGCGCGCCGCTTCGTAGAAGGCTGTGTCCAGACAGTGGTTGGCCTCCTCGTCGTGGCCGGGCACGCGGTCGAGCGCGTCTGAGATCATCTGCCGGTCACGCGTGAACTCCTGCACGAGTTCGGTCGAGTCGTGATAGGCCATCACGGCCAGCTCGTCGGCGGGCTTGAGGTGCGCGATGGCCGCGCGCGCGGCGTGGCGCACGTTCTCGCCGAAGGGGTCGAGGCAGCCGCCGCGGTCGATGAGGAGCAGCACGGAGAGCGGCAGGCTGTTCTGGCTGAAGTGCGTGATCTGCTGCGGCACGCCGTCTTCCACGAGCGTGAAGTCTTCGCGTTTGAGGTCGCCCACCACGCGCCCCGTCTTCTTCTGCAAGACGAGCGCGTCGAGGACGACGAGGTCAATGTCCGTCTTGATGACCTCCTCTTCGCCGACCGGTATCGTTGCCTCTTTCGGGCTGACGATGCGTGGGCGCGTCTGCGGCGCGGCTCTCTTTGGGAGAGCAAAAACAAGGGGCAGGATTGAGAGGGCGAGCGCGAGCACGAGTCTCTTCATGGAGGGTCTCCTTCCGTCTCTCACGGCCGCTCCGGGGCCGGGGCAAGAGAGTTGCGACGCGCGGCGCGCGCGGCCTTAGAAAGCGAGGGGCCGGCACGTCATCCGCGGGTGCGACGTTGTCGTCTGCTTCTGCGCCGCAGTCGAGCAAGGCCCGTGCCCGTGGAAGGGATTGATGTTTCTGTGAGGGAAAGATGCCGGTTGACGCGCGGCCGGGGTTGAAGGCTTAAGACGCGGGATGCCAAACCGTGCAGCGCCGACACCATTTCGTCGTCGCCCTGAAGGCTTGCTTACTTCTCAACCGCGCAGGACGGGGCGCGCTTCGTTAGAGCGGACGTGCGTGGAGAAGGTGCGGTGCGTGCTCATGAGGAAGGCGTGCGAGCTTGAGCGCAGGGCGTTGCCGTGCGTGGCGAGCAGGCGCACCATGCGACTGAAGGCGGTGGCGCCGTAGTAGTAGCCGTCGCGCAGAGAGACGAGCACGTCCGCCGTGTGGCGCACGCGCGGCGTGAAGACCGAGTTGTAGATGTTCGCGAGCGCGTCCGGGTACGTGTGCCCCCAAGTGCGCGCGAGCCAGTCTGCGTCGCGCGCGAAAGCCCCATCGTCGAAGCGACCCTCGACGCCGAGCGAGAGCACCGCCGCCGCGAGCCCGAGCGGGTCGCCGTCCAACTGCTCGTAACGATAGAAGGTCTCACCCTCACGCTCCGCGCGATGGATGCGCGCGCTGCCCGCGCTCCCCTTCACGAGCGCCGTGTCGCTGCCCTCTTCGCGGTAGACGCTGAAGTCCACGCCTTCCAGCTCGCGCAAAGATTCGGCCAGCTCGCCGCGGTCTGTCTCTTCGCCGCAGTAGAGCGCCGCGTAGCCGCACAGGCCGAAGGCGGGCGCCGAGACGCGCCGCACGCCGCGCGGTCGCCGCATGTGGCCGACGACCTCGTAGCCGTTGCGCCCGAGGTATGACTGAAGATTGACCCGGCGGTTCTCAAGCAGATTCATGCCGTGGTCAGAGAAGAGCACCATCTCTGTCTCGGAGCCGGCCGCACGCTGTATCTCGCGCAGGAGCCGGTCGAGCGACTGAAGCGCGACCGCGAGGCGCGCGGGGCCGCCGATGTGCAGCAGCCCGTCGGTCGCCTTGAGGAAGCCGAAGAAGTCGCGCGCGGGCGGCGCCGAGAGGAAGCGCTCGCGGAAGCGGCGCATGTCTGCGCGCCAGACCGCGTCGGTCGCGACGTAGATGAGGAACTCGAAGGCGAGCGGCTCCTGATAATCCAGCTCGTCCATGTAGGACGAGGGCACCTTGTCGGGCGTGCGCCGCCCGATATACTTGCGCACGCCGCCGCGCAGCTCTCGCGCCTCGCGGTCGAAGTAGAGGCTCTCGTAACCGTTGGGCGGCGTGGCCCCGAGCATCTCGGCCAGCGCGACGTTCGTCAGCGTGGGAAACGGCGAGAGCAGACGCGCGGGCTCTTTGAAGTTGTCGAACATCCCGCGCGACTTCGCCTCGCGCACGACCTCGAAGGGCACGCCGTCCAGACAGAGCAGCAGACGGCGCGGGCGCTCCTGCGGCTTGACGATGTGCAGCGTCGGCCGCGTCTGCGATTCGCCTTCACGCGCCGTCAACAGAGGCGTCGGGTCGTGCGAGGGACACACTTCGCTCATAAGAACCCCTTCCCTGCTCGTTCGTTCTAGTTGGCCTGCTGCCCCTTCGCCTCGGATGACTCGTCGCCGTCGGAGGCGTTGTCGCTGATCTTGTGCGTGAGCTTGTAGGGCTCTTTGAGACCGCGCTTGGCGTCCTCGTGCGAGTCGTAGACGTTGGGGAGCGCAAGCACGGCTTCATACTGCTTGACCGCCTCTTCGCGCCGCCCCGCGAGGTCGAGCGCCTGCGCGCCGCGCAGACGTGCGCGCGTCACCATCGAGGCTTCGGCACCCGGCACCGACGCCGCAGCCGCCAACTCTTTCGCCGCGCGCTCAGCCTGTCCGGCGACGAGCAGCGCGTCGCCGTAGTTGTAGCGGACGAGGTCGAGCGGCACGCGGGGCGCGTTCGCTCCGTGCGCGGGCGCGAGCAGCGAGTCGAAGACGGCGAACGCTTCCGCCTCGGTCTTCTTCGCCGCCTCGGGGTTGGTCGTGCGCTCCTCCTCTGCCTGCGAGACGAGCGCGTCGGCCGCCTCCATCTTGAGCAGATAGTTGCGCGGGTACTTCGCCGCAAGCTCCGAAGCGTAGTTGTACGCCTCACGATAACGGCGCTCGCGCTTGAGGAGCGCGATGAGCAGCGTCTTCGCATCGTCGCGCGCGTAGTGCCCTTCGCGCGCAACCTCTTCGAGCGTGGCGAGGCCGCGCTTCTTCGAGCCGCGGAAGCCGATGAAGGTCGCACCCAGTTTGACGAGCGGCGGCAGCGTCCCGACCACGTAGTCGTACATGCCGACCGTCACCTTCGCGTCGGTGTAGGTCGGATCGATCTTGAGCAGGTCGCGGTGATGATCTACGGAGTCCTTGCCGTTCGAGAGCGCCGACATGAAGCTGCGCTCGACCATGCTCCCCCAAGCGGCCTTCAAGCCCTCGACCGCGCCGAGGTAGTAGAGCGCGTCCGTATCCTTCGGGTTCGCCTTGAGTCGCGCCTCGCACAGCTCCTTCGTCTTGCGCGTCAGCTCGCGGAACTCGGCCTGCACCTTCGGGTCAACCTTGTCGTCCTTCTCCTTGTAGAAGCCCTCGTTGTTGTAGAGCGACGCCTGAAGTCGGCGCGACTCGTTGAGCGTCTTCAACCAAAGGCTGGCGGCGAGTAGCTCGTAGCCCGCGGGGTGCGCCGGATAGACCGTCGAAATCTCGCGGAAGCGCCGGCGCGCCGACTCGTATTCGAGGTTGTAGAGCGCGTCGAACCCTTCGGCGCGCAGAGCGTCGAAGCGCTTCTGGTCGAACGGGCCGGCGGCCTCCTTCTCGACCGCGGCGCTCACGGGGACGGTGCCCGCCTCCTTCGTCTTCTTCGTCTGTGCGGACGCGGGCGCCACGAGCGCGGCCGTCGCCAAAATCGTCATCAACAGATTCTTAAACTTCATGGAAAACTCTCCAGATACTTCACGCCCGCGCCCGTGTTGAAGAGCACGACGCGCTCGTCACCGTTAACCTCACCACGTTCAATCAACTTCCGCAGCGCAGGCACGCAGGCCGCGCCTTCGGGCGCGACGAACAACCCTTCGGCCGCCCCAATCTCGCCGACGGCCGCGAGCAGCTCTTCGTCACTGACCGCGACGGCCGCACCCTTCGAGGCGCGCAGCGCGTCGAGGATGAGAAAGTCGCCCACGGCCTTCGGCACCCTCAAGCCCGAACCGACGGTCGCCGCATTTTCAAACTCGTCCGCGAAGCGCTTCCCTTGCTCGAAGGCGCGGATGATGGGGGCGCATCCTTCGGCTTGCACCGAGACCATCCGCGGCCTCTGACTTCCAATCCAGCCCAACGCTTCCATCTCGTCGAACGCCTTCCACATGCCGATGAGCCCCGTGCCGCCGCCCGTCGGGTAGACGATGACCTCGGGCAGCTCCCAGCTCATCTGCTCGGCCAGCTCGTAGCCGAGCGTCTTCTTGCCCTCGACGCGGTACGGCTCTTTCAAAGTCGAAACATCGAACCAGCCCTCCTGCTCTTTGCGCCGGCCGACTTCGGCGCCGCAGTCGGTGATCAAACCCTTCATGAGCGTGACGTGCGCGCCCGTCTGCTCGCACTCGACGACGTTAGCGCGCGGCGTGTCGTCGGGCATGAAGATGTGCGCCTCTAAGCCTGCACGCGCGGCGTAGGCGGCGAGCGCGCCGGCAGCGTTGCCGGCCGAGGGGACGGCGAGCTTCCGCGCGCCCAACTCCTTCGCCATCGAGACGGCGGCCGTCATCCCGCGCGCCTTGAAGCTCTGCGTCGGGTTCTGCGACTCGTCCTTGATGGAGAGGTGACTTAAACCCAGAGACGCGCCCAAGCGCTCCGCCCTGAGCAGCGGCGTCCAGCCTTCTCCGAGCGAGACGATGTTCTCTTCGCGCTCGACGGGCAGCACTTCCGCGTAACGCCATAGGTCGCCCCTTCTCCCCTTCAAACTCTCGCGGGTCAGAGTGCGCGCCGCCGCCTCCAAATCGTAGCGCACGAGCAGCGGCCTGCCGCACTCGGTGCAGAGGTTGTGCAACCGCCGTGCCTCGTAAGCTGTGCCGCACAGGGCACATTCCAAGTGAGTAACGTTCATTCGACCCGCCCCCTCCGATTCGCCTGATTTTCCGAAGAATTAGATGCGTTCGGGGGCTTCCGGCGCTCGGCGGCGCTCGGAATTTTCCCGCGAATCTGCCGCGCCTGACGCCCCCTGTGTGACACTTTCAAGTCTCTCACAACGTCGCTCAACCTGTCAGGTGGAGCGCCCTTGCTGCGCATCGCCGGGAGCGCGGGCATCCTGCCCGACATGAGCGCGCGAGCGCGAATGCGAAGAAGCGCCGTCACTCAAGCG
>JBJMGQ010000090.1:0-3364 GCA_045807845.1 Pyrinomonadaceae bacterium | reverse complement strand
GTCCGGAAGGGGTCGTGGTATTCGCAGGTGGGAGGCTTGGGCGTACGCGGGCGGGTGGGCGGCGCTCTTCGTGGCGCTCGTGTCGCCGCTGCACCCGTTGGGCGGGGTTCTCTTCTCGGCCCACATGACGCAGCACGAAGTCCTGATGGTGGCCGCCGCCCCGCTCCTCGTTCTGGGGCGGCCGGTGGTCGCGTTCCTTTGGGGACTGCCGATGAGTTGGGCGCGCGCTATCGGCGCGTGGGCGAGAGTGAAGTGGTTCCGGCGCGCGTGGCGTGCGTTGACGAACCCGCTCGCGGCGTGGGCGATTCACGCCGCCGCGCTGTGGGTTTGGCACATGCCCGCGCTCTTTCAGGCGACGCTTCGGAGCGACTTCGTGCACACGCTCCAGCACGTCTCCTTTCTCGGCTCGGCGCTCCTGTTCTGGTGGGCGCTCATCCACGGGCCGCAGGGCTTGATGGGCTACGGCGCGGCGGTGCTCTACCTGTTCACGACCTCCGTGCATAGCGGCGTGCTCGGCGCATTCATCACCTTCACAGGCACGCTGCTCTATCCGGCTTACGCGGGGACGACCGCGCCGTGGGGTCTGACGCCTCTGGAAGACCAGCAACTCGGAGGGCTCATCATGTGGGTGCCCGCGGGGCTCGTCTACGTCGTGGCGGGACTGGCGCTGTGCGCCGGTTGGATGCGCGAGTCGGAGCGGAAGGTTCTACAGAGGGAGGCTCGCACGCTACGCGCATAAAGCCGCTTCGCAATGTACGCCGTCTCGCCCTGCTCTCGTCGTGCGTCCTCCTCCAATCTCTTTTCGCATGCGGCGGCGCGGCCAGACCGCGCGGGACGATGGCCTACGTCACGAACGAGCGCGACGGCTCGATTACAGTCATCGACACGGCGACCGACAAAGTCGTCTCGACGCTTCGAGTCGGGACGCGCCCGCGCGGCGTTCGCGTGAGTGAAGACGGCGCGCTCATCTACGTCGCGCTCAGTACGCCGTCGGGAAAGTCGTATGACCCGAAGGAGAACCACGTCGCGGCCATCGACGCCGCGAGCGGTGAGGTGGTTGCCACTTACGAAGTAGGCTCAGACCCCGAACAACTCGCCGTGAGTCCTGACGGCACGCGGCTCTACGCCTCGAACGAGGACGCCGGCACGGCGTCGGTGACGGACTTGAAGACCGGCAAGACGCTCGCCACGCTCGTCGTCGGCACGGAGCCCGAAGGGTGTCGAGCGAGCCCCGACGGGCGCTGGGTCTACGTCACCTCGGAGACGAGCAACATCATCTCCGTCATCGACGCGCGCGAGTCCCGCGTGGCGGCGACCTTCATGGTCGATTCAAGACCGCGCGACGCGGCCTTCTCACCCGACTCGACCCGCGCCTACGTCACAACCGAAATCGGGAGGACGCTGGCCGTCGTTGACACTGCAACGCACAAGGTCATCCATACCGTGCAGCTTCCACACGGCGAGAGCGGTATCAAGCCGATGGGTGTAGTCGTCTCAGGTGACGGGGCGCGCGTCTACGTCTCGACGGGGCGCGGCAATACCGTGGACGTGGTCGATGCGAAGACTTTCGAGGTTGTCGCCGAAATCCCCGTGGGGCAGCGCCCTTGGGGACTAGCCATCACGCCCGACGGGAAAAAAGTCTACGCGGCCAACGGGCTCTCGAACGACGTGTCGGTCATCGACACGGCGACGAATCGAGTGGTTGCCACCGTCAAAGCGGGAGAGGGCTCGTGGGGCGTCGCCATCAGTCGTTAGGTGGATCAACAGGTCGCCGATGCTCGGTGACCCTGCGGATGAGCCGCGTCGCTTCAAGCCCGCCGAGCACCGGTCGAATACGAGTCTCTCGGGTGGTGGAGAGGGCGTACCCGGCCGCTTCCGACGTTGAAGAATGTGCGCAGGTCGGAGCCGGCGACGTTCGTGTCGAGAGCATCCCCGACGCACGCATCGTCGAGCCGAGCGAGCCGCTCAAGGTCATGGTCAAGCCTTGAGCCGCCGCACTGGCAAGGGAATCCAGCGAAGGAGTGATGACAATGGAAGTGAAAAAGAGTGGCTCGCAGCCTTCTCAGAAGGGGCCGGAGGAGTATTTCACCGGCTCGGTTCGCATCGACCCGTTGATGCAGACGGCCGAGCCTGCTCGCGTGAGTTGCGCGCTCGTCACCTTCGAGCCGGGCGCGAGGTCTGCATGGCACTGGCACCCGCTCGGGCAGACGCTCGTCGTCACCCAAGGGTGCGGCTGGGTGCAGAGTGAGGGCGGGCCGAAGGTCGAGATACGTGCAGGCGACGTGGTCTGGTGCCCGCCCAACGAGAGGCACTGGCACGGCGCGACCTCGACGACCGGGATGTCGCACATCGCCATTCAGGAGGCGCTCGACGGCCGAGTAGTCGAGTGGCAGGAGAAGGTCACCGACGAACAATACCGAGCCGGGTTAAGGGCCGAATAGCAGGGCGGCTCGCAGCAGAGTTCGCGCGCGCCCAAAGTCGCCTAGCGCAGGCCCGCCTCTACATCGACGAGGCCGCGACCAGCGCAACGGTGAGCGCGCCGTAGACAATCTCGCGTATCCCAATGCGTCTGGCCGTCACGCTGGGGCCGCTCTCCGCGAGACCGTGAGCCGCGCGCAGCAGCAGGACTGCGAGCGCGGCGGGGGCTAAGATGGGCACGGCTTTCGCACAGGCGAGAGCGGCGACGACGGCGAGGGCCGCGACGTGTCCGGCGATGACGGTCGCGCCCGACGCGTGTTTACCGTGCAGGCGGTTAAGGCGCGCGCGCACGTAAAGGATGGCGGGGACTGCGCGCGCTATCAAGACCGCCCACAGCCCGTAAGCCGGGACGCTCTTCCATCCACCCGCGAGCGCGATGCTGGTGGCGACGCCGGCCAGTGCCGCGGCGCCCGCGAGTTCGGGCCAGAGAGAGCGGCTCTCGCCCTTGGCGTCGTAGACCAGTTGGACTGAGGCGAGCGGCGCGGCGAGTAGCAGAGGCCAGAGGAACGTGTAGCCGTCCGCCATCAACACGGCGAACAGCAGCCCCGCCGCGGCGACCGCCGCGTAGATGGCCGCGCAGCGTTCGGCCACAGGCGTACGCGGGAAGCGCCGGCCGCGCCGCCGGTCTCCCGCGACGATCTTTAGCGGGTGCCGTGCCAGAAAGGCTCCCATCGTGGCGACCGACAGGAAGAAGCCCACGGGGGAGGGCGCGACGAGCAGGCCGAGCGCGACCGGCTCCAGCGTCAGACCCCACCCGCCGTGTTCGACGGGAAGGGCGACAGTGCGGACACGAACCCCGCGACCCGCGCCTCTCTTTTCCAACCCCGAACTTTTCGCCAACACCTGATCCATTCGAACCTCAAAATCACTTCGTCAACTCGGAGCG
>JBJMGQ010000089.1:0-5990 GCA_045807845.1 Pyrinomonadaceae bacterium | reverse complement strand
CGGGGCGGAAGACCTGCGGGTCTTTCAGCCACTCGGGTATCCACTCCTTGCGGAGCTTCAGCTTTACGTCTTTCAGGTTCGGCCCGACCTTCTTCTGATCCTGCATCAGGTAACGGGCCTGCGTGTTGAGCTGGTCGATTTTTGCTTCGAGCTGGCTGTTGCTGACGACGAGGCTCTCGGCGCGCGCGAGGAGTTCGGCCGCGCGTGTGTCGGAGACGCCGGGGGCGGAGCTGCTGGCACGCGCGACCTTCGCGTCGTGCTCGTTCGACGTGACCTCGTCTTCGAGCTGTTTGACGAGCTGGCGCGTGTTTGTGAGCGCGTCCGTCTCGCGGTCGAAGCCCTCATAGCGATGGCAGCCGACGCAGCCGCGCTGGTAGAAGAGGTCTTTACCCTGATTCAAGACGTTCGCGCCCTGTAGCACGCGGTCGGCGGAGTGACACTGGTTGCAGCCCGCCTCGGCGTTCTCCTTCTTGAAGAGCGGGTGGAGCCAGAAGCGGTTCTCGCCGTGCCCCTTCTCGACCGAGGTCGTCGCGCGGCCGTTGCCCCAGTGGCAGGAGGAGCAGCCGAACTTTTCGGGGTCGTGAATCTTGAGCAGCTCGTTGTTGGGATGGCTGACGAAGGCGCGCGCACGGTCGTCGATGCGGCTGAGTCGTCCGCGCCCGACGGGCATCATGTCCGAGGCGCGAATCGGGATAGGCGAACGGATGCCGAGGTGGCACGACTCGCAGCGGTCAACGATCATGTCACCCTTGTAGTTGAGCTGCTTCATCCCGAAGTCATAATTTTCGAGCGACGTGCGCGTGAGCTTGACCTGCTGCTCCGTGACTTCGGTGACGTTGTTCTTGAGATACTCGTCGCGCTGGCGTTCAAGCTCGCTCGCGGGCTTCAACAGCTCGCCCTTCTCGGCGAGGAGGCGCCCCTTCTCATCTTTGAGCGAGACGTACATCGTCTCCAGCTCGTTAAAGTTCAGGTCGCGCTTCTCCTTCGCCTTGCTGCCGTCGGCGGCGGGAAGATAGACCGCTTTCTTCTGTGACTTCAGCTTATCGAGGTCGCTGCGCAGGCTCTCCTTCCTGCTGCCCGACGCCTGCTCGACGTTGTAGCTGGCGACGGTGATACGGCCGCGCCTGTCCTGAAAGTCTTCGGAGATGGCGCCGAGCTGGTCGTCGATGGCGGCGACGCGCTTGTCAACCTCGGCCTGCTTCGACGCGATCTGCGCGCGCGCGGCCTTGGAGTCGGCGTCGAGCCGCTGATACTCGGCGCTCTTCCTCACCTCTTCTTCGGACTTGAAGCCGCGCTTCTGAAGTCGCTTCAGGTAGCGGTCATAGCGCTTGACGAAGGACTGCTGGTACGACTTCCACGGGCGCATGCCGTAGACCTCGTCGTAGAGCGACCAGACGAGCACGCCCGTCAGGAGCAGCGCCGAGACGAGCAGGATGGCGCTCGTCGAGCGGCTCACGATGGGGTCGGCCGCGGGCGCGTCCGGCTCGCGCCTCGCCAGCTTGTCGGTGTCAGGAGTCTCAGCCACGGGTATCAATCCTCCGCTCGAAGTCCCTTCAGACGTTGAACCAGGGAGTGACCAAGATGTACTTGATGGTGAAGAGCAGGCGCAGCAGCAACTTCACGGGGAAGAGCCAGAGCACCGAGATGGCGAAGAACTGGAAGGTCACGTATTGAAGCAGGCTCGTCCGCGCCAGCAGCTTCTTCTCGAACTCGCCGCTCTGTTTGGCCCAGCCCCAGAGCCGCTTCGGGGATTTGATGTCGGCCCACTCCAACCTTCTGCGCAGCATCAGCCAGTGGAAGAAGAGGCCGCCGATGATGAAGATAGTCCCGACCACAATCGCGCCGAAGATGGCCTTCCACGGATAGACGTTGAGCAGCGGCACGTATTTGCCGACGATCTCATGCAGGTCGCGGTTGCGGTCGAAGACGACGGCGTTGTGATCCCACGTCTGCCCCGGCCAGAACCAAATCCAGCCCGGGCCCCGTATGAACGTCCCGATGATGATGAGGATGATCCACATGAAGAAGCCCCACAGGAACATCGAGACGGCGAAGCGCCGCTGCCGCCAAGAGTAGTAGCCGTTCCCCAGCGGGTTCGCGTCAACGTACGGAAAGACCATCAGCCCGACGACGAGGAGGCCCGGCATCACCACGCCCGCAATCCACGGGTCGAAGTAGACGAGCATCTCCTGAAGGCCGAGGAAGTACCACGGCGCCTTCGACGGATTCATCGTCAGGTTCGGGTTGGCCGGCTCTTCGAGCGGTGCGTTGAGGAGGATCGACCAGACGAAGAGGATGATGGTGACGATGATGGCGGAGAGGAACTCGATGCGCACGAGGTAGGGCCAGACGTGCAGCTCGCGCGCCCACCCCGGCCGCCAAGGCTGCGTCTTGCGATGGTGCGTCTTGGCGAGCGCCGTGTCTTGTTCCAGCTCTTCGGTCAGGCGGTCGTTGTCGCGCGACTGCTTCAGGCCGAGCCACGTAAAGAAGATGACGAGCGGAATCATCGCCACGATGGGGATGTTGTCCGGCGCCGAGCTGATCTTCCAGAGCTGTCCCCAGTCCTCGACAAAGAGCGCGAGGACTCCGACCACGACCACCGCCGCGACGACCAGCCACAGCAGCCAACGGTTGCTGCGCGGGCGCTCGATTGCCATTGACATTACCAGTCTCTCCCTTGCCCTGAAAGAGAACGAGGAAACCGCCGCACTACTTCTTAACCGCCTTCATCTCTGTCTCAAGCATGACGGGCGCAGGCCCCGAGATGCCGCCGTCCTTGCGGATGCGCCAGAAGTGGACGGCCATGAAGAGCGAGGCCACGACGGGGATGCCGATGCAGTGCCAGATGTAGGAGCGCAGCAGGGCGTTCGCGTCTACGATGGAGCCGCCGAGCAGGCCGAAACGCACGTCGTTGAAGGGCGTCATCCCCACCTGCGGCCCGAACGGCCCCTCGCTGCCGAGCATCGGCGTGGAGCGCGCCATGTTCGTCCCCACCGTCACCGCCCAGAAGCCGAGCTGATCGTCCGGCAAAAGGTAGCCCGTGAACGAGAGCAGCAGCGTCAGCACCAGCAGCACGACGCCGACGCACCAGTTGAACTC
The DNA here is from genome assembly GCA_045807845.1 of Pyrinomonadaceae bacterium. Taxonomy (GTDB): domain Bacteria; phylum Acidobacteriota; class Blastocatellia; order Pyrinomonadales; family Pyrinomonadaceae; genus QHXN01. The sequence goes on along the minus strand of JBJMGQ010000089.1, from coordinate 2,891 downwards.
GCGCGGACGCTTGTAGGAGCCCGTCAGCACGACGCGGAACATGTGCAGCCACGTCGTGATAATCATCAAGTGCGCCGCCCAGCGGTGCATGTTCCGCAGGAGCTTGCCGAACGGCACGTCGTGTTCGAGATAGAGGATGTCTCGGAACGCCTGCACCTTCGTCGGGTGGTAGTAGAACATGAGGAGGATGCCGGTGAAGGTCAGCACGATGAAGAGGTAGAAGGTGATGCCGCCCATCCCCCAAGTGAACGAGTAGCGCGTCGCGTCGCGGTTGACCTTCGCCGGGTGGAGGTGGAGAAAAACGTTCGAGAGGATGGCAAGGCTTCGGTTGCGCGGGTCGGAGCGGTCGTGCGAGACGCGAAAGATGGACTTCCAGAGCTGCGTCTGCTGCGGGTCTTTATAGCCTTTGGCCTCGGCCTCGGCGCGCTCCTTCAGTGCGAGCCCTTGCGCGCGTGCGCGCGCCACAAACCCCGCGCCTCTTTGCTTCGGCGCGAGCTGCCCGTCGCCGTTCCCCTCGGGTCGTTCAGGCTCCATGCGTTCCTCCGCCCCAAACGTTTTCGAGAAAGCAGACCCCGCCTTGTTCTTCGTCTGCGTGCTTCAGGCCGTCCGGATAAAGGCGCCGTCTTCGTTGAAGCGGTTCGTCCCGCCCTTCGGCCAGTCGTAGAGCTTGCCGACGTTGACGACGACTTGGCCCTCGGCGTCGAGCTTGACCTCTGCGCGATCCATCGGGCGCGGCGCGGGGCCTTCGAAGTTGACGCCCTCGCTGTCGTACCCCGACCCGTGACACGGGCACTTGAACTTGTTCTCGCTCGACTTCCAGTCGGGCGTGCAGCCGAGGTGCGTGCAGCGCGCGTAGATGACGAACAGGCGCTCGGAGTTGCGCACGACCCAGATGCGATACTGCTGCTGCCACTTCGTGTCCACCCCGAGCGAGTAGTCGCCGGGGAAGCCGATGCGAAAGATGCTGGAAGGCTCGAAGATGGCGCGCGGCAGGAAGAAGCGCGTCATCGCCCCGGAGAGGGCGAGGAAGAATCCGATGACGCTCGCCCAGACGATGTAGCGGCGCACCTCGTTGACCGAAGGGTCGGGCAGACTCTGCACGAGCGGCCCCGCCGCGGGCGGCTTCGCGGGCACCTTCGCCGCGACGGCCTTGGCGACGCCTGCGTTGACGGAAGGGGTCGGGGTCGAAGTGGTCTTCGAAGCGCCCGTGGCGGGCGCGACGCGCGCGGCCGGAGGGGTCGCGGCCGGGAATGACTTGTCGGGCGTGTCGCCCGGAGGCGCGTCCGCGGCGACCGTGCCCGAAGAGGCGCGGCTTGCGGCCGGCGTCACGGGCGTACGCTCTGCTTTGGACGCTGGGTCGCGCTTGACGGCGTCGCCGCGCGCGGCGGCGAGCAGCTCCGAGACCGAAGGGCGCGCGCCCTCGGCCTGCTCGTCAACCCCCTTCGTGTCCCCTTGTTCGTTCCCCTGAGCGCTGGATGCACTCTCGGCGGGCGGAGTTGGATTGTCGTTCTGATCCACGCCGCGACCTCCCTTCGGTTAGCTTTGACTTGAGACGCGTCAACAAGCCGGGGCTTTAAGGTGCAGGCCATGCGCGAGACGGTAAACTACACCGCAAGAGGAGCCTCGGGGCTCGACCATCCGCGCGTGGATTCAAATGCTTGTGCGTGACATGAAGTGCGCCGCGCCAACATAAATAATAAAATGGCTTGGCTTCGACGCCTTTATACCCTTTCCGCCCCCCGCGTGGCAAGGTTTATTTTCTACTACGAACGCGTCCGCGTGGTGACGCGGGAACGTGTTAGACTCCGGCGCCTTGAGTCTCGCGGAGGCAGAAAATGTCAGTCAAACCGCATGTCGTCTTCTACACCAAGCCCGGCTGCCACCTCTGCGAAGAGGCGCGCGCAGAGATTGCACGGGCGAGCTGCGCCGACCTCTACACCTTCGAGGAGGTAGACATTCTTTCAGACGCCGACCTAAACCGCCGCTACGGCTGGGACATCCCCGTCATCCTCATCGACGGCACACACGCCTTCAAACACCAACTCACCGCCGAAGAGTTCCGCCGAGCAATAACGCAGAAGTAGGAACGCTGAACGCTGAACTGAGGGCAAGAGGCTTTCAATTCATCGTTCCGCGTTCCTACTTCTGCGTTTCAATCACGGCTTAAAGCGCTGCCGGTACTCGACGGATGCGAGGAAAGCCTTGACCAGCTCGGCCTTGCGATAGTCGCCGCCGAACGTGTTGAGCTTCGTGAGCCAGAAGTTGTAACCCTCGAAGCTCGTGTCCGGCGCGGCGTCCGGGTCGCGCCGCAGATACCCGAAGTACTGCATCAGGACGAACGCGCGATTGAACTCCGCGACGCGGAAGTCCGCGTCCTCTGCGACGCGGCGCAGAGCGGTGGCGCGCGTCTCGCGGCCGTCGGCGAGACGCGCGGCGAGGTCTGATGCCTCGGCCGGCGTGAGCACCAGTCCCGCGTTCGTGTTGAGCGCGCCCACGAACTGCGCCGGCGTCTGGCCGTTAGGGTAGAGGTTTGTAAAGGCTGCGCGCTCGACGAAGGCGTTGACGAAGTCGCGCTTGTTTGCCTCAAGCCGCGCCTCCCAGTTCGGCGCCCCGACGACCACGCCGCGGCCTATCTCCTGCGTATCACTTAGGAAGTTTGAGAGCCTGACGGGCACGGGCGTCCCCGGCACGTTGCCGAAGGCGGCCTTGTGCAGGAGGTAGACGAGGTAGCCGGTCTGTTGAAATTCAATCGAGAGGAAGAAGGCCGCGCTCGTGTCCACGCGCTTGACCTCGCGGCAGCCCGCATCCGCGCCGCACGACTCGATGCCCTGCACCCAGAACTGTAGGCCGGTCGCGTCGGGCTCGCGGTTGAGGAAGTCGAGGTAGTGCTG
>JBJMGQ010000088.1:0-14182 GCA_045807845.1 Pyrinomonadaceae bacterium | reverse complement strand
TTCAATAATCTCCATCGGTGCTCTCTTCGGTGGCTCTCTTTATGATTCGCTCGTTCTGGCCCCGAACTTTCGTGTCGGCCTTCCTCAATCTCTCGAACACCTGCGTCAGTTTATGGCGGTGGCAAATCCGGGGAGCTTCTTTCGCTTTATTGCGCCTTTGACGCAACTATCAATTCTTATCTCATTGATACTCGGCTGGAGGCGCCCGGCGGGTCGAAGATGGTGGCTGGTGGTTGCGTTAGTCTTAATTGTTGCAGGTGATGTGGTCACTTTTACATTCCATTATCCCCGCAATGCCATTTTGTTTGGTGATCCGATGCACACGCCGCCGGAAGTACTTGAGAAGGCCGCGATAGAATGGGCAAACGGCAATTACTTGCGCATTCTCTTGGTTGGGGCTGCAATGGTCTCTGCTCTCAAGGCATTGTTGATTGACAGACGCGCGCACGACGCTTAACAAGCGCATGCACGCAACCGCCAACCGAAGGCTGTCAACAGTCAGCAAAGATGCGTGGCGGCGGTTGATGGCGGGCGTTGGGCGCTCGCGGGTTTGAAGATGAAACGATTCTGTATTCTTTCTCTGGCTTTAACCCTGCTGCTCGGTTGCTCTCGCTCCGGGCTGATTGAGCGTAGGGTGGGCGAGAGCGTTGAGAGCTGTCGGCCGGGCGCCCCGTGCGTGGTCATGTTGAAAGACCTCACCAACTTCCAGTGGGATAAGATGTACGTCTTCAGCTACGGCGCAGAGCTTTCCGACATCCAGACGGCCCTCGGCACCTCTTTCCCCAATTTCGTGCAATTCACGAGGCGGCTCGTCTTTCTCAAAGACGGGAAGATCGTCTACAGGGAGGACGAGCCGACGGACATCGAGCACGCGGTGGATGGAGAGGTTAACTTTGCCGGCATGGACACCCAACCATCATATTTAATGTTCACGCCTGACACCGCCGTCTTCAACGCGAAAAAAGAGAAGCATTCACACGGCGTCCTCTACCTCCTGACGCCTCTGAAATAGTCTCGTCTGGGCGCAGCTACACTAACGCCGCGCCCAGAGCAACCGCATGCACTCGGGGCTCTGCCACATCCTCGTAGGGAGAAGTTGATGGCTGAAGCGATGTCCAACGTTCGGGCGGATTTTGACCGCATCGCGCTGCTGCCGAGCACGGAGTGGAATCACAACAGCCACTACCATAATTTTCTCTTGCGCCACATCCCGACGCCCTGCCGGGAGGCGCTCGAAATCGGTTGCGGCACGGGCGCGTTCTCGCGCCGGCTGGCGAACGCTTCAGACCGCGTGCTCGCCCTCGACCTGTCGCCGAACATGATTCGGGTCGCAAGGGAAAGGTCGGCGCAGTTCTCCAACATCGACTTCCGGGTCGCGGACGTGTTGGAGATAGAGATCCCCGCAGAGAAGTTCGACTGCATCGCTACCATCACCACGTTGCACCACCTGCCTCTGGCAACAGTGCTGCCGAAGATTAAGAGCGCGTTGAAGACGGGCGGCGTGCTGCTCGTCCTCGATCTGTTTCAGGCCGACGGACTATTCGACGCAGTCAGGAGCGCGCTGGCGATGCCTTTGAGTGTCGGGTTAAGACTGTCCCGGCAGGGTCGTCTGAGGCCGCCCCGCGAGGTGCGCCGTGCGTGGGCTGAACACGGGCGGCACGACTCCTACCTCACACTGGCACAGGTGCGTGAAGTCTGCGCGGAGATGCTTCCCGGCGCAGAGGTGACGCAGCATCTGCTGTGGCGCTACTCCGTCGTCTGGAAGAAAGTCGCTTGACGTGTCGAAGATGATCGCGGAATAAAAGTCGAGTAATGATTTGCTTGAGGCGCCTGCGGCTTATGACGGGCATCCCCGTCGGCCCCGCGGACAAACGCGCGCCTCCGACGTTCGTCATCAGTCGCGGATGGGTCAAGCCGCAGCAGACAGGCAGACGAGACTGTGACTCTCCTTCCGCCGCACGCGCTACTGCGTCGCAAACCTCGCGCGGTACTCGTCCGATGCGAGGAAGGCTTTGACCATCTCGGCGCCGACGAAGTCGCCGCCAAACTGGTTGAGCTTCGAGAGCCAGAACTGGTAGCCCGTCTCGTCCGGGTCGCGCCGCAGGTAGCCGAAGTACTCCATCAGCACGAATGAAGGGTTGAACTCCGCCCGCGTCAGAGAGCCCGACTCCGCCACCTTCCTGAGCGCAGCCGCGCGACCCGTCGTCCCGCCCGAGCCGAAAGCGACGATGGCCTCGTCCGTCTCTGCCTGCGAAGGTTGTACGCCGGCCGAGACGTAGAGCGCCGCGACGTACTCGGCGGCGGTCTGCGTGTTGGGGAAGCGCGCGATGAAGTCGGAGCCCGCCACGAGGCGTTCGGCGTATGCCTGCTTGTTCAGTTCGAGCCGCGCGCGCCAGTCCCCTTGCCCGACGACGACGCCCTCGCCGAGCGCGCGTGCATCGGGGAGGAAGGACGCGAACGACAGGCGCGTTGCGCCCGATGACCTTCGCCCGAAGGCCGCGCGCTGCGCGCGCAAGAGGTAGAAGCCCGTCTCCTGAAACTCAATCGAAAGGAAGAAGGCCGCCGAGACGTTGATGCGCTTGACCTCGATGCACGCGGAGACGGCGCCGCACTCGCCGATGTTGCTCTCCCAGAAACTCTGCCCCGCCGCGTCGGGCTCGCGCGAGAGGAAGTCTCGGTACTGCTGCGCGACGAAGAACTGCGTGGCGTCGATCTGGTTCGAGCCGCCGTTCGTCGTCGCCTCGCCGAAGATGGTCATCTTAAAAGCCGGCGTGACGGAGACTCCGCCCGCCGCCGCAGGGTCGCTCACGAACCAGCGACCGTAGAAGGTCTGACCGACGAGAGCCGCGCTGTCGGGAATCTGTAGACTCACCGAGCCGAAGCCCTGCCCCGCCCCGCTGCCCGAGAGCTGCACGCCGACGCGCGCGAACGAACCCGTCTGTGGAATGTTCGGCCCCGTGCCCGGTTCGTTACCGTCAACCACCAACACGGCCTGCGCGCCGCCGAGCGCGTTCGAGACGGCGACGGTAAAACTCGGGTTGCCGACGAGCGGCGGCTCGATGGCCGTCAACACAGGGACGCTGCCGCCCGAGCCGGGAGTGCCCGCGCCCGTGAGTTGCGGCACGCGCGTCGATTCGGTGTAGAGCATCGGCCGGTTGAAAGGGCTTGAGCCCGCGGCAACGCGCGGGTCTGTGAGCGCGTTGCGGAGGAAGGCGACGAGGTCTGCGCGCTGCTGCGCGTTGAGCCCGAGCGGGCGTATGCGATTGCGGTCGATGTTCGGCGCGTCGAAGTCGCCGCCGCGATTGTAGAAGTCAACGACATCTTCGAGCGTCGCCAAGCGCCCGTTATGAAAGTAGGGCGCGCGCAGAGAGACGTTGCGCAGAGAGACGGTGCGGAACTCGCCGAGGTTGTCGGCGTTGCCCGTGACTGCGAAGCGGCCGGGGTCTTCCGTCTGCGGGCGCAGGCCGATGTTGTGAAACTGGTTGTCTGTGAAGAGCGTGCCCGCGTGGCAGGTGTTGCAGTGCCCCTGATTGTTGAAGACGTTCTGCCCGCGCGCCTCGGCCGCAGGGAGTGGGGCGATGCCGGAGACGGCGAGGTCGAACGGCGTCCGGTCTGAATAGAGCGTGCGCTCGAAGGTCGCGATGGCCAACGCGATGCGCGCGGGCGTTACGTCGGCGGTGCCGAAGGCTTCGGCGAACAGTTCCGTGTAGGGGCGATTGCCTATCCACTCTTTGAGCGCCGCGGGCACGTCGGGCGAGAGCGCAAGCGGCTTCGACGAAGCGATGCGGGCCGCAACGTCGTTCCAGTCGCGCCCCGCGTGCGCCATCTCTGCGTCGCTGACGGGAGGGCCGAGCACTTGGCTTTCGAGCGCGGCGCCGTTGGGGAGCAGGACTTGATTGCTCAAAGGGTCTGTGAAGACGGCGCCCGCGCGGCCGTCCCAGAAGAGTAAGTTTGAATAACCCGCGTCGATGTACGAACGCGACTTGCGACCCGTCACCTGCTCGCGGAAGCCGTAAGTATTCGAGAGGCTGTACGTGCCGCCCGCGTTGTTCGAGGGCACGCCGGGTGAGGCGAATACGTCGTCGGCCGTGTTGAAGGTGCCGTCGGCGCCGGGGTTGCGCGCCCTCGTGTTGCCGACGATGGTGCGCGAGTCGGAGCCGCCGTTGGCCGAGAAGTGGCAGGTGCCGCAAGAGACCGTGCGCGTCGAGGAGAGCTGTTCGTCCCAGAAGAGCGTCTTACCTAACGCGGCCTTCGCGGCCGTGACCTGATTGCCCGCGGGCGCGGGCGGAGGGTTTAAGGGCGGGACGGGGCCGAAGACAGTCAGGCCGCCTGCGCGTGTGCCCTGTTCGGGCTGGCTCAAGGGGCCGACGTTCGAGCCGTTCTCGGCGCGCACCCAGTAGAAGAAGGTCTGCCCCTGCGCGCCCGTAGTGTCAAAGAAGGCGTCCGCCGCGGTCGTGCCTAAACTGGCGGCGGTGCTTGAGTCGTTCACAGTGTTGCGGAGGATTCGATACGAAGTCGCGCCGCGCACCGGCTCCCAGGTGATGCCGACCTTCGTCGAGTATGAGTTGTCGGAGGCGACGACGCCGGCCGGCGCGTAGAGCGCGGGCGATGTCTGACCTACAGAGACGAACCCCGGCACCACCTTCTGCGAGAAGGCCAGCAGCGCAGGGACGATGAACAGGCACACCACTAACAGACGAAGCGAACGCATGGCGCTCTCACTCCTCCCTTATCTAAACGGGTCTGGGTGAGGGATTTTGATATTAGGTCAATCTGCGTTTGAAGAGGTTGCCACCCCATCGCAAATTAAATCAACATCCCTGCCGACCCTGTCCATCCATGTGAATTAGTCTTGCGGTCGCGGCCTCTTCGGCAGGTTGGGCGGGTTCTTCGGCGGGCCGCCTTCGACAATGGTGTAGTCGGCGGGGACTTCGAAGAGCGCAGGCGCGGGCTCGGCGCGGTTGATGTTGGTCAGGCGATAGATGTTCTCACCCGCGAAGGGGTCTTTGTGGCTGCTGAGGACGACGACTTGCAACTCGGGCGAGTACCAGCGCTCGGAGACTATCTCAAGCGGGCGGTCGTTGCCGATGCGGCCAAGGGGTATTTCAATAGTCGTGCGCGTGCCCTCGGCCTCGACGCCTTCGATGGTGCGCTTGCCGAGCGACTCAGTCTTAACGTTCTCTTCAGAACCCTCAGGGCCGGGGCCGGGCGGGGCGGGCGGCTTGTCCGGCAAAGGCAGCTTACGCGCGGTGCGTCGGTTCACGTCGAGCGCGTAGTGTTGACGCGCGACGGGGTCGTTGATGAAGACCATCTGGACGGGCTCGCCTTCGACGGCGACGGGGCCGACCGCGGCGAGCGTCGTCTCGCGCCGCGTGCGCCCCTCCGCACTGCGATAGACGGCGCCGTTCGACTTGCGCGAGATGCGCGTGCCGTCGCCGAGCATCTGCGTGCTCTCGGTCACGAACTGTGCAGAGTAGGGCGCGCCCTTGACGGGGCGGTCGCCGAAGCGCATCTCGGAGGAGAGGAAGTCGGCGCGCGGCCCGTGCGGCGGCGGCGGGCGATGTTCATCCGGCGGCGGCCCTTGCGGCGGCCCACCGCGCCCCGGCCCTCCGCCCGGAGGCGGGAACCCACCCGGGCCGCCACCCGGCGGCCTCCCGCCCGGAGGCGGCCCTTGCGGCCCTTGACCGAAAGCGCCGGGGCACGCGGCGAGCGCGAGCAGGCCGCAGAAGATGAGAGCGGCGACGCGATAGCTTTTAATCTTCATGAGTCCTCCTGTCATCAACTAACGGACGAGGCGGATGGCGCGCGCGACGCCGTCGTCGCCGAGCACCACGTCGGCCTTGAGCAGCTCGTCCGAGCGGTCTATCTCGACCGGCACGCCGAGGCTGATGAGCGCCGAGCGCGACAGCTCGACGCGCACGACCGTCCCGCTCTCCATCGCCGTTGCGTCAGCGAGATAGGTCAAAGGGAGATATTCGTTGTTGCCTGACTGCGCGACCGTCGCCGACTCGCGCTGCCCGCCCACGTGCAAACCGCGTGCAGCCTTCGACATGTGCGCCGGGCTCTTCTTCAACGGAGTCTTCTGGACGACCTCGTTTCCGACAAGAATCCCCGGCTTCGCTTCTCTGTTCTCCACGGGCGGCTGCGCCGGAGCAGCGGGCGCTACACTCAACTGTTGAGAGGGCGCCTGTGAATCGTCCTTCGAGAAGCGCACCCACGAAGTCAGACCAAGCAGAAGCAGGACGGCCGCTGCGACCGCCGCCGCGCCCCACCAGCGCGCCGCACGCCGCGCCGGAAGTGCGATGACATTAGACGGCGCGACATCTTCAAGCCTCTGCTCTGTAAGATCACGATGCTGTTCGGCGAACGCGGCAAGCAGAGTTTGTCTGACGCGCGCGGGTGCCTCTTCTACTTCGGCGCGCGCCGCAACGTGGAGCCCCGCGCCGATGCTGCGTGCCTCCATCAGGCGTGCCGCACACTCGACGCAGACGGCCGCGTGCGCCAGTCCCTCGTCGCGCGCAGCCGTCTCCAACAGGCGCCCGCCCGCCAACTCTTCGAAGACTCTTTTGAACTCCTGACAACTCATATCGCCTGTCCCGCCTTTACGACTCTTTCATCTAACACCGGGCCTCTGAGCGCCTTCAACTTCCCCGTCAGCAACGTGCGCGCGCGCGCCAGACGCGAGCGCACAGTCCCCACCGGGCACGACACAACCTCCGCCGCCTCCGCGTAGTTCATCTCCTGCAAGTGGCACAGCACGATCACCTCTCGGAAGTGCGCCGGGAGCGTGAGCACGGCCTGCCTCACCAGACTCACCAACTCTTCTCGCGCGAGGTCTGCGAAAGGGTCGTCGGCTGCGCTCGGCAACTCTTCGAACGTGCCGCCTTCATCATCATCGAGCGCGACGTGTGCGCGCTCGCGTTCGAGTCGCCGGAGCACTCGGTGGCGCGCCATGCCGTAGAGGTAAGACTTGACCGTGCCGCGCGCCGGGTCGAACTTACAACCCTCGCGGATGAGCGCGAGAAACACGTCCTGCGTCACGTCCTCGGCGAAGGCTTCGGAGCCGGTCATGCGCAACGCGAAGCGATAGACGCCGCCCTGCCTCCGGTCGTAGAGCGCCCCGAACGACTCGGCGCAACCGCCGAGCATCCGCCGCAGCAAATCTTCGTCACTGGGATGTGCAGCCACTGTCGTCTTCGTCCAGCAGGTTCCCGCTCCGACTACTAGTGGACGCGAGGAGTTGGAATAGTTCCACATCTTTCTCGAACTGAAAAGTTTTTTTGGAGTCATGCCGCGCCGGTTCTTTCAGTCGAATAGAATACTTTCTCTTCCCCAACGCCATGTGCGCGTGAAAGAACGTGCGTTAACTTAAGGTCAAATCTTTCCTTGCGGAGGTCTGCTGAATGAGAGTTCTCGTGACCGGGGGAACGGGCGTCATCGGCGAGGGCTTGCTCCCGGCGCTCGTCGGGGCCGGCCACACCGTGCGTCTGCTGTCGCGCGGAGCCGCGGAGGACGCGAAGCGCTGGCCGAGAGAGGTCGAGCCCTTCGCGGCGGACGTGACCGACGTTTCTACCTTGCGCGGTGCGGCCGATACTTGCGGCGCCGTCGTTCACGTCACAGGCATCGTGGACGAGTCGCCGCCCGAACTCACCTTCGAGCGCGTCAACGTCCAAGGCACGCGCAACGTGCTGGCCGAGGCGGCGCGCGCGGGGCTCAAGCGCTTCGTCTACGTCTCTTCGCTCGGCGCGGAGCGTGGCCGCTCCGAATATCATCGCTCGAAGTTCAAGGCCGAAGAGCTGGTGCGCGCCTCCACGTTCGACTGGCTCATCCTGCGCCCCGGCAACGTCTACGGCCCGGGCGACGAAGTCATCTCGACGCTCCTCAAGCTCATACGCGCGCTCCCGGCCGTGCCCGTCATCGACGCGGGCAGTCAGCCCTTCCAGCCCGTCTGGTACGAAGACCTCGGCCAAGCCATCCTCCGCGCGCTTGAGACGCCGACGCTCAAGCGCGAGACTTTGGAGCTGGCGGGCGAAGAGACGACGACCACGAGCGACATCATCGAGCGCCTGTCGGCCATCACGGGGCGCACGGTGGCGCGCGTGCCCGTCCCTTCGTTCCTCGCCTCGCTCGGCGTGCGGCTCGCAGAGAGCACGAAGCTCGAAAAGCTCATCGGCGTCAAACTCCCGCTCAACGAATCGAAGCTGAAGATGCTGCTCGAAGGCAACTACGTCGAGCACCCGAGCGCGAACGCTCTGACCACGCGACTCGGCGTTAGTGCCACCACGCTCGACGTGGGGCTCGCGAAGCTCGCCGACTCCATCCCCGAGCAGTTGCCTTCGGATGGTGTCGGGTCGCTCAAACATAAAAAATTCTGGGCCGACATCAGAGGCAGCCGCCACACGCCGACCGCGCTCGTCGAAGAGTTCCGCGCGCGCTGCGCGGAGGTGATGCCCTTGGAGTTCTCGGCCGAGCCGGGGACGCCGCGCGTCGTCGAGGAGGGCGTCACGCTCACGCTCGGCCTGCCCGTGCGCGGCAACGTGCAGGTGCGTGTCGAGGAGGTCAAGCCGCGCCACGTCACCTTCTCGACGGTCGAGGGACACATGCTTGCCGGGATGATTCAGTTCAACGCGAGCGGCGAGAAGCGGAGGGTCGTCCGCTTCCTCGTCGAGATACATGCGCGCGCGGCGACGGGGCTCGACCTGCTGGCAATGAGCACCATCGGCGATGCGCTACAGCAGTCGAACTGGGAGGAGGTCGTCACGCGCGTCGTCCAACTGAGCGGCGGCATCGCACCCGCCGGTGTGCAGAGCGAGACCGAGACGCTCGACGACGAAGCGGCGCAACGCATCGAGCAACGCCTGAGCGACCTCATCAACCGGCGCAGGCGCGCCGAAGTCGAGACGCCGCAGAAGACTCTGCCCGAGTCCGTTGCACACACACCCGGCGCGACGAAGAGACGGCCCAAGCGCGCGCCACTCAAAGCGACGATTAAGATTGGAAAGGGTTGAAGCTAACCCCGAGCGCTTTAAACCACCGCAGAGACAGAGACACGGCTTGAAGCAATCAGTCTTCAAGCCGTGTCTCTGTTCTCTGTGCTTAACCCTTGATACCGAATACACGCCGCAGGGCCGACTTCGCGGCCCAGTGGCCGCACATGCCGTGGACGCCGCCGCCGGGGGGCGTGGAGCTGGAGCAGAGGTAGAGGCGTCGGTTGGGTGTCGAGTAGGGGTCGTAGCGGAGGATGGGGCGGGCGAGGAACTGTCGGAGGTCGTTGGCGCCGCCGCCGATGTCGCCGCCGATCATGTTCGGGTTGTGCTGTTCGAGCTGGACGGAGTTGATGGTGTGCCGCGCGATGATTAAATCGCGGAAGCCGGGGGCGAAGCGCTCGATCTGTGCCTCAATCCTCTCGGTCATGTCCACGCCCGAGCCGTGCGGGACGTGGCAGTAGGCCCAACCCGTCTGCTTGCCCGCGGGCGCGCGCGTCTCGTCAAAGAGACTCTGCTGCGCAATGATGACGAAGGGGCGCTCGGGGTGCGTGCCGCGCCAGACGGCGGCCTCTGCTTCGGCAATCTCTTCGATGGTGGGGCCGAGATGCACGGTCGCCGCGCGGCGGCAGCCTTCGGCGCGCCAAGGGATCGGGCCGTCGAGCGCCCAGTCGATCTTGAAGACACCGGGGCCGTACCTGAACTTTGAAAGACGCTTCCGGTAACCGCCGGGCAACTCGTCGCCCGCTATCTCGATAACTTGCCGCGGCGTGAGGTCAAAGAGCACGGCGCGCGCAGGGGGCAGGTCGCGCATGCTCCGCACGGGGCGTTCGGTCTGTATCTCGCCGCCGAGACTCTTCAAACATTCGGCGAGCGCCTCGATAATCTTCACCGAGCCGCCGCGCACGCACGGCCAGTTGATGGCGTGTGCGGCGAGCGCCAGCACCATCCCGAAAGAGGCCGTGCCCTTCTTCTCCAAAGGCAGCACGGAGTGTGCGCAGCAACCGGCGAAGAGAGCGCGCGCCTTCCGCTGTTTGAACTTGCTGAAGGCGAGACCCGTGCACGAGCGCAGTCCGGTGAGCGCGAAGCGGAGCATGAAGAAGGGATGAGAGGGGATGCGGACGGGCTGCAACGTCTCTTCGAAGAACGTTTCGGCGCGCGCGACGAAGGGTCGCATCAAGTCTTGATACGCGCGCGCGTCTTCGCCGAGCGTCTCGCCTGTTCTCTCAATCGACTGGAGGAGGAGCGCCACGTCGCCGTCGTCGAACGGGTGCGCGAGCGCGACCTCCGGGTAGACCCACTCGACGCCCCAACGCTCAAGCGGTAGCGTCCTGAAGAACGGCGAGACGACGCCGACCGGGTGGATGGCCGAGCACACGTCGCTCCAAAAGCCGGGCGCCGTCAACTCCACGGTGCGCGCGCCGCCGCCGATGGTTCCCTTCGCTTCGAGGACGCAGACCGAGAGCCCGCGCCGCGCCAGCTCGATCCCCGCGCTCAGGCCGTTCGGCCCCGAGCCGACTACGACCGCGTCGTAACGTTTCTCGCTCATATCAACTGTTTGACGACTAAATTTCCCCAAGTGTGCAGCAACGAAGGCCGTTTGTGAAGCGTCTTATCTCGTCCGCCGGGATAAAAAATATTTTGCCGGACGACGCTGAAAAAATTCTTCACGCGCAGGATTGCCCGACCTTTTCCGAAAAGGTAAGCTGTGGGCGTCACCCGGTAAACCAGACGAGACGCCTCCGAAAGGCGCCGAAAATTTCAACCCCTTCAAGTGAGACGTAACCCATGTCGAAAATCATCACGCGCACACGCGTGCTTCTGCTCGCGACCGCCGTCGCAGGCTCTATCGTAGTTATGAAAGTCAACGCCGAGAGCGCGCCGACCGAGCAGGACGCGCAGACCGCAAGCGAGCCCGTCAGGACGGCCTCTTACATTCCGCTCCTCGCCGACTGGGCGGGGCCGTACGGCGGCACGCCGCCCTTCGACCGCGTGCAGGTCGCGCAGTTCAAGCCCGCGCTCGAAGCCGCGATGGCCGAGAACCTCGCCGAGATCGATAAGATTGCCAACGACAAATCGGCGCCCACCTTTGAGAACACCATCGCCGCGCTGGAGCATGCCGGGGGCAAGTACGACCGCGTGACGACCGTCTACGGCGTCTGGTCGGGGACGATGAACTCGCCGGAGTTTCAGAACGTGCAGCGCGAGATGGCGCCGCGCCTCGCCGCCTTCGGCGACAAGATTACGCAGAACGAAGCGCTCTTCAAACGCATCGAGGCCGTCTACAACTCGCCTGACAAGAAGAAGTGGACGCCCGAGCAGCAGCGGCTCGTCTGGCTCTACTACACGAACTTCGTGCGCTCCGGCGCGCGGCTCGACCCGGCGGCGAAGGCGCGCCTGTCGGAGATCAACCAGAAGCTCGCGGGTCTCTACACGAACTTCAACCAGCACCTTCTCTCGGACGAGAACGACCTCTTCTTAGTCCTCAAGAGCGAGGAGGAGCTGGCGGGCCTGCCGCAGTCTTTGCGCGACGGCGCCGCGCAGGCTGCCGCCGCGAAGAAGCAGCCCGCGGGCACTTGGGTCATTCTCAACACGCGCTCATCGGTTGACCCGTTCCTGACCTACTCCGACCGCCGCGACCTGCGCGAGCGTGTCTGGCGCATGTTCGTCAACCGCGGCGACAACGGCGACAAGAACGACAACAACGCCATCATCACCGAGATTCTTCAACTGAGAGCCGAGCGCGCCAAGCTCCTCGGCTATCCGACGCACGCGCACTGGCGGCTTGAGAACGCGATGGCGAAGACGCCCGAGCGCGCGATGGAGTTGATGGAGGCCGTGTGGAAGCCCGCGGTTGCGCGCGTCCACGAAGAGGTCGCGGACATGCAGGCGCTCGCCGATAAGGAGGGCGCGAAGATTAAGATTGAGCCGTGGGACTATCGCTACTACATGGAGAAGGTCAGGAAGGCGCGCTACGACCTCGACCAGAACGAGGTCAAGCCCTACCTCCAACTTGAGAAGCTGCGCGAAGGCATCTTCTGGGTCGCGGGCGAGCTGTTCAACTTCGAGTTCAAGCCCGCCGCGAACATCCCCGTCTATCACCCGGACGTGCGCGTCTGGGAGGTGACGGATAGGAAGTCGGGCCGCCACGTCGGCTACTGGTTCTTCGACCCGTATCAGCGCGACGGCAAGCGCTCGGGCGCGTGGATGAACGCCTACCGCAGTCAGGAGCGGATGGGGGGCAAGGAAGTCACGACCATCGTCTCGAACAACGCGAACTTCGTGAAGGGCAAGCCGGGTGAGCCCGTGCTCGTCTCTTGGGACGACGCGACGACGATGTTCCACGAGTTCGGCCACGCCCTGCACGGCCTCAACTCGAACGTCACCTACCCGACGCTCGCGGGCACGGCCGTCGCGCGCGACTACGTGGAGTTCCCGTCGCAGCTCATGGAACGCTGGCTCCTGACGCCCGAGGTCTTACAGCGCTTCGCCGTCCACTATCAGACGGGCAAGCCCATCCCGCAGGAGTTGGTCGAGAAGCTCCGCCGCTCGGCCACCTTCAATCAGGGCTTCGCCACGGTCGAGTATCTCTCATCGGCGCTCGTGGACATGAAGCTCCACCTCGCGGGCGCGCAGAAGATCGACCCGGACGCCTTCGAGAAGAAGACGCTTGAGGAGCTGGGGATGCCGCACGAGCTGGTGATGCGCCACCGCACGCCGCAGTTCGGCCACATCTTTTCGAGCGACTCGTACTCGGCCGGCTACTACAGCTACCTCTGGACGGATGTAATCGCGGCCGACGCCTTCGAGGCGTTCACAGAGGCTGGCGGGCCTTACGACAAGAAGATGGCCGAGCGTTTGCGCAAGTACGTCTTCTCGGTCGGCAACACCGTAGACCCGGCCGAGGGCTACCGCCAGTTCCGCGGCCGTGACCCGCGCGTCGAGGCGCTGATGCGCAAGCGCGGCTTCCCCGTGGACGAGCCGAAGGGCGGCGGCGACAAGTCAACGACCAAGCCGGTGACGAAGCGCAGCTAAGACCGCTTGAGAGAGACAGGCGTGGGAGAACGCTCAACCCCGAAGAGGCCGCTCCGTGTGAAGACACTCGGAGCGGCCTTCTGTTTGTCGGCGTCCCTCTGCCTGTGCCCGCCGCCGTCTGCCGGAGTTCAGCGCGTGGTCGAGGCTCCGGCACCCCAACAGACGCGAACGCTGCTGGGCGTCCTCCTCAGCGCCGAAGTCTCTTCGTGGCTGGACGAGGTCGAAAGAAAATTAGGCAAGGAGGTCTATGTCGAGTACGCCGAGCTTGACCCGGAGGACGCGGGCGGCGACTACACTCTGGGGACGAGTTATTTGACGAGCGCGGGCGTCGGTATAGTCCGCGTGGACGAGAGCATCCGTGCGAAGGGCGGGCGGACAATCGAGGCCGTCGTCGGGCACGAGCTGCTTCATCTGCGCCTGCGCGCGCGCGGCTACCCGCTCTTTCTCTTCGCGCCCGACGTGCGCACGAAGAAGGGGCCGGCCGAGGACGTGGAGCAGCCCAACGTCAACGACCTCGTCAGCATGATTGAGCATCGCGTCTTCGCCCCCGAGATGCGGCGCACAGGGTTCGACAAGTTGATTGATTTGACGAACTACCTCGGGTCGGCGCGCAGACTCCGCGGCACGGAAGACGGGCAGGCCGAGGTGCTCAACTACGCGCGCGCCGCGCTTGAGTGGGACGAGCCAAGACTGCTGGAAGAGCTGACGAAGATTTATCAGGCCAACAACTGGTCGCGCTCGCTCGCCGACGGGCGCCGTCTGGCCGAGACCATCCGCGCCGAACGCGTCCAGACGCCCGCCGAAGTCACCGCCCTCTTCCTGCGCTGCCTGCCCATCCTCTACGGCGCGGAGTTCCGCGTCGAGCCCGACACACAGTTCCCCCTCGCACGTATCTACCCGCAGATGCTCATCCGCGTCCGCGGCCGGCAGACACCCGCGCGCCCGCGTCGCAGAAGATAAAGAGAGCGTTAGGCTAACGCTTTCTTCCCTTCTTTGCGGGCGCCTCTTTTTTCTTCGTCTCCTTCTTCTTCGTCTCCTTCTGCTCGGCCTTCTCGGGCTTGTCCGCCTGCGCCTGCTTCGTCCGCTTCCCAAGAATCTTATCGACCAACTCGGCCGGAGGCGGGTGGCCGTCGTTGAAGGCGAAGACGTGATAGTGGTCTCTC
>JBJMGQ010000087.1:0-5116 GCA_045807845.1 Pyrinomonadaceae bacterium | reverse complement strand
CTCGATCAACGCCTCGTCGCCGTAAACGAACGGCGCGAAGAACTCCGCGCGCACGTTCACCACGGGGAACCCCAGACGCCGCTCCGCCAACAGGCGCGCGTAACTCATGCCGCACCGCGCCGCAAAGAACTCCTCCATCGCCGTGTGGCAGTAATGAAACAGCACAGGGTAGTAGACCAGCCCCGCCGGGTCGCAGTCGCCGAAGCGCACGGTGATGTGTGTGGAGAAGGGCATAGGTCAGTAGGCAGAAGGCAGTAGGCAGTAGGCAGTAGGCAGATGGCAGTAGGCAGATGGCAGTAGGCAGCCGCTCCGCGTTACAAACGTTGAAGGGTTAAGTCAAAGTTCTCGACAGCAGCACTTTCAACTGCCAACTGCCAACTGCCAACTGCCATCTGCCTACTGCCTACTGCTCTTTCAACTTCTTCTTATCAATCTTCCCTCGGTCGTTCTTGGGAAGTGATTTTACGAACTCGACCCAGCGCGGGTATTTGTAGAGGGCGAGGTGGGATTTGACGAACTCTTTGATTGCTTGGGCCAGCTCGTCGCCGGGGGCGTGGCCTTCGCGGAGGACGAGGAAGGCTTTGGGCTTGATGAGGCCGGAGCCTTCGTCGTGGCCGACGACCGCGGCTTCGAGCACGGCCTCGTGTTGGAGCAGGCAGTTCTCAATCTCGGCGGGCGCGACGAAGACGCCCGAGACCTTGAGCATGTCGTCGGTGCGGCCGTGATACCAGAAGTAGCCTTCCGGGTCGGTGTGGAACTGGTCGCCCGTCGTGCACCAGTCGCCCGCAAACGTCTGCTTCGACTTCTCGTGCGCCTGCCAGTAGCAAACGGCCGCCGAATCTCCCTTCACGCGCAGCGTGCCCATCTCGCCCGCGGGCAAGGGCCGCCCTTCGGCATCAACAACCTGCGCCTCATAACCTTCGACGACGCGGCCGAGGCTGCCGGGCTTCACGTCGCCGGGGCGGTTCGTGATGTAGATGTGGAACATCTCGGCCGAGCCGATGCCGTCGTAAATCTCCACGCCGAAGGTCTCGACCCAGCGGCGGTACAACTCCGCCGGCAGAGCCTCGCCCGCCGACAGGCACATGCGCAGAGAGGATAAATCTCGCGCGTGCGAGCCCTCTAGGTTGAGCATGCCGTTAATCATCGTCGGCACGCTCGTCAGGATGGTGGGGCGGTAGCGTTCGATGACCTCGAAGAGTTTCTCGGGCGTCGAGCGCTCGGAGAAGAGCGCGGTGGCGCCGCCCGCCGCGAAGGGGAAGAGCAGGTTGGTGCCCGTCGCGTAGCCGAAGAAGAGCTTGGGGACGGAGACGGTCAAGTCATTCTCGTTGACGCCGAGCACGCCCTTCGCGTAGCACTCGGTGTTGAAAGGCAGGTCGTGCTGCAAGTGCACCGCGCCCTTCGGCCGGCCCGTCGAGCCCGACGAGAAGAGCCAGATGGCGATGTCGTCGCGGTGCGTGTCGGCCGGGGTTAACTCATCCGGCTGCGCGTCCAACGCTTCGGCGAAGGAGTGAAAGCCGCCACGTTCTTCGCCGACGACCAGGACGTTCTGCAAGTGCTGCGCGCCGACGGCGGCCTGCGTGAAATTCTCCAGCAGCGACTCATGTATGACGGCGACGCGCGCGCGCGTGTATTCGAGGTAGTAGCGGTATTCGTCCGCGGGCAGCAGCGGGTTGACCATCGTGATGACGCCGCCCACGCGATTTGCACCGAACCAAGTCCACACAAACTCCGGGCAGTCGGGCAGCACGATCAGCACACGGTCTTCCAACCTCAAGCCCGACTCACGCAACGCGTGCCCCGCGCGGTTCGACCGGCGCGCCGCCTCTCCATACGTGTAACTCTCCTCGCGGTAGTAGAGGCAGGTCTTGCCTTCGCGCCCCTCCTCCACGTTGTGGTAGAGGAAGTAGTCGCTCATGTTGAAGCGCTCGGGGAACTCGACGTTAGGCATAAGCGAAGACGTTCGGTGTCAGCCGCGGCCGGCGAAGGGGCAGCCCCCGGCGCCGTGGTTTGTGTCGAGGTGTGTGCGCGCTTCCCAGAGTTCGGGGAAGAATTTTTTGTCGAGCGTCGTCTTCAAGTACCCGACGCCCTCGCTGCCGCCGGTGCCCTTGCGTGTGCCGAGCATGCGCTCGACCATCTTGACGTGATGATAGCGCCAGAGCGCGAAGAACTCGTCGTGGGCGATGAGCGCCTCGGAGAGTTGGTACTCCTCGAAGCGCGTCTCGAAGTGCGTGACGACTTCGAGCACGGCGCGCACGCGGCGGCCGTAGAGCGCGTGCCGCTCCTCTTCGGGAAGCGAGGCATCGTCGGGCGGCGTGTCGAGTCCGCGGCGCGCGAGCAGCGCGAAGAACTCTTGGCCGAGCGTGGGCGCGTCCATGCGCGCGCGCAGGCGCGTGGCGGCGAACTCGTCGGCTTGGAAGGCGCGCAGGATCGAGTCGTCCTTGAGGCCGGAAGAGAACTCAATCTCGCGGAACTGCATCGACTGAAAGCCGCTCGCGGGGTTGAGCTGGTCGCGGAAGCCGAGGAAGTTGATCGGCGTCATCGTCTCAAGGATGTGTATCTGCGTGACGAGCAGTTTTTCTATCTCGACGACGCGAGACATGGCGCGCGCGGCCACGGGCGCGCGGTCTTCGCGCATCGCCGAGAGCGTGGCGTCTATCTCGTGGAGCACCTGTTTGAACCAGAGCTCGTACGCCTGATGGATGGTGATGAAGAGCAGCTCGTCGTGATGCGCGGGGTCGGACAGGCATTCCTGTAAGCCGATCAGCTCGGGCACGCGGAGGTACTTGTTATAGGATAAGGGCTCGGCCATGACAGTCGGTTAAGAGCGCAGACGTTACTTTCGCTTGGGATAGAAGCAGAGCGTAACGCCTGCCACGGCCGCCCGTCAATTTGCTTCGATAGTTAGGCCAGCCGGGCTGTGAGGGCGTGCAGCGCTCTCCGGCTTATTTACTGCCTGTGGTAAAATGGCTGCACTCGTCGATGAAAAGACTTTTCCATGTGGGCGTTCTTGCGCTGCTCCTGACGGGCGGCTGGGGCACGGTGCTGGCCGGTGCCTCTTGCCCGCGCGCGCAGGGGCACGCCTGCTGCGCCGCGAAGGCCGCGCCCCATGATGACGCACCGCCCCACGCGCACGGCCATGTGACGTTGAACGGCAGAACCCACACGTCGCACTGTGAGACTGCCGTAAACTCCTTCTCTCCGTCTCAAGAGTCGTGCGCTCACTGCATGAGCCACTCCAGCACTCCGGGCACGACGGCAGTCCTTGCTTACGTGCCGGCGCCTTCGTCACGCGACCTGAGCGCCCCGGCACCTGCGTCCTTAAAGACGTTGCCGGAGACAGCCTTCTCGTTCGCGCCATCAGTCTGCTCAAGACAGCACGCCCCGCCCCCGCCTTCGACCTCGCGACATGTCTTCATTAGCGTCTTCCTAATCTAACTGTCCCCTCTGCCGTCTCGGCCCACATAGCCGGGAACGCCCCTTTACGCCCGAAACAATAAGTCTCAAATTGGTCGAGCGAAGCGCCGTTCAGTTCGGCGCCGCTCGGCTCGCGTATCGCATTCAGGGGGAAGTAATGAAAGGAAGACACTCGTCTCTAACGAGAATTTGTGCACTCACCGTCGCGGCAATCTTTATCGCAGCCGGCGTGCCCGCCGTCCTCGCGCAGCATCGAGGAGATGACATGCAGAACATGTCAGGCATGAACACGTCGAAACCGAAGGCAAGGCAGAACGTAAAGCGGAAGGGCAAAGCGACCGTCCGGCGGAAGAAGCGGGTGCAGCTCGCGCCGATGAGGCACGCCATGCCGGGAATGGATATGAGCGGCGAGCACACGCCGCCTTCCCAAACGCCGGCACCCTCTCCCGCGAAGTCGGAGAACATGCCGGGGATGCAGATGCCTGCCGGCACTACTTCGCCATCGCCGCAAGCCTCGCCTTCGCCCGAGCACAAGATGGACATGCCCATGAACCATCCGATGCCACAGGCCAGCCCGTCGCCTGCCCAAAGCCCGCCCGCTCCGGGCAACATGGAGAATATGCCCGGCATGAGTCATGAGGGAGACGATAAAGGCTCGACGCCGGAGGCGGGCGGGATGGAGATGCCGGGCGGGGGCTCGATGAATATGGGGCCGCTGATGGTGATGTCAGGCGACGACATGAGCGTCCGCGTCGGTTCGAGCGAGCACAACCTGTTGTCGATGGGCGCGATGGGCTCGGGCACTTCGTGGCAGCTGGCGTCGGGGCCGATGAACATGTATCACAAGGTCGCGGGCGACTGGCTCCTGATGTTCCACTACAACCTCGTCGGCGCGGTCAACCATCAGGGCGGGCCGCGCGGCGTGACGCAGGTCGAGTCGCTGAACTGGTTCATGCCGATGGCTTATCACAAGCTAGGCCGTGGTACGCTGCAACTGCGCGGCATGTTCAGCCTCGAACCGTTCACCTTCCCGCCGGGCGGCTCGCCTCTGCTCTTCCAGACCGGCGAGACGTACAAAGGCCAACCGCTCATCGACCGCCAGCACCCGCACGAACTCTTCATGGAGTTGTCGGCGCAGTACACGCATCCTCTCGCAGAGCGCGCAACGTGGTTCACATACTTCGGCTATCCGGGCGAGCCCGCGCTCGGCCCCGTCGCCTTCATGCACCGCGCGTCGGCGTCGGAGAACCCTTCGGCCACGCTCGCACATCATCTTCAGGACTCGACGCACATCTCCTTCGGCGTGCTCACCACCGGCTTCACCTACCGCGGGCTCAAGCTCGAAGGCTCGGTCTTCAACGGGCGCGAGCCGGACGAGAACCGCTACGACTTCGACGCACATAAGTGGAACTCGCGCTCGGCGCGGCTCTCCTTCACGCCTAACAAGAACTGGGCATTGCAGGTCAGCCACGGCTTCCTCCGAAGCCCGGAGGCGCAGGAGCCCGACGCCGATGTACGCCGCACGACCGCTTCGGTGCAGTACAACCGTCCATCCGGCCGTGGCAACTGGGCCACGGCTTTCATCTGGGGTCGAAACCACCTCGGCGAGGCCGGCGAGGTGCGCAACTTGAACGGCTACACGTTGGAGTCAACAGTCAACTTCCTCGACCGGAACTATCTCTACACGCGGCTGGAGCTG
>JBJMGQ010000086.1:0-5009 GCA_045807845.1 Pyrinomonadaceae bacterium | reverse complement strand
TCGTAACGCAGGATGAAATCTTTATTGGGGATGACGTTGAGACTCTTCAGGCGCACGCGCGCGCTCGTCTGCGACGGCCGCTCAACATCTATCTCATGCGAAGGCGACTTGAGCCCTTCGACGGGGACGCCCGCGTCAAGCCAGACCTCGACGGAGATGTCATGGCCGGCGCGCATCCCACGGGGCGCCGCGGCCGGGGTGATGCGCGAGGCATCGGGGACGCGGTCTGTGCTCGGGCGTCGCCCACTCCCGCGCGGCGGCCTGCGCCCCGTCGGCGTGCCGGGAATGTAGCGCGGGCCGACGACCATCGGGAAGACAAACTCGTACGTGCCCGCCTCGTACTTCAGCGTCTCGACGTAGCTGATGATGACCGTCACGCGCTCGCGGGGCATGATGTTGGCGACCGATTGCGTAAAGACGTTCGGGCGCTCCTGATCGAGCAGGCTCGCCACCTGCCCCGCGTTGCGCGCGGCGCGATAGACCTCGCTCGCCTCCTCGCGCCGCATGATCTTGCCCTTGACCGTCCGCTCGCCCACGCGCATCGTCATGTCATCCACGGCCGCTCCTTCGGGCAGAGGGAAGGTGTAGACGGCCTCTATCTTCTCTTCGAATGGATTCTCAAACTCCTGCGTCACCGTCACGCGTGCGAGGAAGCCCGCGACGCTCGCGCGCACGTCCGTATGTTTGAGCGGACAGAGTCCGCGCGCACGCCCGCGCGTGCTGAACGCATTCAGCGCACCCGGCGTCACCCCTTGCGGCGCGTCCTGCGCGGCCGCGTACGGCGCGCAGCCGATGAACAGAAGGAACAGAAAGGAAGCGAGCGACGCACGTGACGTTGCGCGCCGCCGGATGAGTCTTTGCAGCATAGCCTTCTCCTGACAGACGTGTGGCATCGTGTCGGGCTCTTTAAGCCCGACGCTCAAGTCGCCGCGCGCGCGTGTCAACATAGACACCGCGCGCGGGCGTGGGTTCCTGTCTGTCAGCGGGAAGTGTGTGGTTCAGTCGGGCTGGACGATCTCGTAGACGATGTGGAGGCGCAGCTCGTGGCCGACGATCTCGTGGCGCACATCTGCGGCGCGCAGGCGCAGCTCGTCTGTGCGCGTGACGGGGATGCGCGCGCCGAGCTGTTCGGCGCGGAGGATTTCGACGGGGTTGACGCGCTCGTCAATCGCGTCCTGCACGAGCCCCGTCAGGCCGCCGCCGAGGAGTGAGGTGGGGACGTTCTTCAGTTTCAAGTCGCGGACGGTCACGCGCGCGCCGAGCACCTGACGCTCGCGGTTGAACTCCAACTGAAAGGAAGTGTCGGCCCAGCCCTCGAACTTCAGGCAGCCGACGAGCGGCGCGTCGTAAGAGCCGCGGAAGGCGACGGGCGCGGTGATGCGCCCCTCGACGAAGCGCACGCCCGTTTGCGTCCCCTGCGCCTCGCGCAGAAGCTGCACGCGGCTCTCGCACTTCTTTCCCTCGCCGCCCTTCGAGAGAGGGAAGCTCGGCGGCTCGGGCCGCGACGCCACCGCCACGAGCAGCGCGTTCAGAAACTCTTCGCTCAACACGACGACGACCTCGCCCGCCGGGCTCACGTGCTCCGCGCGCGCGACACACATCGAGGGCGTCGAGCACATCAACAGGACGCTCAGCAGTATGACGAATGGTTTCATCTCAGAGTCCGCTGCGGATGATGTCGTGGAGGCGCAGGAGGCCGACGCAGCGGCCGTCCCGTTCGACGACGGGGAGGACTGCGATCTGCGAGGGGCGATTCTCCATCAGTTGGAGTGCGGCGTGCGCGAGCAGGTCGGGCGCGACGACGACGGGCTCGCGCGTCATGAAGCCCTCGGCCGTCAGCCCCGCGAGGTCTTCGAGCCGCACGCGCTGCAAGGCCCGCCTCACGTCGCCGTCTGTGATAATGCCCGCGAGCCTTCCATCACCGTCGAGCACGTTGACGGCGCCTAAGCCCCCGCGGCCGATGGCCTGCACCACTTCGAGCAGCGTCGCGCCCGTGCCGACCGTCGGATTCTCTTCCCCGCCGCGCATCAGGTCAGAGACTCTGACCGTGAGCCGTTTGCCCAGCCGCCCGCCCGGATGGTTGAGCGCGAAGTCTTCGGGCGTCAACTGCTTCACCGACATCAACGTCATCGCCAGCGCGTCGCAGACGGCGAGCGCCACGGTCGTGCTGGTCGTCGGCGCGAGGTTGAGCGGGCACGCCTCCTGCTCAACCGACGCGTCGAGCACCACGTCCGCGCGTCGCGCGAGCGCGCTCGCCGTGTTGCCGACGACGGCCAACACCGGCGCGTGTCGATGTTGCAGGTAGGGCAGCAGCTCAAGCAGCTCGGCCGTCTCGCCGCTGTTGCTGATGAAGAGACACACGTCGCCCTCCGTCACCAACCCCATGCCGCCGTGCAGAGCGTCCGAGGGGTGCAGGAAGACGGCCGTCGTGCCCGTGCTCGTCAGAGTGGCCGCGGCCTTCTGCGCGATGTGGCCGGACTTGCCGACGCCGACCGTGACGACCTTGCCGCGACACGAGGCGAGCAGCTCGACGGCGCGCTCGACCTCCGAGGCCCCGAGTCGCGCGGCCGTGCGCAAGACCGCCCCGGCCTCCATCCGCAGCAGCTCGACAACCTGTTCGTGGTGGGTTCTACTCATCGGCTCAAGGCGTCGAGGATACGATGAACGGGCGGGCGGCGACAACCGCACCCGCCCCGCGAAAAGTTAACATCCTGTTAACATGCCGTTAACATCCCCGAATGGACAACGCGGCAGCGTTGGTCTATATTTCGGCTCTCGTTCCACAACAGCAAGACAAGGTCGGGCAGGGAGAAATCTGTTCATGGCATGGTTCAGCCTGATTCCGAAGGAGGAGCAGTATTTCGGCCTCTTCCGCCAGATGACCTCGCACATCTACGACGCGGCCAGCAAGCTCGCAGAGATGCTGGCCGGCGAGCCGGTTCAGTTCCAGACCCACCTCGACAGCATCAAGGCCATCGAGCATCAGTGTGACGAGTTGACGCACTCCATCTCGAAGAAGCTCAACTCCTCCTTCATCACGCCCTTCGACCGCGAGGACATCTACATGCTCTCGAACGCGCTCGACGACATCGTAGACCTCATCGACGACTCGGCGCGCGCCGTCGTCATGTACAACGTGCGCGAGACGACCGACTACGCGCGCCAGTTCGGCGACGTGATTCAGCGCATGTCCGTCCAGCTCCACGAGGTCGTCTCGACCCTTGAACGCCCGGCCGGCATCAGCCCGCGCCTCGTCGAGATACACCGGCTGGAGAACGAGGGCGACGACCTCTACCACGAGGCCATCGGCGAACTCTTTCAGGGCACCCCCGACCCCATCCGCGTCATCCGCTGGAAGGACATCTACGACAAGCTCGAAACCGCCGTAGACCGCTGCGAGCAGGCCGCCAACATCATCGAGTCCATCATCATCAAGCACGCGTGAAAGACAGTGATAAGTGATGAGTGATGAGTGATAAGAAAGACAAGGCTCGCCCTTCCTTCTCATCACTCATCACTCATCACTCCCAGACCTATGACTGCCACCATCACCTTCGTCGTCGTCATCATCCTGATCGCGCTGGTGTTCGATTACATCAACGGGTTCCACGATGCGGCCAACTCGATTGCGACGGTCGTCTCAACGCGCGTGCTCTCGCCCGGGGCGGCGGTCATCTGGGCGGCCTTCTTCAACTTCGTCGCCTTTCTCGTCCTCGGCGAGGCCGTGGCGAAGACCATCGGGAAGGACATGGTGAACATCAAGGCGATACCCGAAGACTGGCAGTTGTGGGTGCTGCTGTGCGGGCTCGTCGGCGCCATCATCTGGAACCTGATTACGTGGTACTACGGCATCCCTTCCAGCTCTTCGCACGCGCTCGTCGGCGGCTACGCGGGCGCGGCCGTGGCGGCTTCGGGCTTCGGCGTCATCCTCCCTTCGGGGTGGACGAAGACGGTCATCTTCATCGTGCTCTCGCCGCTCATCGGGGCGGTCTTAGGCTTCTTGATCATGGTGGCGGTGATGTGGATCTTCCGCAACTGGTCGCCGTTCCGCGTTGACCGCTTCTTCCGCAAGGGGCAGCTCGTCTCGGCCGCGCTCTTCAGCCTCGGCCACGGCGGCAACGACGCGCAGAAGACGATGGGCATCATCGCGGGCGTGCTCGTCGCCTCAAACCTCGACCCGAAGGCGTCAACCAACATCCCGCTCTGGGTCGTGCTCATCTGCCACGCGGCTATCGGGCTTGGGACTCTGTCGGGCGGGTGGAGGATTGTAAAGACGATGGGCTCGCGCATTACGAAGCTCAAGCCCGTCGGCGGCTTCAGCGCCGAGGCGGCGGCGGCGGCGACCATCATCGGCGTCACCTTCGGCGGCATCCCCGTCTCGACGACGCACACCATCACGGGCGCCATCGTCGGCGTCGGCGCCACGCGCCGCCTCTCGGCCGTCAAGTGGGGCGTGGCCGGGCGCATCGTCTGGGCGTGGATTCTGACCATCCCGCTCGCGGCGCTCATCTCCGCCGTCTCGTTCTGGATCTACCGCGCCGTCGCCGGGTTCTTCTAACACGCACGCATCCCGTACAAAATATTTTCAAACGACAGGAGATGAGCACGATGGCAGAACAGCGCGAGAGCGGCGAGAGTTTTCCGAAGAACGAGTCTACCGGCGAAGGCTCGAACTCAGACAACGCGGGCGAGGGCCAGCCGCGCACCGGCGAGGACAACTACGGCGACGGCTCCACTGAGCCCAACGTCGCCGGTCAGGGCACCGGCCAGATAAGCGGCCCGTACGGAGACAGAGAGACGAGTAGATAGATGTTGAATGCCAGATGTTAGATGTTAGTGAAGACGAGATGCCTTTCACTAACATCCAGCATCTCGCCTCTCTCCCCTCACGGATTGGTGCCCGCGAGGTTGGCTTCGCCGCGACCCTCCCAGAAGAAGGGCGCGCGCGGCTTCTGTTCGGGGTAGACCTCGTCCATGTTGTCGGTGCTGTAGAGACGGCCGTTCGCCAT
>JBJMGQ010000085.1:0-51490 GCA_045807845.1 Pyrinomonadaceae bacterium | reverse complement strand
CGCGAGCAACACTCGATTGAAGTCAGACTCAACTGCGAGGCCGTCGAGCTGCTTCCCTCGAAGTCCGTCGTGCGTGTGCGCGAACGTGAGGGCGTGCGCGAGGTCGGTTACGACTCGCTCGTGCTGGCGACCGGCGCAGCCGCCGTCTGCCCGCCGCTTCCGGGGCACGACCTCGAAGGCATCTTCGTGCTGCGCCACATGCGCGACGGGCGGCGCATGCTGCGCTACTTCGAAGAGGCACGGCCGCGCCGGGGCGTAGTCGTCGGCGCGGGCTACATCGGGCTTGAGATGGCCGAGGCGTTTCGTGCGCGCGGCTTGAGCACGACGCTCGTCGAAGCTTCGGACAAGGTGATGGGCGTGCTGTCGGGGGGCGTGCGCGACGCGGTCGCGGACGAGCTGCGCGCGTGCGGTGTCGAAGTCCTGTTCGGAGAGCGCGCGGGTGCCTTCGAGGGTGCGCGGGGTCGCGTCGAGCGTGTGTTGACGGAGTCGGGGCGTGCGTTGGAAGCGGACGTGGTCTCAATCGGCGTCGGCGTGCGGCCGGAGGTTGCGTTGGCCTTGGCGGCAGGGCTTGAGGTCGGAGAGAGCGGCGCCGTCCTTACGGACGAGCGGCAGCGGACGACTGCACCCGGCGTCTACGCCGCGGGCGACTGCTGCGAGGTGCTCAACATCGTCTCGGGCAAGCGCGTGTGGCACCCTCTGGGTCAGCCCGCCGTCAGACAGGGCTGGGTTGCGGGCGCCAACGCCGCTGGGCGCGACTCTTCCCCCGAGGCGCGTTACGCGGGCATCGTCGGCACGAACGCCGTCAAGGTCTTCGGTCTGGAAGTCGCGCGCACGGGACTTTCATTGGAAGAGGCTCTTGACGCGGGCTTCGATGCGTCGGAAGTCGAGAGCGAGTCACACACGCGCGCGGGCTACTACCCCGGCGGGTCGCGGATTCAGACGCGGGTCGTCGTGGACGCCCGAGGCCGTCTGCTCGGCGCGCACATGGTCGGGCGCGAGGGCGTCGCGCAGCGCATCAACGTCTTCGCCGCCGCGCTCCATGCAGGGCTCAAAGTTGACGAGGTGGAACGACTCGACCTCGCCTATGCTCCGCCCTTCGCGCCGACCATCGACCCTATCATTCGTGCAGCACACGCCGCGCGGAAGAAGAGTTGAAGGAGTTGAAAAAAGGAGAGCGGGCGCGCACTCGTTTAAGAGGCGCGCCCGCTCTCTGTGTCTGCATCGTGTCCGCGGGTTACAGCTTGGCGAAGACGATGACGAGCGTGAAGAGCACCAGCGTCTCGATGAAGACGAGGCCGAGAATCATCAACGTCTGGATGCGCGCACCGGCGCCCGGGTTACGAGCTACGCCCTCGGCCGCCGCCGCCGCGACGCGCGACTGGCCGATGGCCGCAAGCGCTGCCGCCAGCGCGAAGCCGAGCCCCGCCGCTATCGCCTTATACTTGTTGACCGACTCGACATTGTCGGCCGCCGCGGTCTGCGCCAAAGTCGGCGCCGCCATTGCGAGCACGCCCACGACGGCGAAGAAGACCATTCTCAGTTTCTGCATCTGTTTTCTCCTGTGACTGCGGGCCCGGGCCTTTGGAGCTTTAAGGTCGAGGAGAACGTCTCGGCGCGGCGCGCTTCTATAATTTCGCCTCAATCCGGTATCCGCCGCCCCTCTTACAACGGCGCTCCAGCGATCTTGGCACGCCCCGGGCTCTCACAAACTCTGACGAGCCCGACAACCTCGCGCCACCCTCGAACGTTCTCGACTTCAGCTCTTCCCCGAGCCGTCTATTTAATCTTCGCGCCCCGACGTGCGTGCGCTCGAACGCGCTCGCCGCCCCAACGGACGCCTGCTTTGTTAAGCCGAAAGATAAAGCCGCAAAATCTTATGTGTGCGACGGCAGCGTCATCACGCCGCCCGCGTCGGTCGTCAAGTCATGCGAGTGATCGTGGCCGCCCGTCTCGTGGCCGTGCTCGTGCTCGTCGTGGTGGTGCGAGACTTCGCTGATGTAGAGAATCGACAGCAGCACGAAGATGAAGGTCTGCATGAAGGCGACGAAGAGACTGAGCGGCATGATTAAGACCGGCAGCCCCCACTTCGTCCACGGCGCGAGATTCGAGATGGTGCCGAGAATCTGCTCGTCGCCGAAGAGGTTGCCGAACAGACGAATGCCGAGCGACATCGGGCGGACGAGATTACTGATCAGCTCGATGATAAACATCAACGGCGCGAGCCAGATGATCGGCCCCATGAAGTGTTTGAGGTGTCCGACCAGCCCATTCTCCCTGATGCCGATGGCGTTGTAGTAGACGAACGAAGAGATGCCGAGCGCGAACGTCACGGAGGTCGAGGCCGTCGGTGACATCAGCCCGGGAATGAGCCCCATCAAATTCGAGATGAGAATGAGAATGCCGAAGGTGCCGATGACGGGGAGATACTTCATGCCGTGCGGCCCGACGTTATCGACCAGCAGGTCGCGCACGGCCAGCACGCCCGTCTCCAGCGTCAACTGTGCAAAGCCCGGCTCCTCAACCGACAGTTTGCGAGGCTTCAAGAGGAGGACGAGCAGCACCGTGAAGAGCGCCGCCAGCACGAACATCACCGTGTACCACGGCACCGCGTTCTCGGGCGTGTAAGGGCCGAAGACCGACTCGGCCGTCGTGCCGAAGAAGTGGAAGAACTTATCCCAGAGCGGCTTCGTGTAGTGAACCTGAAACTGATGCACCGGCTCGCCGACGAGTTGGTTGAGCTTCTCGACGATGAGGGGGACGTGGTGCTCCGCCCCGGCCGCGGCGTGCTCGGTCGCGGCGGCGCCGTGGTCGGCCGCGGGCGCAGCGTGCTCGGCCGCCTGTGTGGCCCCTTGCTCGGCGTGCTGAAAGAACATCGACTAGGTTTCCTCCCGACTGACGATGGCGAAGTAGAACTGCCTGAACCCTTCCGCTAAAAGCCCCGCAACGACGGCGCACATCCCCGCGAGCGTCGCGACGAGTGAGACCAGACCCGCTTGGAAGGCTAGGAAGACTACGACCGCGACGACCAGATAGCGCAGGACGTAGCGCGCGGCCCTCCATTTAGGCGGCTGAACTGAAGTAGCGTCCTCGAAGACCGCTTCGACCGAAGTGCGGAGCCAGTGCTGGTTGAAGAGCGCGAGCACACCGCCCAGTGCCAGCCCCGTCGTCACACGCCACGGGGCGAAGAAGACGCTCGCGGCGACGGCGATGAGCGCGGCGACGAACGTTCCCCTGAAGATGCGCCTCACGGCTTCGCGCGGTGCTTCGCCTACGGGGCCTGCGTCCTCGGGCTCGGCCGGGCGCCCATTGTCTGCGCCTTCGCTCATCACGGAACGGAAGATTTTACATGCCCCCGCACGCGCCTGTCGAGCGCGCCCTTACTTGTCGAGCCGGGACATGATGCGTATGAACTGGTAGAAGCCGACGGCCGCGCCAAGGAGGATGCCTGCGACCATCAGCCAACCGGTGCCGAAATAACGGTCGAGCGCCCAGCCCAGCCCCATGCACGTGAGCACCGAGAAGAAGATGGAGAGCCCCGCCGCGTACGCGATGCCGCTGCCGCGCGCCGCCTCGCGCTCCTGACCGTCACCTTTATCCGGCTCGCCCTCGGCCATCCCCCTCCCCCGTCTACTTGGTCAACTCCTTGCGCCGCAGGTCTGCGAGCAGCCGCTCGGCCTTCAACATCTCTGCCTCGGCCGGCGAGAGCGCGGCCTGCGCATCTTTGTCGGGGCCCGCGAACAGCTTGTAGGCGCCGGCCCCTGCGAGCGCGATGACGCTGATGATGACGACCCATTTGACTAGAAAGTATAAAAGGCCGGCCACCACGCCGAAGAGCCAGAACCCGCCCCAGACGACGAAGACGAGCGCGAGTAGAATGAACAGGAGTTTGAAGAGCTTCATACTTTAAAACCTCCGCGGGCTGATAGAGTTTCGTTTGCTTCCCTCTGCCAGCATAAACGCTCTTGCGACCGAAAGCGTTCGCAGTCTTTCTCTTTACCAGCGGCTCCGGGTCAGGTAGTTCCGCGGCACCTCCCACAACTGCGCGCGGCGCGAGTGGCGCATCGAGTCGTGTATGAAGCAGACGTGCGTGCACCAGCAGGCACGGCCGCCCTCAATTTGACTCAGCTCGGCCTGCCTCCCTTCGGACTCCCACAGCTTCCCGAAGTCGTAGTCGAAGTCAGAGAGGCTGGCGAACTTTCCACGCAGCTCGCAGGCGCGCACGTCGCCGTTGTAGTCGATGACGGCGGTCGTCTCGCCCGCCGTGCAGGGGAAGGGCCACGCCGACGCGCCGCCGAAGTTCGCGTGCTGTGTGCGGTAGTGCGTCGTGATGGCGCCGACGTAGGCGACCGATTTGACGAAGCGGGTCGCGGCGTCGTCTCCGGCGAACATACGACCGCCGTAGCGCTCGGTCAGCGCGGAGACGCGCGCGTACATGCGGGGCAGCACCTCGGCCGGAATCTGCTTAACCCACGCGCCCGCCTTCGTCTCGCCGCGGACGACGTTGAAGTAGTGGCCGTCGAGCTGAAAGTTATCCCACATGAAGTCGGCGAGGCGGCCGACCTCCGCGTAGTTCTCGGCGCAGACGACGGTGTTGACGTTGAGGCGAAAGCGCTCGCCGTACTTCCCCTTCAAGGGGTAGAGAGCGCGTATGCAGTCGAGCGTGCGCCCCCAGTTGCCGGGCACGCCGCGCACGCGGTCGTGCGTCTCGCCGTAGCCGTCGAGCGCGACGTTGAGGTAGAGGTGCAGTTCTGGTTTCAGCGAGAGCGCGTTATCGACGAGCGAGTAGGTGCGCGACTTGAGCAGACCGTTCGTCGGGATGATAACGCGGCGCACGCCGTTGTTCTCGACGAAGAGACGAATCACGTCGTCCATGTCTTGGCGCAGCGTCGGCTCGCCGCCCGAGAGCCAGAGGTCTGTGATCGAGGGCATCGTTTGCGAGATGCGCTCGATCTGCTCGAAGGTCAGGTCGCCCGGTTGGTTCAGCTCCTCGTGATAGAAGCAGGTCTCGCACTTCGCGTTGCAGCGCGACGTGACGAAGAAGATGAGCGTGCCGAGGCGTCGCTCGCGCTCAGTCGAGCGGAGGAGCTGGACGAGTTGTGTGACCTTGTTAAGCATCCGGCTCGATAATCTCAGTTTCCGTCGGCGATTTCAATTCGTACCCGATGCCGCGCCAGACGATGCGGCGCGAGAGCGCGGCGGCGGTCGCGTTGTAGAGGAAGAGCGCGGCCGTCAAAGGCCACAGCAGCAGATGCGCCCAGACGCCACTGCGCAGGCGCCCGTGATGCTCTTCGAGCACGAGCGCCACGGCGCGCAGGCGGAAGAAGGCTTTCCACAGTCCCAGTAGAAAGATGACCGACACGAGCACGAGCGGCCAGACGAACGAGAGCCCGGCCGCCCCGCGCCACGCCGCCAGCGCGAGGCCGCCGAAGAAGACCGAGACGAAGAGCAGATTCGAGACGAGGACGAACGCCCACAGTTGCGGCGCGTAGACCCGCGTGATTTTCAACTGCCGCGTGGTGAACTCGAACAGCTCGGGGAAGGTGCAGTCTTCGACCGACGCGTTCAGGCATGCGGGCACGAAGCGGATAGGAAGACGCGCCGCTTGCAGCGCGCGCGTCAGCGCGTAGTCGTCCGAGACGGTGCCGCGCCAGCGGTCGCTCATCCCCAGCCGCTCGAACGTCTCGCGCCGGACGGCCGTCGAGCCGCCCCAGCAGAAGTTTCCGCGCACGTTCGCGCCGAGCGCCGAGGCAATGGACGCGTTCCACACCGAGCGCAGTTGCGAAGCGAGGCCGCCGCCTGCGGGCAGGAACCAGCGGTAGCCGGTCGCGGCGCCCACGCCCTCGTCTGCAAGCGGCGCGACCAGCGCGCGCAGCCAGTCGGCACGCGCCCGCGCGTCCGTGTCCACGAAGACGAAGACCTCGCTCGACGGGTCGGCCTCCGCGACAGCCGCGCGCAGGTTGTGAACCTTCTGCCCGCTGTCGTTCGCAGGCCCCGCGACGACGAAGCGCGTGCGCGCGACCGTCTCGCCCTCCAACTCTCGCGCCAGTTGTCGCGCGATTTCGAGCGCGGGGTCTTCCGCGCGGTCGGAGACGAAGACCAGCTCATAGGCCGGGTAGTGTTGACGGAAGAGCGCCAGCAGGTTCAGACGCAGCCCTTGATCCATCCCGCGGCACGGGACGAAGACCGAGGCGCAGGGCATGTAGAGAGCGCGCGGCGCCTCCAACTCGCGCCGGAAGAAGTTGAGATAACGCACGCCGCCGCGCAGCGATGCGAGGCTTTGCAATACGACCAGCGCGGCGAGGATGTAGAAGGCGAGCATCAGCGGGCGCAGGTTTGCGCGCGGCCGCCGTCGAGTGAGTAAGTCGCGCCGGTTATCCACGCGGCGCGGTCAGAGGCGAGGAACAGAATCAGCTCGGCGACCTCTTCGGCCGCGCCGACGCGCCCCAAGGGGTGCGTCGTCTTCGAGTGTTCGAGGAAGTCCGCGTACTTCTCCTCGGCCATGCCGCCGCGCCGGTGAATCTGCGTGACGACGACGCCGGGGTTGACGGCGTTGACGCGGACGCCCTTCGGCGCCAGCTCCAGAGCGGCGCAGCGCGTGAGCTGGTCTACTCCCGCCTTCGAGACGCAGTAGGCGAGCACGCCGGGGAAGGCGCGCAAGCCCGTCACGCTCGACACGTTGACGACGTTGCCGGGTCTGCGTTCGAGGTACGGCGCGGCGAGCTGCATGAGATGAAAGACCGAGCGCAGGTTGACGTTCATCATCGCGTCCCAGTCGGAGAGCTGCGTCGTCTCGACGGTGCCGTTCGAGATGATGCCGGCCGCGTTGACGAGCACGTCTATACCGCCAAGCGCTTCCACGGCCGTCTCGACGGCGCGGCGCGCGTGCGCTTCGACGGTCACGTCGGCCTGAATCTCGACGGCCTCGCCGCCGCCCGCGCGAATCTCCTCCGCGACCGCGCTCAGAGTCTCCGCGTCGCGACCGACGAGTGCGACCTGCGCGCCCTCGGCGGCGAACTTGAGCGCCGTCGCGTGCCCTATCCCCGAAGTCGCGCCCGTGACGAGGGCGACCCTTCCTTCCAACTCGCCTGCCATTGTTGCTTCCCTCTTGTCCTTGTCTGTATGTGTCTGTGGACGACGGGCGGCTCACCTCTGCGCGACGGGGACAGCGGCGGGCAGCACGGCTCCGACGACCGACTCGGCGGCCCTGATGAAGGGCTGCGGGTAGACGCCGATGAGGATGACGGCGACGGCGCAGACGACGAGCGCCGTCCGGAGCGGCGCCGAGAGCGAGAGCGGGCGCGCGTCCGCCTCGCGGTCGCCGATGTACATCGCGCGGATGAAGCGCACGTAGTAGTAGAAGCTGACCACCGTGTTGAAGGCCGCCCACGCCGCAAGCCAGTAGTACCAGTTCTCCCCGTCCAGCTTGCCGCGCTGGATGATGCCGCCGAAGAGGAACCACTTGCCGATGAAGCCGCCCGTCACGGGCAGTCCGCCCAGAGAGAGCATGAAGATCGCCATCATCAGCGCGAGCCCCGGCGCCTTCTGCCCGAGTCCCGTCAGGTCGTCCACCTCGTCGCCGATGACGCCTTGCCGCCTGAGCGCGATGAGGACGCCGAACGCGCCGACGTTCATGAAGGTGTAGACGACGAGATAGACGACGAGCCCCGTGTAGCCGTACGAGTTCGACGCGATGACGCCGAGCAGTAGATAGCCCGCGTTGGAGACGGAAGAGTATGCCAGCAGTCGCTTGGCGTTCGTCTGCGTCACGGCCGCCCAGTTGCCGACCATGATGGTGATGGCTGCGACTATCGCCAGCAGCGGCGCCCAGTCAACGCGCATCCCGCCCAGCGCTTCGAGGAAGATGCGCGCCAGCAGCGCGAAGCTCGCGGCCTTCGAGCCCGTCGAGAGAAAGGCCGTCACGGAGGTCGGCGCGCCCTGATAGGCGTCGGGCGCCCACATATGGAAGGGCACGGCCGCAATCTTGAAGAAGAGCCCGGCGCCGAGCGCGATCATCGCGAGGATGACCATCGGCCGCAAGCTGGGGCCGCCCACCTCCGCGGTGGCCGACGCGGCGCGCGCCACCGCCGGTGCGATGTCGCCCAGATTCGTCGAGCCCGCCACGCCGTACAAAAGCGACATGCCGTAGAGCAGGATGCCCGACGAGAAGGCGCCGAGCAGGAAGTATTTCATCCCCGCCTCGTTCGAGTGCCGCTCGCGCTTCGTGTAGCCGACGAGCACGTAGAAGGTGAGCGCCATCAGCTCCAAGCTGATGAAGAGCACGATGAGGTCGTAGCCCGAGGCGAGAAACATCATCCCCGTCGTGGCGAAGAGCACCAGCGAGTAGTACTCGCCGCGCTGCTCGCCCTCCACGTCGAGGTAGCGCAGAGAGATGGCGACCGTCAACGCCGCCGACAGCAGGAAAATAAGCTTGAAGACGATGGCGAAGCCGTCAATCTTGACCGTGCCGTAGAAGCCCGACAACGCGACGGCCTCCGTCGTCCCGCCCTGCCCGACGAGCCGCCCGGCCAAAGGCACCTCGTGCAGAAAGCCCGAGACCAAAGGCCAACCGAGCACGCACACCGAGACGGCCGCGAGCGCCGTCGCGCCGAGCGCGAAGTAGCCGACCCAGCGGCTCAAACGCTTCGGCAGCAGCACCTCCATCACCAGCGCCACGCAGGCGCACAGCGAGAGGATTATCTCGGGCGCGATCAGCTTCAGATCGGCCACGTCGAATAGAGTGGTCGTGGAGGCTTGAAGGAGAAACATTGGATTCGTGCTTCTTTCGGGGCGGGGCGCGCGCCCCACCCGCTCAGAGAATGCTGACGGAGAGCGTGTAGTGCCGGCGCTTGCCGCTGCGACTGAAGACGGAGAGATGGTAGTCGCCCGTCTCCTCTAACTGGAACTCGGCGCGCCCGTTTCCGCCTTCGCCCGCCATGTTCGTTCCGTTGGGGGATTGCAGGCTGAAGATCGTGTCGCGCGGGGCCGTCAGAATCACGACCAGTTTCTGGCCGGTGTTGGCGCGAAACACGTAATCCGCACCGCCGGTGCCGCGCACCACCTTGCTCGCGTGCCCGTGCGAGAAGCGCAGGCGCGTCTCAGCCGCGTTCGCGGCCGGCGTGCCGAATGCCGTCAGAAGCATCAGCGTCGCCAGCGCGGCGGCCGGAAGTCTCATTCGCAAAGTCATACGAGTCTCCTTTCTTTTACTTGTTGACCTGCCGCTCCGCCGTCTGCGGCGCGCGCATGGGCGCGGCGGGCGAGACGGGATAGTCGGGGCGGACGTGTTTGACGAGGGCGGCGACGGGCTTCTGAATGAAGTCGATGAAGGGCTTGGGATAGACGCCGATCCAGAGCGACATGATTAAGAGCGGAATCATGTAGGCCCACTCGCGCCCCTTCAGGTCGTGGAGCTTCTCGTTCTTCGGGTTCTCGATGTTGCCGAAGAACATCCGTTGATAGAGCCAGAGCATGTAACCCGCGTTCAGAATAATCCCCAGCGCCGCCCAGCCCGCCCACTGCGGATTCGCCTCGAACGCGCCCCGCATGGAGAGGAACTCCGAGATGAAGACGCAGAGCAGCGGCAGCCCGATGGCCGTCATCGCCATCGCGAGAAAGACCGCCGCGTAACCGGGCATCACGTGCGAGAGCCCGCCGAACTCGTTGACGGCGCGCGTGTGCCGCCGCTCGTAGATGATGCCTACAAGTAGGAAGAGCGCGCCCGAGTAGATGCCGTGGTTGATCATGTGGAGCACGGCGCCGTTCAGGCCGTTCGGGTTCAAAGAGAAGAGCCCGAGCATCACCACGCCCATCGAAGAGACCGACGAGTAGGCCACCAGCTTCTTCACGTCGCCGTCGCGCTTGACGACGAAGTACATCGCGGCCAGCGCGCCGTAGATGATGCTGATGATGGCGAGGACGACCATCACGTTACGCACGCCGAACGCACCGTTCCAGAAGTAGCTCTGGTCGATGGCGGCCTTCGGAAAGAAGGGCAGGTTGAAGCGGTAGAAACCGTATGTGCCGAGCTTGAGCAGAATGCCTGCGAGGATGACGGAGCCTGCCGTCGGCGCCTCGACGTGCGCATCGGGGAGCCACGTGTGGAAGGGCCACATCGGCACCTTGATGGCGAAGCCGATGGCGAAGGCGAAGAAGAGAAGCACCTGCATCGTCCCCATCGGGATAGCGGAGCCGAGCGACTGCATGAACATGATGTTGAAGGTGCCGGTGCCCGTGCTCTGCGCCGCGGCGAAGCTGTTGTTGAGCATCGCCAGCGCGGCATCGTTGCCCGCCACGAGCGCCTTCGTCGCGGGCGCGATGGCGCCGACGAGTGACGCGTCCTGCGTCAGAAAGTACATCTTAATCATGCCGAGCAGGAGCCCCACCGAGCCCGCCAGCGTGTAGAGAAAGAACTTGATGGCCGCATAGAGACGGCGCTCGCCGCCCCAGATGCCGATGAGGAAGTACATCGGCACGAGCGAGACTTCGAAGAAGAGGAAGAAGAGGAAGAGGTCGGCCGAGCAGAAGACGCCGAGCACCGAGGTCTGCAACAGCAGCAGCAGAACGTAGTACTCCTTCTCGCGCTTCTGGATGTACTCCCACGAAGAGAGCGACGCGATCCAGCCCAGCAGCGTCGTCAGCAGTAGCAGCAGCACGGCCACGCCGTCGGCCGCCATCTGGTAGCGCGCCCCGATGACCGGAATCCACTGCGCGTCTTCGAGGAACTGAAACCCGCCGAGGCCGCGGTCATAACCGAGAAGCGCGAGCGAGACCACGAAGTCGAGCGCGAACCACGCGGTCGCGAAACGCTTGATGGCGCCCTCCTGCCCCTTCTTAAAAAGGAACAGGACGATAATCGCGCCGACCGCCGGCAGCCACGTGATGATTGAAAGGAGATAGGGAATTTTCACTGTGCACCCCGAAGGCGAGACTCGGCCCGCCGCGAACTTAGAAGGCGAAGGCGAAGAAGCTATCTGAAGGCGCTCGTCAGACTGGCCCAAATATCCGGCCCGAAGAAGAGGCCGATGGCCGCGACGAGCCCGAGCAACATGGCGAGCGCGTAGTTGGCCGTCACGCCCGTCTGCGCGGCGCGCAGCAGCGGCGACATCAAGAGCTTGATGAAGCCCGCGACGCCATTGACCGCGCCGTCTACGACAAGCCGGTCGGTGTTGCCCGTGAACCGGCTGAGCTGGCGCGTGAGCCAAGCCACGCCGTTGACCGCGCCGTCGATGATGCGCGAGTCGGTCGCGTAGACGCCGCGCGCCGCGTCCATCGTCCGCCGCGTGAAGAGCATGCCGTACAACTCGTCAACCCAGTACTTGTTGAAGCTCGCGCGATAGAGCGGCGCGAGCCTCTGCGCCCACAGCCCCGGCAGCTCCGGCCGCCAGACGTAGAAGAGGAAGCCGAGCCAGATGCCGAAGCCCGCGACGACGAGCGAGAAGATGATGAAGAACCACTCGGCCCGCTCGTGAGTCCCGAGCACGTTCTGCACGGCGTGCGCGAGATTGAAGCGTCCCTCGTCGCCGTAGGGCGCGAGATGCGCGCCGTGCTCGATTGAGGCGTCGTGTATTACGTCGGTGCGCGTCGGGAGCGGCGCGGCGTGGCTGCCCTCCTGCTTGACGGCCTCGCGCCCGGCCGTCTCCTTGTCGTGCGCTTCGAGCGCGGAGGTCTCTGCGTGCGACTCCTTGCCGAACTGACCCGTCAAAGGATTCCAGATGATTGGGTCGAGCCAGTTAACAATATTCAGCTTGCCGCCGACGTGCGCGCCGCCCGCGAAGGCGGGGCTGATGCCGACGAAGCCGCCGATAGTCGCCAGCACCGCCAGCACCGCCAGCGGCACCCACATCGACGGCGGCGACTCGTGCGGCAGAACAGAGCCGTGCGGGTGTTGGCCGTGGCCCGCGGGTTCGCCGGGGTCGTGATGGTCGTGTACGTCGTGGCCGCGCGCGTCGGCGCCTTCGGGCTCTCCGGCCGCGGCCGACTCTAACGCGTGCGCCGCGCCGACCCTCTCCTCGGGGCCGTGGTGCGGCCGGTCGCCGACCGAAGGCGTCGAGGCCGCGTGCGTCGTCTCACCTTCGGCATACGCTAAAGCGTGCGCCTCGTCGGCCTGCCCGCCCGCAGGCACTTCGAGGAAGCGCTCCTTGCCCCAGAAGGTCAAAGCCATCAGCCGCGTCATGTAGAAGGCCGTGCAGGTGGCGGAGATGGTCGCGATGAGCCAGAGCAGCCAGCCCGAAGGGACGTAGCTGGTCGAGGCCGCGTTCCAAAGTATCTCGTCCTTCGACCAGAAGCCCGCGAACGGGAAGATGCCGCAGATGGCGAGCCAGCCCGCGAAGAACGTCCAATAGGTCTTCGGCATGTACTTTCGCAGGCCGCCCATCCGGCGCATGTCCTGCTCGTGATGCATCGCGTGGATGACCGAGCCCGCGCCGAGGAACATCAGCGCCTTGAAGAAGGCGTGCGTCATCACGTGGAAGATGCCGACGACGAACGCGCCCACGCCGCACGCGAGGAACATGAAGCCGAGCTGCGAGACGGTCGAGTAAGCGAGAACCTTCTTGATGTCGTTCTGCGTGATGC
Source organism: Pyrinomonadaceae bacterium (assembly GCA_045807845.1). Classification (GTDB taxonomy): domain Bacteria; phylum Acidobacteriota; class Blastocatellia; order Pyrinomonadales; family Pyrinomonadaceae; genus QHXN01. Next base: position 38,920 of record JBJMGQ010000085.1, on the reverse strand, counting down.
CGATGGTCGCGGCGAACAGAGCGGTGAGGGCGCCGACGACCGCGACGATTGTCATCATTCCCTGCGAGTGCTGAAAGATGACGTTGCAGCGCGTCAACATGTAGAGCCCGGCCGTCACCATCGTCGCCGCGTGGATGAGCGCAGAGACAGGCGTCGGGCCCGCCATCGCGTCGGGCAGCCAGACGTACAAAGGAATCTGCGCCGACTTGCCGCATGCGCCGATGAAGAGGCCGAGCGCAATCCAGGACATCACGCCCCAAGTGACGGGGCCCGCCAGCGTCTCGATGGGAAAGGCGCGCGCCTGCTCGAAGACGGCGGTGTACTGCGTCGAGCCGAAGGTGGCGATGACGCCGAAGACGGCGAGCGCGAAGCCGAAGTCGCCGATGCGATTCGTGATGAACGCCTTGCGCGACGCGTCGCCCGCCTCCCGTCGGTCGAAGTAGTAACCGATGAGCAGGTAGGAGCAGAGCCCCACGCCCTCCCACCCGACGAACATCATCATGAAGTTCGAGCCCATCACGAGGATGAGCATCGAGAACATGAAGAGGCCGAGGTAGGCGAAGAAGCGATAGAAACCCTTGTCGCCGTGCATGTACCCCGTCGCGAAGATGAAGATGCACAAGCCCACACCCGTCACGACGAGCATGAAGATGGAAGAGAGCGCGTCGAGCTGATAACTCCACTCCACATCGAGCACGGCGCCGACGCCGCGCCGCTCCGGCACATGGGGCTTGGCGACGAGCACGTAACCGCCCGACGCGATGCCCTCCTCTTTCCCCTTGCGCGCAGCCTCTTCGTCCGCAAGCCTGCCGGCCTCAACGTCGGCGCGCGCTTCCAGTCCCTCGGTCAGCTCGACCGCGCCGCCCGGAATCCACGTGTAGGAGAACGCGCCGTCCTCGCTCGTCACGTAAGGATTGGGCCACACGTTCGCGCCGTACGAGATGACCGCCGCGAGGCTGATGAGGAACGCGAGCGCCACCGAGCCGACGCCTATCGAGCCGACCACACGCTCCGAAAAACGGAACCGGCGACCCAACAGCCCGTTGACGGCCGCGCCCAACAGCGGCAGGAGTGGGACGAGCCAGATGTACCGATGCATAGTTTTCAGTTTTCAGTTTTCAGTTTTCAGTCCGCAGAATTCAGCTCCTTGTCTTAGCTGAACACTGAGAACTGAAAACTGAAAACTGTCCCTCACCACTTCAAGAGGTCAATCTTGTCCACGAAGATCGTCTCGCGGTTGCGGTAGAGCGCGATGACGAGGCCGAGGCCGATGGCCGCTTCGGCGGCGGCGACGACGATGATGAAGACCGTGAAGACCTGTCCGGCGACGGCGTTGATGCCTCCGGTCTCCTGAAAGTAGCGCGAGAAGACGATGAAGTTCAGATTCGCCGCGTTCAGTATCAGCTCGACGGACATGAAGATGATGATGATGTTGCGTCGCGTCAGCACGCCCGCGACGCCGATGCTGAAGAGCAGCGCCCCGATGATGAGGAACTTCGAGAGGTCGGGGTGCTGAATCCCCTGCTTCACGTTGTCGAGGGCGCCCCCCTGCAAGAGCGCGAGCGCCGGTGTGAAAAGGCTGTTCATAGTCATGCTCTGAATCTTCAGACCTCGGCGGCGTGTGCGCGCGTGGCGGCCTCTATCTCGGCCGGGGTCAGTTCGCCCACGGCGCTCAGCTCCGTGATGACCTGCGGGTCAACGTCGTCGGCGGCCAGCTCCTGCTTCGACGTGCGCGCCAGCAGCACAGAGCCGACGATGGCGACCAGCAGCAGCACGCTCGCAATCTCGAACGGCAGCGCGCCGTAGCGATAGAGGCTCGCGCCCACGCGCTGCGTGTCCTCCGAAATCTTCGAGACGCCCGTGGCGGCGTTGTGCATGCGCGCGCTCTCCGTGTCGCGCTGCATGATGGTCTGTTCGTTGTTGGAGGGCACGAAGTGCCCCGCCGACTGGTTGATGGCGTAGAAGAATCCAAGGACGAGGAGCGCGACGAAGCAGACGGCCGCCGTTACCTGCCCCGTGCGATTGAACAGCTCTTCGCCCCCACGCTCTTCGGCCGCAACGTTGACGAGCATGATGACGAACAGGAAGAGCACCATCACGCCGCCGACGTAGACGAGTATCTGCACGCCCGCGATGAACTCCGCGCCGAGGAGCACGAAGAGCGCCGCCACCGACACGAGCGTCGAGATGAGGAACAACGCCGAGTGGACGGCGTTGCGCGCCATCACCGTCAGCAGCCCCGCCACCAGCGCGGAGAGCGCGAAGACCCAGAAGAAGACGCTTTCCCAGCCTTGCAGAACCATAGTTTTCAGTTTTCAGTTTTCAGTTTTCAGCCTGTCGTTTCCTCTCGGAGCGTTCGCGTAACTGCCGCTCTTACTGAAAACTAAAAACTGAAAACTGAAAACCGCTTCAAGCTTCAAACTTGCGCGACTCGCGCCCCTGCTCAAGCATCTCGCGGTTCCAGACGAAGCCCGCGCGCGAGTAGGTGGCGAGCTCGAACTCCTGCGTCAGCTCAAGGCAGGCCGTGGGGCACGCCTCCTGACAGAGCGCGCAGAACATGCAGCGCGAAGTGTCGAAGATGAACTCGTCGAGCACCTTCTTCTTGCGCGGCTTGCCGCCGACCGTCATCTCGATGTCCATCGCGATCACGTCGATGCAGTCCTCGGGGCAGGCCAGCGCACAGAGGTTGCAGGCGATGCACAGAGACTCGTGCGTCTCGGGATCCATGTTCAGCCGCGGCGCGCCGTGGAAGCGCGGCGCCACCTGCGGCCTGACGGAAGGATACTGCTCGGTGTAGATGCCGTAGCCGCTGACGGAATTCTTGTCCGTCAACGCGCCGACGTTATACTTCAACGTCAGCCACATCCCCTTGAACACGTCCGCCAGAAAGAAGCGCTTCAGCCTCTCTCCCCAACCGGCCCGCGGAACTTTGACTAAAGACATACGACCTCTCTTACAACCCTTCGGTGACTTATGCGTTGTCGGCCGCCGCTGCGGTCGTCGCAACCGCGGGCGCGCCCTTCGGCACGTCCACGAGCCGTATCTGGCGCCGCTGCTTCTTGAGATTGAAGTCGCGCGAGTGGCGGTTGAGGTAGCCGAGGAAGAGCCCCGCGATGAGCAGCCCCAACAGCCCGAAGACGATGGCGACGACTTTCCCCGTCCCCGTCAGGTTAAGCCCGGCTTCGAGCAGCGGGCCGCCCCGCCGGCGCGGCTCAATCGTGTCTAAACCCTGCCAGCCGTCGAGCGCCTGCAAGGTGAAGACCGTCACGCCCGTCCACACGATGTTCAGCAGCGCGGCCGGAATCATCCACTTCCAACCCAAGTCCATCAACTGGTCATAGCGGTAGCGCGGGAACGTCCACCGCAGCCAGAAGTAGAGATAGAGCAGCAGCGCCAGCTTGACGATGAAGACGACGAGGCTCAGGAAGATGTACAGGTTGCCGTAGCCGCCCGCGAGCCGGAGCACGCCGGGGAAGTACCAGCCACCGAGAAAGACGGTCGTCGCCACGGCCGCGACCACCACCATCGCCGCATACTCGGCCATGAAGAAGAGCGACCAGCGCATCCCCGAGTACTCAGTGTGAAAGCCTGCGACGAGTTCCGACTCGGCCTCGGGCAGATCGAAGGGCGCGCGGTTGTTCTCGGCGATGCCGCTGATGAGGAAGACGACGAAGGCGAGCGGCTGGTAGATGATGAAGCCGGGGAAGACCGAGTCGGACGCCTGCGCGACGGTGATGCCAGACAAGCTAAGCGTCCGCGCGAACATCAGCGCGCCGATGAGCGAGAGCCCCATCGAGACTTCGTACGAGACCATCTGCGCCGACGAGCGCAAGCCCCCGAGCAGCGCGTACTTCGAGTTCGAAGACCAACCGGCGAGGATGAGGGCGAGGACGCCCACCGAAGAGATCGAGAGGACGAAGAGCAGGCCGATGTTCACGTCCGTAATCACGCCCCAGTTCGGCGCGAACGGCACGACCGCGAAGGTGATGAACGTGGCCGCAACCGAGATGTAGGGCGCGTAACGGAAGATGTAAGGGTCGGCCTTCTCCGGCACGAGGTCTTCTTTGGTGAGGAGCTTGACGGCGTCGGCGATGGGCTGCAACAGCCCCCACTTGCCGACGCGCATCGGCCCCAGCCGCGCCTGCATGAACGCGGAAATCTTCCGCTCCAGATAACTCGCGTAGAGCGCCCACACGGCGATCAGCGTGATGACCGCGCCGATCTGTATGAAGGGCCAGACGACGTAGTTGACCGTCTCCTCGCCGAAGAATCTCAGCAGGAGGTCGTCGAGGAAGTTGGGCGGTGCGAAGAGTGCGAACATGGTTTCAAGCGTTCAGCCGTCAGTTGACAGGTCAATCTCGAACGTGCAGCCGCGCGCGGCCCTGATGTCCACCAGCTCAAGGTCTTCGTCGAGCGTGCCCTTGCGGTCTACGACGAGGTAGGAGTACCACTCGCCGGTGGCGAAGGGCGGCGTGTGCCAGGTGCCGCGGAAGTATGCGTAAGGCAGACGGCCTTCGACGAGAAAGGCGACGACCCTGTCCACGTCGGGCGCGTCGAGCCCGTTGGGCGGCGCCACGCAGATGACGGCCTGCGAGCCCGCGAGCGGCGAGAAGACCTGCATCGTGTGGCGGTGGCGCGCCATGAAGTCGAACTTGAAGGGGCGCGGGTCGGCCGTCGCGCCCGTGATGCTCGGCACGCCCATCCCAATGTCCACGTCCACGGAGCCGCGCCGGTCGAGCACGATCCCGTACGGCGCGAAAGCCTCGCGCGTCATCTTCTGCACGGGTAGGCGAATGACATTCATAGTTTTCAGTTTTCAGTTTTCGGTTTTCAGTCGGCAGCTTGGTCTTGCTGAAAACTGAAAACTAAAAACCGAAAACTAACGGTCTATCTCTCCGAGCACGATGTCGAGCGTGCCGATGATGGCGACCACGTCGGCGACGAGGTGGCCGACGCACATCTGCCGCAGCGCCTGTAGGTTGATGAGGCACGGCGGGCGGACGCGGACGCGATACGGGCGGCTCGTGCCGTCGCTGACTAAGTAACAACCGATCTCGCCCTTCGGGCCTTCGATGGAATGATAGTAGTCGCCGGCCGGGGGCTTGAGCACCTTCGGAATCTTGGCGTTGACGGGGCCGTCAGGCATCTGCTTCAAAGCCTGCTGGACGATGCGGCGCGACTGGCGCATCTCTTCGATGCGGACGAGGTAGCGGTCATACGTGTCGCCGTTCTCGCCGACGGGCACGTCGAAGTCGAGTTCGCCGTAGGCCGCATACGGACGGCTTTTGCGTATGTCCCACGCGACGCCCGAGCCGCGCAGGGACGGCCCCGAGAGCCCGATGGCGATGGCGTCGGCGGCCGAGATGACGCCGATGCCCACGGTGCGCCCGAGCCAGATGCGATTCTCCGAGAGCAGCGTCTCGTACTGGTCGATGCGATTCGGGAAGTTATCGACGAACTGCTGCACGTCCTCGGTAAAGCCTTCGTAGGCGTCGTTCGGCATGCCGCCGATGCGCCACGCGTGGCAGGTGAGGCGCGCGCCGAACTGCTGCTCGAATATCTTCAGAATCTCCTCGCGCTCGCGCAAGGCGTGCAGCAGGACGGTGAAGGCGCCGATGTCGAGCGCGTGCGTGGCGAGCCAGAGCAGATGCGAAGAGATGCGGTTCAGCTCCGTGAGGATGGTGCGGATGTAGTGCGCGCGCCGAGGGATTTCGAGCCCCATCATCTGCTCGACGGTCTCGACCCAGACCAGCCCGTTCGAGACCGCCGCGATGTAGTCGAGCCTGTCCCAGTAAGGAGCGATCATCGGGTAGAGGCGATTCTCGGCAATCTTCTCCATGCCGCGATGGAGGAAGCCGATGTCGCAGTCGAGGTCGATGACGGTCTCGCCGTCGAGGCGCAGGATGACGCGCAGCACGCCGTGGGTCGAAGGGTGCTGCGGCCCCATGTTCAAGACCATCTCGGGGTTGTCGAGTAAGGTCTCCTGCGTGGTGGCGACTTCTACTTGATGCATGGTTTGAACTATGGACTCGGAACGCTGAACGTCGAACTGTAAGACAAGCTGCCTTCAGTTCATCATTCAGCGTTCATACTTCATCGTTTCCCTTGAAGGCTCCCGCGACGCTGGCCGTCTCAAGCACGAGGGCGACCTCGGAGACTTCGCCGCGTTTCCGCTTGCCGAGCAGGTCGAAGAGGATGGCGGAGGCCGCGGAGTCACGGTTCCAGACGTTGCGTGGGCTCATGCGTTGGCCGAGTCGGAAGCCTGCGGCTTCGGCGGCCGAGGGGCTGTCGAAGACCTTCACTTCGTACTTGGCGGCGAGGTCTTTCGGGTGCATTTGCGTCTACTTGTGCTCCTTCGGCAACGGGTCGCGCCCGTCGCGGAAGATTTCGCGGATGCGCCGCTCGTCGGGCGTCTGGAGGATTTCGAGGCCGTATGCGCGCCGCTGCGCCAACTGCTCGCGCTGGACTTCGGTGAACTCCGGCAGGTGGCGCGTCGTCCACTCGTTCTCCATGAACTCCAGCGGGTAGTCCTTCCTCAGCGGGTGGCCGTCCCAATCTTTCGGCAGGAGCAGACGCCGCAGGTCTGGATGATTGTTGAAGGTCACGCCGAACAGATCGTAAGCCTCGCGCTCCATCCAGTTGGCCGTCGGCCAGACGCCCGTGACGCTGTCCAGCCCCGCCTCGCCCGCCGCGGCCTTCACGCGCACGCGCTCGTTCTTCGAGATGGAGTAGAGGTTGTAGACGACCTCGAACGGCGCCTCTTCGCGCTCGGGCCAGTGGACGCAGGTCAGGTCGGACAGATAGTCGAACGGCGTCTCCGCGTCGTCGCGCAAAGCCATGCAGACTTCCATGACGACTTCGGCCTTGACGTGAATCGAGAGCTGGTTGACGAAAGTGAAAGCGCCCTCAACAGCGTCGCCGAAGCGGTCGCGCAAGCGCTTGAACAGAGGATGTTCGGGCGACTCGACCGGCTTCGGCCCTTCGTCCTTCTTCTTGACGGGAGGCTTCGGAATGCCGGCCCCGGCCGCGGCCGGAGGGGCGGGCTTCCCTGCGCCGGGAGCCGCGGCGGGCGACTTCGCGGCGGCCTCCTCCTTTGCGGCGGCGGCGCGCGCCTTGGCCTCTGCGATCTTGGCGGCGCGTTCGAGGTCTGCCTGCGAAGGACTCTTCAAAGGGTCGCCGACCTCGGGCGACTTGCCGCCCGGCGGCGGCGCTTCCCCGCCCCCTCCGGCCTCGGCCTGCGCGGCGGCAGCGGCGGCGGCCTCCTTCTTCGCCTTCGCCTCGGCGATGATGCGTTCGAGTCGCGCCTTCTTCTCCTCGGGTGTCTCGTTGGAGGGAGGCGCGGCCGGTGGTTTGGGTCTCTCTGTCGAGGCTGGGACGGTCGTGCCTGAAGTCGAGCTGCCCGAAGGCGCTTTGCCGGTCAGAGCCGCCTGACTCTCGGGCGTGGGTCGCGGCTCTTCGGCGTCGGGCGGGGGCGGCAGCGCGCCCGCGGCCTCATCTGCTGCCGGGGATGTGTCTGCCGCGCGGCGTGTTTCGTCGCTTTCAGGCGGTGAGGTTGCGTCGGATTTCGGAGGGTTTTTGGGTTCGTCCGTCATCGCGTCCTAAAGGTTCAACTCCCGTGTAAGGACGTAGCTCGGGGAACAACTTGAGTCCCTACTCGTCTATGAGTGCGGCTTGTATAACTTTCAAGGTACTCTAACGGAAAAGCTGCAAAGGTGTGTTCAGCGCGTTTGTAACACGCGATTTGTACGCCTGTCAACAAACTAGTGCCGCGCCCCTCGTTGTGCCCACGCGCGGGCAATCCGGAGGCCGCGTCGTGCATCCAAGTCCTTGCACAACTTGACGATGCGCGACAAGCGTCGGTAAGATGGGGCTTTGTTTGAGGCCGCTCGCGGCCCGCTATCAGAGAGGAAAGAGAAATGAAGCAAGGAATTCATCCCGACTACCACGAGGTCACCGTCCACTGCGCCTGCGGCAACAACTTCCAGACGCGCTCGACCAAGAAGGACGACCTCCACCTTGAAATCTGCTCGGAGTGTCACCCGTTCTTCACGGGCAAGCAGAAGCTGATCGACACGGCTGGCCGCGTTGACCGCTTCAACAAGCGCTACGGCAAGAAGACCGAAGCTCCGGCCGCGACCGAAGGCGCCAACGCCTGAGCCGTTCGGCCAGCGTCTATGACACCGATTCGACGCCGCCAGTATTAGCTACCCAGAACCCGGACGCCGACCTTTCGCGCCCGCGGCCCCAGCCTTTCTTACCCTCAAGGGGTAACGAAAGCAAAGCCGCACCGAAGGTCGGCGTTTCACTTTACCCGAAAGGATTTTCCCGTGAGCGCCAGCGAAAAAGACCTGATTGTCGGCGGCCAAGCCGTCATCGAAGGCGTGATGATGCGCACGCCCTCCGCGTACGCCATCGCGGTGCGCCGCCCCGACGGCACCATCACGCACACGGGTGCTTCCTTGCCGAAGTGGAGCGACAAGTATCCCGCGCTCAAGCTCCCCGTGCTGCGCGGCGCCGCCGTGCTCGTGCAGTCGATGGCGCTCGGCATCAAGGCGCTCAACTACTCGGCCGCCGAAGCCTTCGTCGAGGAGACTGAGACGGCCGAAGCGGTCGCACTCACGCCCGCGGTCGTCGAAGGCGAGGGCGACTTCGCAGGCATCACCGGCGGCGTCCCCGGCCTCTTCCCCATCCCGACGCAGAAGCGCCCCGAGGACGAGTTGAAACGCGGCTCGGCCGCGGCCTTCGGCTCCATCGCCTTCGCGATGCTCTTCAACATCCTGCTCTTCGTCGTCGCGCCGCTCATGCTCACCAACGCCCTCTTCATCGGCATGGGCTGGGCCGACCGTAGCGCGGGCGAAGTGCCCGCCGCGCAGCAACAGGCGGCCGGCGACATCAAGCGCCCCGCGACTGAAGCCGCGCCGAACACCGACGCACGGCCCGCCGATGCGACGGCCGCCGACGCGCCTTGGTACACGCGCACGTACAACGGCGTCCGCGGCTATCTGAAGCCCGTGAAGCCGAACGTCGCCTTCAACCTCATCGACGGCATGATCCGGATGGCGATTTTCATTCTGATGATTTCAAGTTTCTCACTCTCGAAAGACATCCGGCGCGTCTTCGAGTATCACGGCGCGGAGCACAAGACGGTCTTCAACTGGGAATCGGGGCTGCCGCTCACGGTCGCGAACGCGCGCATCCAGCCGCGCCAGCACCCGCGTTGCGGCACGAGCTTCCTGATGGTCGTGATGCTCGTCTCCATCGTGCTCTTCTCGATCATCGCCTTCAGCTCGTTCGCTTACAACATCGCCGTCCGCGTCGCGCTCATCCCGGTCGTCGCCGGCCTGAGCTACGAGATCATACGGCTCTCCGCGAAGAAGGAGGGCGGCCTCGTCTTCAAGCTCATCACGCGCCCCGGCGTCTGGCTCCAGAACGTCACGACGAAGGAGCCCGACGACCAGCAGCTCGAAGTCGCCATCGTCGCGCTCAAAGAATCGCTCAAGTTTGAGCCGCAGCCGCAGGAGGCCGCGTTAACGCCTCTGTCGTAATCAATCATGCTAGACAAACTCGAACAGATCGAAGCGCGCTATGAAGCTCTGACCGAGGAGCTGTCGTCGCCCGAGGTCTACTCCGACCCCGCGAACTACGGGAAGCTCAACAAGCAGCACCGCAGCTTAGGCGAAGTAGTCTCGAAGTATCGCGAGTTGAAGCAGCTCAAGTCGGAGCTTTCCGACGCGCGCGAGCTTTACGACTTGGGCGAAGACGAGGAGATGCGCGAGATGGCGCGCGTCGAAACGGCGACGCTCGAAGAGCAACTTGAGAAGGTCGAAGAAGACCTGCGAGTCCTCCTGCTCCCGCGCGACCCGAACGACGAGAAGAACGTCATCCTCGAAATTCGCGCCGGCACGGGCGGCGACGAGGCGACGCTCTTTGCCGCCGAGATGCTGCGCATGTACGGCCGCTACGCCGAGCGGCAGGGCTGGAAGATGGAGATTCTCGACCAGTCCGAGTCAGGGATAGGCGGCCTCAAAGAGGCCATCGCCGAAATTTCCGGCGAGAAGGTCTATTCGAAGCTCAAGCACGAGTCGGGCGTCCACCGCGTCCAGCGCGTGCCGCAGACCGAGACTTCGGGGCGCATCCACACTTCGGCCGTCACCGTCGCCGTGCTGCCCGAGGCCGAAGAGGTTGACGTGAAGATCAACCAGAACGATCTGCGCATCGACACCTTCTGCTCGTCGGGGCCGGGCGGCCAGTCGGTCAACACCACCTACTCGGCCGTGCGCATTACGCACCTGCCCACGAACACCGTCGTCTCGATGCAGGATGAGAAGTCGCAGATCAAGAACCGCGAGAAGGCGATGCGGGTTTTGCGCGCGCGCCTGCAAGAACTCGAAGAGCAGAAGCAGCACGAGGCGCAGGCCAGCGAGCGCCGGCAGATGGTCGGCTCCGGCGACCGCTCCGAGAAGATTCGCACCTACAATTTCAAAGAGAACCGCGTCTCAGACCATCGCATCGGGCTCACCATCCACCAGCTCGACCTCGTCATGGAGGGCGCCCTCGACGAATTCATCAACGCCCTCGTCGCACACTACCAAGCCGAGAAGCTCAAGGCCGAAACGGTCGCCGCCTAGCTCAAAGCAGTAACGAGTGAGCAGCGCCGGACGCGCAACGCTTAAGAACGAGAAGGCCGCAGTCAAAGCTGCGGCCTTCTCGTTTTCGTTTGTTGCTTTCCGGGTAGTGGTTCAATCGCGGGAGAGGCTGTAGACTCTCTCGCATGGTCAAACTCAAGTGCTATCACTGCGGCGGCGACAGGCTCGTGCGCAACGGCTTGACGCAAAACGGCAAGCAGCGTTACCTCTGCTCCGACTGCGGGCGCATGAGCCGTGACGACCCGCAAGCCAATGGCTACACCGAAGAGGAGCGGGAACAGATACTTCGTGCTTACCACGAGCGCAGTTCCTTGCGCGGCCTGTCGCGCACCTTCGGCGTCTCCAGAAACACCGTCACCGGTTGGCTCAAAAAAAGAGACGACGCTGCCCGAGTTGAGCGAGACACTGATTGACCCGACGCTGCCAGCCGCCATCGCCCTGGAATTGGATGAACTCTGGTCATTCGTCTTAAAGCGCGCCAACAAGCGCTGGATATGGATCGCGCTGTGTCGTGCCACCCGACAAGTCGTGGCTTATGTCGTCGGCGACAGGAGCCGGGCGAGCTGTCAAAAACTCTGGGAGCAGATACCGGCCAGGTATCGAGCGGCTCATTGCTACAGCGACTTTTGGGAAGCTTACTCTTTGGTGATCCCTGCCGAGCAACATACCACGGCGGGCAAAGAGACCGGCTTCACGGCGCATGTCGAGCGGTGGAACAATACTTTGCGGCAGCGGCTCGGGCGCTTCGTCAGAAAGAGTCTGTCTTTTTCGAAGTCGGATGCGATGCACGAACTGTGTTTGCAACTCTTTCTGCATGACTACAATAATTCTCTGGCTCTCTCTTACGATTGAGCCACTACCAAAAAGAGAAGTGCAGTAGGATAAGAGGCAGCGAGGCTCTCATCGGTTATTGATGAGAGCCTCGCTTTCTCCGTCTAACTTTTTCTCTTCCGTCCTACTTCAGCCCCTGGCGTCGGCGACGACTTCGGCGGCTTCGGCATCGAGGGGGGCGATTTCGGCGAGCGGCTCCTCGTCGTCTTCGGGGAGTTCGCGGCGGCGGTGGACGCTGCCGTCGGACTCGAAGATGTAGGCGTTGGGCGACTCGCGCATGATGATCTCTTGCAGGCACATGAGGCCGTAGAGGAGCGCCTCGGGGCGCGGCGGGCAGCCCGGGATGTACACGTCCACGGGGATGACGCGGTCAACGCCCTGCATCGTCGAGTAGGAGTCGAAGGGGCCGCCCGTCGAGGCGCACGCGCCCATCGCGATGGCCCATTTCGGCTCGGGCATCTGGTCGTAGACGCGGCGCACGACCGGCCCCATCTTCAAAGTCACGGTGCCCGCGACGATGATGAGGTCGCTCTGGCGGGGCGAGGGGCGGAAGACGCCCGCGCCGAAGCGGTCGATGTCGAAGCGCGAAGAGCCGGCCGCAATCATCTCGATGGCGCAGCACGCGAGCCCGAACGTCATCGGCCACAGCGCCGACTTGCGCCCCCAGTTGACGAGGCCCCGCACGGGCTTCGCCCCCATCACCGGCGCGGCCACGTTCCGCCGCAGCGCGTTGAAGATAGAATCGACCGTCGTCAGTACGATACCTTCTTGATGCTCAGCCATAGTCAGTTTTCAGTTTTCAGTTTTCAGTTTTCAGTCAGCAGCTTGGTCTTGCTGAAAACTGAAAACAAAAAACTGAAAACTATCTCAAGCCCACTCCAAAGCGCCCTTGCGCCAAGCGTAGTAGTAGCCGACGACGAGGATGCCGATGAAGACGAACATCTCTAAGAGCGCGAACTTGGTGAAGGAGAACTCGTCGCCCATGAAGATGATGGCCCAAGGCAGCAGGAAGATCGTCTCCACGTCGAAGACGAGGAAGAGCATCGCCACGATGTAGTAGCGCACGGTAAAGCGGTCGTGCGCCTCGGTCACGGGGTCGATGCCGCACTCGTAGGGGCGCATCTTCGCCTTGCCGTAGATGTTCGGTCGCACGAAGCGACCGAGCACCACGGGCAGCACGGGGAAGACCGCCGCCACCGCGAGGAAGATCATCACGGGCCAGTAGGCCGTCAGCGGCCCGCCCGCGGCGGCGGCAGGGTTCGCTTGCAGTAGTAGTGCGCTCAGCATCTCTCTGGTCTCGCCTTCGGTTGGTGCGCTCGTGCGTTTGGCGAAGTGAAGAACTGTGCGGATTCTAGGCCGCGCCCCCGATGTTGTCAAAAGCTTTCTGAGAAGCAGTAGGCAGATGGCAGTTGAAAGCCCTGCTATCGAAACTTCCGATTTGACCTTTCAACGTCCGCGACGCGGAAGCGACTGCCTACTGCCCTCTGCCATCTGCCTACTGTCTTTCATGATCGCGGCCGGCGAGTTGGGCGACGGCGTGTGCGAGGACGGGGCGGAGGACGGCGAAGCATTCGCGCACGCCCTTCGGCGAGCCGGGGAGGTTGACGACGAGCGCGCCCGAGCGCGTGCCGCAGACGGCGCGCGAGAGCAGCGCCGTCGGAGTTTGTTTGAGAGTCTCGGCGCGCATCGCCTCGACGAGGCCGGGCACTTCCCTCTCGACAACAGAGCGCGTGGCCTCGGGCGTGTTGTCGCGCGGGCCTAAGCCAGTCCCGCCGGTCGTCACGACGAGGTTGACATCCTCGCGCTCGGCGAGCGCGCGCAGGCGTTCGGCGAGCGGCTCTAACTCGTCCGACACGATCTCCTGCGAGACGACCGTCGCACCCGCCGCGCGCAGCAGCTCGGCCAGCAACGGCCCCGACTCGTCCTCGCGCTCGCCGCGCGCGCTGCGGTCGCTCACCGTCAACACGGCTGCGCGAATCTCGACCGTCGTCGTCATCCAGTCACTTCCCTCCCCTAACTTACACGCACGCGCCGCGCTCGACGCGGAAGAGGCGCCAGTCGCCGGGCAGCCCCTCAAAGGCGTGCGCGCCGCGCTCCTCGAAGGTGATGCCGGAGCCGGCGACGAGGTCTTTGACCGTGTGCGAGACGAGCACTTCGCCCGGCCCCGCGCGCTCGCGCACCGCTCGGCCTACCTCGACGGCGAGGCCGCCCACGCGCCCGCCTTCCAGCAGATCGCACTCGCCCGTGTGGAGACCTGCGCGCACCTCTATGTTGAGCCGCGCCGCGTACTCGCTGACGGCGCAGGCGCAGCGGATGGCGCGCGCGGGGCCGTCGAAGGTGGCGAGCGGCCCCGCGCCTTCCATATCAATCTCGCGACCGCGGAACCACTTTATCTCCTTCGAGACGTGCGCGCGAAAGCGTCTGACAAGATCGCGCCAGCCGCGAGTGCCGCGCTCGGCGGCGCGCACGTCGCGGTCAATGATGTTGACGAAGAGCAGCGTGGCGAGCACGCTGTCGGGCTCGCGTGTGTGGCGCGCGCCGGTGAGGAACTCTTCAATCTCGTTGACGATGGCGTCCTGTCCCTCGAAGAAGGGCAGGTGGTCGGAGCCGGGCAGCTCGACGAAGCGCGCGCCCGGGATGCGCGAGGCGACGTAGCGACCCTCTTCGACCTTGAGGCAGAGGTCGCCCCGGTTATGTATGACGAGCGTCGGCACGCGCACGGTCGGCAGCACGTGGCGCACGTCAATCTCGGCGTTCATCTTCGTGAGCGCGACGGCGGCGCCGGGGCTCGCGCCCATCCGCAGGTACTCGGCCCACCACTCGCGGAACGCCGGGTCGTTCGCCTTCGACGGCGCGCGCTCCTCAATGCCGACGGGGCCGCCCCAATGCTCACGCATCTCGCGCAGGAACTCGCCGCGCTGCTCCCACGTCGGCGCCCACGGGTAGTCTTCGTCGCGCACGCGTTTGGCGTAGGTGCCGATCATGACGAGCGCGCTCGTGCGCTCCGGGTAGGTCGCGGAGAAGAGCGCAGAGAGCGGCCCGCCCTCCGAAATGCCGATGATGGCGGCGCGCTCCGAGCCCACGGCTTCGAGCACGGCGCGCACGTCGTCCATGCGCTGTTCGAGCGTGGGCAGTTGGTCGAGCGGCACGCGGTCTGAAAGCCCCGTCCCGCGTTTGTCGAAGAGGATGAGGCGCGAGAAGGTCGCGAGCCGCCGCAGGAAGCGCGCGACCGAGGGCTCGCGCCAGAAGTATTCGAGGTGCGAAACCCAGCCCATCACGAAGACGAGGTCGAGCGGCGCGTCGCCGAGCGTCTGGTAGGCGATGTTCACGTCGCCGCTCAAGGCGTAGCGCGTCTCGGGCACGCGCATCAACTCCGGCGGGAACTCGTCCGCTCCCTGCTCGCCCGTGCCCTCTACTTCCGCGGCACGCGCAAACAGCTCGACCCTGCCTGAAGGCGCGACGACCGAAACCTTACTCTCTTCGTTTTCACTTAAGGCCGGCGCGACCTCCTGCACCACGACGGGCGCGTTGAAGCGATAGCCGCGGCGCGGCACGGTCTCGATGTACTGTGCGGCGCCCTCGGCCTGCAAGGCGCGGCGCAGTTGCGAGATGTTCTGCGAGAGGTTGTTCTCTTCGACGAAGCTGTCGGGCCAGACCCTTCGCATCAGCTCCTCTTTGCCGATGCAGCGGCCGCTCTGCTCGACGAGCGCGACGAGCGTCTCGAACGCCTTCGGCGTGAGCTGCGCGGGGCGCCCCTCACGCAGCAGAGTTCCCTCGCGCGTGTCCAACACGAAGGGGCCAAAGGTATACGCCCGCCCGCCGTTGTTCGTGGACATCAGCCTTGCGCTCCGGTCGCTTTCACAACTCTTTCAGAAAAATCTCAGAAGCTCCTAAAGACCGCGCGCAAGAGTCTCGGCTACTCTTCGCGCTGTGCTTCGGGGCGTGCGTTCGGGAGGAAACTTCTGCCGCCATTCTACTCGAAGAGAGTTCGACTTTGCGACTTCTGCCCGCAGCCAGGGGTGGCGGCGGCGTGTGCGGCATCCTGGGCCCCCCACGCCGCTCGGGCAGTACCGAAAAGTTAACCACCGCAGACACAGAGACACGGCTTGAAGTTATAAATCTTCAAAGCCGTGTCTCTGTGTCTGCGGTGGTTAATCCCTTTGCCGGCTCAGCCGACGGTGAGCGCCTGCGCGTGCAGTTCTTGGAGCGAGTAGACGGGGAAGGCGTCGGTCTCTTTGCGCGCGGCGATGGCTTCGACGATGGCCTGCGCGCCGGTCATGGTCGTGACGCAGGGGACGTTGAACTGGAGCGCGGCGCGGCGGATGGCCCGCTCGTCGTAGTGCGAGGCGCGACCCAGCGGCGTGTTGATGACGAGCGCGATCTCGCCGAGTCGTATCTTGTCGGCGATGTTCGGTCGCCCCTCGTTGACCTTAAAGACCGTCTCAATCTCAAGCCCCACCTCGCGCAGGCGCGCGGCCGTCCCCACGGTCGCGATCAGCTTGAAGCCGAGGCGCGCGAGACGACGCGCGAGCAGCGCGGAGAGTCCCTTGTCCGAATCGTTGACGCTGATGAAGGCCGTGCCCTCTGTCGGGAGTTCAAGCCCCGCGCCGATCATCGCCTTCGCGTACGCTTCGCCGAAGGTGCGCCCCACGCCCATCACCTCGCCGGTCGAGTGCATCTCCGGACTCAAGACGGGATCGACGCCCGGGAACTTCTTGAATGGGAAGACCGGCGACTTGATGTAGAAGCGGTCGAGCCTCCCGGTCAAATCTTCGGGGAGCTTGAACTCCGCGAGCGGACGCCCCGCCATCACGAGCGCCGCGATGCTCGCCAGCGGCACGCCCGTCGCCTTCGCCACGAACGGCACGGTGCGCGACGCGCGCGGGTTCACTTCGAGCACGTAGACGCGGTCGTCCTTAATCGCGAACTGAATGTTGATGAGGCCCCGCACCTTCAGCTCCCGCGCGAGCGTGCGCGTGTAGTGGCGCATCGTGTCCAGATGCTCTTCGGCAATCTTGAAGGGCGGAAGCACCGACGACGAATCACCCGAATGGATGCCCGCCTCTTCGATGTGCTCCTGCATGCCCGCGACGACGCAGGTGCCGTCGTCGGCGAGCGCGTCCACGTCGAACTCGGCGGCGCGCTCTAAGAACTTATCAATCAGCACAGGCTTCTCGGGCGACGCATCGACGGCCGTGCGCATGTACTCGTCGAGGCTGCGCTCGTCGTAGACAATCGCCATCGCGCGCCCGCCCAACACAAACGAGGGGCGCACCATGACGGGATAGCCGATGCGCTCGGCGCACTCCTTCGCCTCTTCAAATGAGGTCGCCGTGCCGTTCTCGGGCTGCGGGATGCCGAGCTTATTCAACAGCGCGCCAAAGCGCTTGCGGTCTTCGGCGAGGTCGATGGAGTCGGGCGAGGTGCCGATGATGGGCGCGCCCGCCTCCGAAAGACGCACGGCGAGGTTCAGAGGCGTCTGGCCGCCGAACTGGACGATGATGCCTTCGGGCTTCTCAACGTCTACGATGTTCATCACGTCCTCGAACGTCAAAGGCTCGAAGTAGAGACGGTCGGAAGTGTCGTAGTCGGTCGAGACCGTCTCGGGGTTGCAGTTGACCATGATGGTCTCGAACCCCGCGTCGCGCAACGCGAAGGAGGCATGGCAGCAGCAGTAGTCGAACTCGATGCCTTGCCCGATGCGGTTCGGCCCCGAGCCGAGAATCATAATCTTGCGGCGGTCGGTAGGCTGAGACTCGTCCTCCTCTTCGTAGGTCGAATAGAGGTAGGGCGTGAAAGACTCGAACTCCGCGCCGCAGGTGTCCACGCGTTTGTAGACGGGCGTGAGGCCGAGCTGCTTGCGGAACGCTCTGACCTCAAGCTCCGTCCGGCCGGTCAGGTAAGCGAGGCGGCGGTCGGAGAGCCCGACCTCCTTGAACTCCCTCAAAGTATCTTCCGGAATCTCTTCGAGCGTGCGCCCCTCGACGCCCTTCTGAATCTCCATCACCTGTCTGAGCTGTTCGAGGAACCAAGGGTCGATGCGCGACAGGCGATAAATCTCCTGAATCGGCACGCCCTGCTGAAGCGCGTAGGTGACGTATGAGAAGCGTTGCGAGTTGGGGCGCGCGAGCTTGCGCTGCAACTCGTCGGCGGGCACGTCGCGCAGGCGCAGGGGCTTGACGGCTTCGAGCGAGCGCAAGCCTTTGAAGAGCGCCTCCTTGAACGTGCGGCCGATAGCCATCACCTCGCCGACCGACTTCATCTGTGTCCCGAGCACGTCCTCCGTGTCTTTGAACTTCTCGAAGTTCCACTTCGGAATCTTCGCCACGACGTAATCAATCGTCGGCTCGAAACTCGCGGGCGTCTTCTTCGTGATGTCGTTGCTGATTTCGTCGAGCGTGTAGCCGACGGCGAGCTTGGCCGCAATCTTCGCGATGGGGAAGCCGGTCGCTTTGGACGCGAGAGCGGAGGAGCGCGAGACGCGCGGGTTCATCTCGATGACGCGCACCTCGCCGTTCTCGGGGCTGACAGCGAACTGTATGTTCGAGCCGCCGGTCTCGACGCCCACCTTGCGTATGACGCGGATGGACATATCGCGCAAGGTCTGGTATTCGACATCCGTCAACGTCTGCGCGGGCGCGACCGTGATGGAGTCGCCGGTGTGGACGCCCATCGGGTCGAAGTTCTCGATGGAGCAGATGATGACGACGTTGTCGGCAAGGTCGCGCATCACCTCCAGTTCAAACTCCTTCCAGCCGAGGATTGATTCCTCAATCAACACCTGACTGACGGGCGAGGCGGCGAGCCCGCCGCGGACAATCTCCTCGAACTCTTCCGGGTTGTAAGCCGTGCCGCCGCCCGTGCCGCCGAGCGTGAAACTGGGGCGGATGATGGCGGGGTAGCCCGTCTCTTCGACAATCCTCTCGGCCTCGGCCCAACTGTGCGCGAAGCCGCCGCGGGGCATCGGCAGCCCTATCTCTTCCATCGCCCGCTTGAACAGCTCGCGGTCTTCGGCGACGCGGATGGCCTCGCGTCTGGCGCCGATCATCTCGACGCCGAACTCCTTGAGCACGCCCGCCTCGTCGAGCGCCATCGCGAGGTTGAGCGCGGTCTGCCCGCCGACCGTGGGGAGCAGTGCGTCGGGGCGCTCGCGCCGGATGATGGAGGTGACCGCCTCGACCGTGAGCGGCTCGACGTAGGTGCGCGAGGCCGTCTCGGGGTCGGTCATGATGGTGGCCGGGTTCGAGTTGACGAGCACGACCTCGAACCCTTCGGCGCGCAGAGCCTTGCACGCCTGCGTCCCCGAGTAGTCGAACTCGCACGCCTGCCCGATGACGATGGGGCCGGAGCCGATGATTAAGATTTTGCTGATGTCTGTGCGTCTGGGCATTGACTGACGGGCTTCGCGACTCCGGCGAAAGTTCCTTCCTGCATGCGTGAAATTCGTGGCATTATACACGCCCCGCCGACCCGCCACGAACCCACCGGACGCGCGCCGACACGCCCGCCGCAACGTTTGAAAACCGCGAGCAATCGGCGTAGTTTATGAGCGCCGTGGAAAGGGACATCAACATGGCCGCGAACCCCGAGCGACGCTACACGCTGGAGGAGTATTTCGAACTTGAAAGAACTTCCGAAGAACGCTTCGAGTTCTGGGACGGCGAAGTCTTCTGCATGAGCGGCGTCAGCGACGAGCATGACGCGATTGAAGGAAACATATACGCCTTCTTGAGGGCACAGATTCGAGAAGGCGGGTGTCGTGTCTTCCTGGCTAACATGCGAATAAAAGTGCCGAGCGCGCCGCCGTATCGGTACGCCGACTTGTCCGTAGTCTGCGGAAAGGCCGAGTCAGAGGAGATAGGGGGCGTTGACACCCTTGTAAACCCGCAACTCATCATTGAAGTCCTCTCACCCTCAACGGAAGCTTATGACCGCGGCGAGAAGTTCACGCACTATAAATCAGTCCCGACGCTGCGCGAGTACCTGCTCGTCGCGCAGCACCGCCCGCACGTCACGCGCCTGTTCAGGCAGGACGACGGAACGTGGATTCACACCGAGGCTAACGAGTTGGAAGCGACCCTGACGCTCGGCTCACTCGGCTGCGAACTGCCTCTGACTGAAATCTACGCGGGCGTCAGCTTCGACGCTCCAACCGAAGCCTGAGTCCCCCCGCCTGCAAGGGGAAGGGTTGATGTTGAGGGGCGCCTTGAAAACCAAACGACCTCAAGACACACATCGGCATTGCCTGTGCCCGATTGAACGAAGGATAAAGTAGGGCTGGGGGAGAGGCGCCGGGAGGTTAGACCTTAGAGCCGTCGAGTTGGCGGCGGTAGTCGTCGCCGTCGAGCTCGACGGTGCGGCACATCTCGTAGAGGCGGGAGCGGAGGCGGACGCCGACGCGGTCTTCGAGGGTCTCTTCCGCGGGCCCGCGGCGGGCGTCCATGTAGTTGGTGGTGAAGATGGTGAGACGCTTGTCGTTGTAGCGCTTGCCGATGATGTTCATCATCGTGTCGCGCACCCAGTCGGTCGGCTTCGACGCGCCTAGCTCGTCCAAGACCAAGACCTCGGCCTGATAGACCGGCGCGAGCACGCTCATCTCGGACGTGTTCGAGACCTTGTTGTAAGAGTCTTGAATCTCTTTGAGGAGCGCGCCGAACTCGTAGAAGAGGCAGGGCACGCCCTTCTCCAACAGCCCGTGGATGATAGCGACGGCGAGGTGCGTCTTGCCGACGCCGACGGGCCCCATCAGCAGCAGGCCGCGCTCGACCGCCGGGTACTCGCGCACGAGGCGGAAGGCGTAGTTGAAGGCTTTGAGCTGCGAGCCGTTGTTGGGCGCGGGGTAGTAGTTCTGAAGCGTGCAGGATTCGCGGCGCGGCGGCGCGGGCTCGCGGTAGCGGCGCGGGATGCGCGCCTGCTCAAGGAGCTTCGAGCGCGTGTCCTGCGTGCGGCACTCGCAGCGGCGCGCGCCGCGGCCGGGAATAACTTCCATGCCTGTGCCGAAGCAGCGTTGACAGACCGCCGGAGACTCGACCCGCTTCCTGCGCGCAGGCTTCGACTCCTCTTGAGAAGGAGCGTCGGCGTCCGCCTCCATTTCAGGGACGGGGAACAGGGTCGGGAATTTTTTGCGATTGTCCGAAGGCATTCGGGAGACGAAATGTTCTGTACTTGATGTTCAAGCCGCGCGTTGGTTAGCAAAGGCTTGCGCGACGCGACCGCTCTCCGGGGCAAAAAAATTCGCGACCTCTGCGGCCGAGGCCGGGCGGATTATAGCACTCTAAGTTTCGTTTGCAAGACGCTCTTATGCGTTCGAGATTTTCCACAAGTGTGGAAAACGTGCGTGCCCTCAACAGCCCCCGCCGCCGCCCTTGTAGACGGGGCGCCAACGCCCCTGCTGCCTCTTATAAATCACGTAGTCGTTGCTCTCGTAGTAGGTGCCTTCGGCGATGACTTCGGCCACGCCGTCGCCGTCGAAGTCCAACTGATCGACGAAGAGTCTGTCCTCATAGGCGTCCTCGTTGCCTTTGTGGAACCACTCCCAAGCCGTCTTGAACCCGCCCTCTGCCGGCTCCATGATGAGGAAGAGCGTGTAGTTGTCGGGCGCCGCTCCCTCCTTCTTGACGAGGAAGCTGCCGATCAACTCGAACTTTCCGTCGCGGTCGAGGTCGGTCGCCGTCAGGTTCACCACCTCCATCTTCGCCGCGAGCGAAGCGTTGACGCCGTTCTTCGCATAGGCCGCGCGTGCCAGCTCGACCGCACGCGCGCGTTCCGCCTCGGCCGGCGCGCGGCGTGAGACGACCCCTCGGCCGAGCGTCTGCGAGTCGGTCGCGAGCGCCTTCAAGCGCCCGCCGATGTGCGCCTGCGTCTCAGCCGTGGCCTCCGCGACAAGCCCGACGCAGCCCTGCTCCAGAGACTTGTTCACGGTCAAAGTGCCCGCCTCGCCCCCGCCCGAGAGGATGCGATACTTCCGCCCCGTGCGAAAGTACACGCGCGCGAAAGAGTCACCCCCGGCCTCGTCTCCGTCGAGCGGGTCAACATACGCGCCGCCCTTGTAGAGGACGACCGGCTCCGCCGTCACGCTCGACTCGTACTTCGAGACGGCGAAGACGACCGTGCCGCCGCCGCCCTGCGCCGCGCCCGTGGGCTTCTGCCGCGCACCGGCAGCCGCGTATGCGCAGACGAGTAATGAGAGGGTAAAGACAGGCAGTCGGGTACTTGTCTTCATCGTCGGGAAGCCTTTCCATCCACGTTGACTATTTTGATAAAGGGGGGGGCGTCAGGCGCTCGGCGAGTTCGAGCAGGCCGACGACGGCGACGAAAGCGATGACGATGAGAAAGAGGATATGCGCGCGCCGCAGCACGAAGCGGCGACAGGCGTGACACTTGAGGCCCCCCATCCGAAGGGGTCTGGCGCAGTAGGGACATTTTGCCATCAGTCGCTCAATGTCGGGCGGTGTACAACATGCCACGACTCAGCCCCCGCGTTCAAGTCCCGGCGCGGGGCCTGTGATATATTTGCGTTCGGGTATGAGTATTCTGCAAGGGCTTTTGAACAAGATTGGGCTGGGCGCGTCGCACGGCCGCCCCCCCTTACGCGTCTTTCTCCTCGACGACGATATACTGCGTCACGAGTGGTTTGCCAAACAGTTCAAGGGGGAGCGGCTCGACGTGGCCGAGACGGCGGCGCGCGCCATCGAGCTGCTCTCGGCCAACCACTACGACGTTATCTTTCTCGACCACGACCTGCTGCCTGAGCACTACTACGCAGAGGAGTTCGACGACGAGCGGAGCGGCTACGCCGTCGCGCGCTGGCTCGCAGAGACTCCGGCGCGGCTCGCCGTCGCGACCATCATCGTCCACACGCGCAACGCCGACGGCGCGCTCCGCATGGTCGAGCTGCTCCGCCGCACAGGCCGTCAGGCCGAGCACGTCCCCTTCCACATGCTCGCCCCCAAGATCAAGCAGCTCCGACGCGACCAAAATTTATGAGGACGAAAAACTCACTCAACGCTTCCCTGCTCGCGCTCTGCCTGCTCGTCTGCTGCGTCGCGGCCTCTCCGGCGCAGACCGGTGGCGCCCCGGCGCGGACGTTGCAGAACGGCGCGGGTCAGCCCTACGACGACCGCGTCCGTGGCCTGCTCGCGCGCCCCGACGTGCGCGCGGCCTTCGCACACGTCGAGCGCAACCGTGAAGCCATCCTCAAAGAGTGGATTGCCATCACGGAGATCAACGCGCCCTCCGGCAAGGAGGCCGAGCGCGCCGCCTTCATCGAGAAACTGCTGCACGGCTACAAGTCGCTTCAGGTGAGCCGCGACTCGGCGGGCAACATCGTCGCCACGCGCAAAGGTTCGGGCGGCGGCCCCACAGTCGTCATCGACGCGCACATGGACACGGTCTTCCAAGAGGGTTTGCAGATTAAGGCAGAGGTGCGCGACGGGAAAATCTACGCGCCCGGGGTCGGCGACGACACGCGCAACGTCGAGGCGCTGCTCGCCGCCGTGCGCGCGCTCGACGCGGCGAATGTGAAGACGAAGGGCGACATCATCTTTCTCTTCACCGTCGAGGAGGAGACGAGCTTTCGCGGCGTCGAGGAGTTCGTCAAGGCGAACAAGGGTCGCATCGACCAGTACATCGCGCTCGACGGCGGCTACGACAGCTTCACCTACGGCGGCATCGGCATCAACTGGTACAAGCACCACTTCATCGGCCCGGGCGGCCACACGCGCTCCTCGACGCCGCCCTACTCGGCCACGCTGCCTGCGGCGCGCGCCATCGAGCGCATCTACCAGTTACAACTTCCGCAGGGCGTCTCCTCCAACCTCAACATCGGCATGCTCGGCGGCTCGGACGTGGTCAACGCCAAGGCCGCCGACGCTTGGTTCACCGTTGACCTGCGCTCGACGAGCAACGAGGTCATCGGTGACCTTGAGAAGAAGATTGCCGCCATCGTTAAGGAGGAGGCCGAGCGCGAGCGCATGACGGTGCGGACGGAGCTGCTCTCTTCGACGCCCGCGGCGCAGATACCGGGCCACCGCGATTCGCTGCTGGTGAAGACGACCGAGGCCGTGCACTACGCGATGGGTTTCAAGCCGTCGATTACACTCTCGGGCTCGAACAACGGCAACGTCGCGCTGCTCGCGGGCATCCCCGCCATCTCGACCGGAGCCGGCCCTTGCAGCAACTCGCACGCGCTCACCGAGTACTGCGAGATCGACCCGCTCTACAAAGGCATCCAGAAGGTCATCCTCCTCCTCGCCGCGACGGCAGGAGTTTAGGAATATCGAAAACAGAATGAGGGCGGACGAGAGTCACACTGACTCTCGTCCGCCCTCATTCGCATTGAGCACGACCTATCGGTTTGTCTTGTCGGTTGTGCGGATGCCGACCTTAGCTAGCGCCCAAGCGGTGGCGACGACCGCGACCTTGCCGAGACTGAACCCTTCGTCATCGTTGACGCGCGTGACGCGGCCGTGCGCGGCGCGGACGCGCGGGCGCTCTTCGGATGACGTTGAGGCAGACGCGGCTCGTTTCCCCTCAACCGCTTTGGCCTCGCCGCGGCGCCCTTCCGTCACACGCGCGGCGCCGCCCCGCTCCTTCTGGTCGGGGGTCTTCTCGCCCTTCTCCTTCGCGTCGGGCGCGCCCTGCCGGGCCATCTCGTTCTCTATCTCGGAATTGATCTCGCCGCCAACGAGGATGGCGATGCCCGTGAAGTAGAACCAGAGCATGAGGATGATGACCGCGCCCAGAGAGCCGTAGGTCGCGCTGTAGGAGTTGAAGAAGCTGAGGTACGCCTTGAAGGCGAACGAGATGAGCAGCCAGAGCACAACGCCGATGATCGCACCCGGCGTGATCCACTTCCAGTCCTGTTGGTGCGAGTCGGGCGCGAAGTAGTAGATGAGCGCGAAGGCCACCAGCACGAAGATGAGCACGAGCGGCCACTGCAAAATCTTCCACCCCGTAGCGAACGCCGCGCCCAGCCCGAGCTTGATGGAGACGGCATCCGCGATGTCGTGCCCGTAGAGCACGAGCACCAGCGCCGTCACGATGAGCAGCGTCAGCGACAGCGTCAACCCCACGGCCGTCAGACGCACCTTCCACCACGGCCGCGTCTCTTTCAAATCATAGGCCGCGTTCAGCGAATCGCTGATGGCGCCCATCCCGTTCGACGCCGCCCAGAAGGTCGCTAAGATACCGAACGAGAGCTTGCCGCCGCCGCTCGACTGCGTCACGTCCGTCACGGTCTTCGAGACGAGCTGCGAGGCGTCGCCCGGCAGCACCGCGGCGAGCGAGCTGAAGAGCCCCTGCCGAAGCTGGCTGTCCTCGCCCGCCAGATAACCGAGCAGCGACGTGATGAAGAGCATCGCCGGGAAGAGCGCGAGCAGAAAGTAGTAGGAGAGCTGCGCCGAGCGACCCAGCACGTCGTCGTCCATGACCTCCCCGTAGACGCGCTTCCCCAACTCCTTCCAGCTCAGGCCGGCGAGGCTCATTGACTTGAACATGCGTTGCGCTCCTCTGCTCCCGAAAGTTTTGACGTAGTGTTACCGCGCCCGAAGACGAAAGCGTCACGATTTCATCAAGAGTTGTCTACGAGCGCACACGTCGAAACGCGGTGCATGCGCGCCTTCAGAACTCTTTCAGGAGAAATTCAGGAAACCCTAAAGATTTCCCCGGCCGCGTGGAGTATCTTGCGCGAGCGTCAGGGGCGGTCGCACAGGAAGACTGGACGCCGAAGGGATTTAAGGGTAAAGTACGCGGCGCTTTCCCCAGCCTCTCCGCACCTTCTATTGATTGAAGAAGGAGCTTTTCCGTGAGCTTTGTTCCCTTTGCGTCGTCGCCCGCGGCCCAAGACTGCGCGGCCGGACAACCTTCCCGGCCGGGGCGCGTCGCTTACGCCCTACGCCCCTTTCGCAAACCCCCTTACCAAAGCTTTACTAAACCCTCGGGACTGCGGCGTACGTACTCTGTAGAGTGCACGACGGGGTCGAGGACGGCACTTAAGAAGAAGGGAGGCCCGGGCGGCCTTCCCCCTCGAAATTTCTTGTTTGACTAAGAAGGAGTTTTTTCGATGAGGACTTTACGCATCACCTCGCTGTTGGCGCTGCTCCTGTTTATCTTCGCGGCGGCGCAGACCACTCGTGCGGCCTCGGCCGCCGCCGGCAGCTACCAGTTCACGCTGACGGGCGACAAGTATCTGAAGTACGTCGAGTTCGACGCGAGCACGCAGCCGGACGGCACCGCGACCGGCTCCATCTACTTCACCGACGAGGCCGTCATCACCATTCAGGACGTGGACGGCACCGGCGATAAGGGTGGCAGGTTCGCGGGCTATAACCTCAAGGCCGACGTGGACGGTCTGGTCGTCACCGAAAACAAGGCCGTCCTGAGCGGCATCATCCGTACCTCCAGCAACCCTGACTTCGTCGGGCAGCGCGTGCTGCTCACGGTCATAGACAACGGCGACAATACGAAGGTGCCCGACGGGCTGACGTGGGGCATCTACAAGCAGATTAAGAGGGACTGGGTGCCCTCGGACGCCGAGTGGAAGGAAGACCCGGGCGTCGGCCTGAGGTGGTGGGCGACCGACTACGAGCAGCGCGGCGACGTGGGCTACCAGATGCCGCGCGACGAGAGCATGAACGCGCAGACCTACCCCCTCGCCGCCTACGGCTTCGTCGATGCCGACAACGGCGCGGGCGACATCCGCGTCTCACCGTAGCAGGCACACTTTACCAGTGGTCTAAAAACCGGCGACCGTTGAGAGGCGAACATGCCTGCCTGTCAACGGTCGCCGGTTTTTAGACGGCGGGAAATCTATTTGACGAAGGTGCCCGTCCGGCTCCAGCGCGTGTTGTGGAAGAAGTCGATGAGGTAGTTGACGGGCGTGGGAGCGTCGCTGCGCGGGGCGCTCTCGTCGAAAGACCAGTAGACGAACATTGCGCGGCCGATGATGGCGTTGCGCGGGACGTAGCCCCAGAAGCGACTGTCGAGGCTGTTGTCGCGGTTGTCGCCCATCGCGAAGTAGTGATTCTCCGGAACGATGAACTTGCCGTCGCCGCTGAACGTCCCGTCCAGTTGGCGCCGGTGCCGCTCGGGGTCAAGGTAGACCTCGTACTCCTTGTCGGCCGGGGGCGTGGGGACGTTCTTAATGGCAAGGGGGGCGCCGCCCTCGTTCTCCGGCGTGTTCTCGTCGTCGTCGGGCGGGTTCTCCGCCGTGATGATGTGCTCGTCGAGCGGCTGCCCGTTGATGAAGACCTTCGAGTCACGCACTTCGACCACGTCGCCCGGTAGGCCGATGACGCGCTTGACGTAGTTCGTCTTGTAAGGAATGTTGTCGGAACGTTCGTCGTTCACTTGGGTGCTGTCACGGAATCGCGCCTCGCCCTGATACTTGCCCGGGTACTTGAAGACGATGATGTCGCCGCGTCGTATCTCGCGCTGCGGCAGGAACGGCAGCGGCGGCCCCGGCGCGAAGATGAACTTGTTGACGAGCAGGTGGTCGCCGATGTTGATGGTGTTCTGCATCGACCCCGTAGGCACCTTCACCGCCTGCACGACGAACGTCATGCCGAAGAGGGCCATCACGGCCGTCACCACCAGCGACTCGAAGTACTCACGTAGAACGCTGTGCGGCGGCCCCGGCGTCCTCTGCACCTCCGCACGCGCGCCCGCGCCGTCGCCGCCGTCACGCCCCGTCGCGCGCGCGCGCACGCGCCCGCCCTCTGCCTCCACGGGCGGCTCGGCCACCCCAGCTCCACTCGGCTCATTACTCATATTCCACTCATCCTAGAGAACCCTTCCGACAATGGTCAAGCGGGACGGTTCAGCTCTCGACCTCTAAAATTAGTTTGTTTCATACGCGAAACAGCGTTTCACTCTCGCGGATTTTATGGTAGAATGGTTTTCATGAAAACGACGGAGAAAAAGCGGGGCGGGAAGGTCGAGCAGTTCACGCCGGCCGAGCAGCGTTCGGCGCGGGCGGCGCGGGTGAAGGTCTTCGAGGCCGAGCCCTACGGCTGGATCGCGCAGTCGGAGTCGGGCGTCGAGCGCGGCTACCACCTCTTCCGCGACCCGGACACGCGCGCGCTGGCCTGCACCTGCGCCGACTTCATCTTCCGCGGCAACGCCGAGCCCGGTTACGAGTGCAAACACGTCGCCGCCGTGTTGAAGTTCATCGCGCGGCAGTATCTTAAGTTCGAGTACGACCCGCGGCGCCAGATGTCGCGCGTCGCTTAAAAAATTTTCGGAGTTGAAGAGAAGATGAGCAGCAAGAGTTTCAAGTGTGAAGCCTGCCGCACGGCGTCCGAGACGCTGCACATGCGCAACTCGGATGGCAAGTTGGTCTGCGTCCGATGCATCCCGGCGGCCGAGCTGGACGCTTGCGCCGGCCTGCGCGAGCGTCTGGGACTGAAGCCCGCCGCCTTGCGCGCACCGCGCCGCAAGGCGGCCTGACGCTTTTAGACCTTTATCCTCACCCCTCAAGCCACGCGGGCGCGAAGGAGTCCGGGAACTTTGCTTCCCGAACACTTCGCGCCTTCGTGTTTTTACCTTAAGCTCTATCGCAACCATGAGCACTTTCGAGACGAAGGAGCAGGTCTCCGCGGGCGGCGTCGTCTACCGTCGAAGCGGCGAGGTGATGGAGGTGGCGTTAATCTCGGTCGGCGAGGCCGCGCGCTGGCAGTTGCCGAAAGGTCTGGTCGGGCGCGGCGAGACGCCGTTGGAGGCCGCGCTGCGCGAGGTCGAGGAGGAGACCGGGCTTCGGTGCGAAGTCGTCGCGGAGCTTGAGCGGGTCGAGTACTGGTACTTCTCGAAGGGCGGCGCGCGGCGCGTGCGCTTCCACAAGTTCGTGCACTTCTACCTGATGCGCTTCGTCTCGGGCGACGTGTCGGAGCACGACGACGAGGTAAACGAGGCGCGCTGGGTTGAAATCGAAGCGGCCGAAGAGATGTTGGCTTTTAAGGGTGAGCGAAAGGCTTTGGTCGAAGCACGGGAAATGCTCGCGGCGAGCGCCGGGGGTTGAAGTCCCTCGGCGCCCGCGGCGGAGTCGGAGCGGTCGGCCTTTAGTGAACGATGCGGTTGGCGCTCAGGCGCTGCCAGAGTGCTTCCTCATCCGGGTAGGCGATGCCATTCTCTGTGCGCATAGAGAGGGCGGTCTGGACGATGAGCTTCAAGTCCCTGAAGACGCCGTCGCAGTCGAGGCAGGTGCTCAGGTGAGTAATCACCAGGAGCTTGTCGTCATCGCCGAGCAATCCGGCGTCGAATTCACTGAGCAGTTCGATACTTCTGGCGCAATCCATTTCAGGCCGTTCCTTTGGGGTGGACTAGACTTCGGCCTCCCGGGTGGGCCCCGGAAGATTATTTAGATGCCGCTTGCTCCCGGATTAATTGCCTCAGCTTGAGCCTCGCCTTGTGTAATTGCGATTTCGAGGTGCCCTCGGCGATGCCGAGCATTCCGGAAATCTCGTAGTGCTCGTAGCCTTCGACATCGTGGAGGACGAAGACGGTGCGGTAGCCGGGCGGGAGTTGCTGGAGCGCCTTCTCCAGCGAGATGCGGTCGATGACGGGCATCGTGCCCGGGTTCTCAGTTCCCTTGACGATCTGGATCGGAGTCTCGCCCTCGTCGGTGAGGAGTTCCGAGCGCGTGCTCTTCTTGCGAAAGTGCATCAGCACTTGATTAACCGTCATGCGGTGGAGCCAGGTGGTGAAGGCCGACTCGCCGCGGAACATCCCTATCTTGTTGTAGAGTTGCAGGAAAACATCCTGCGTCATGTCCTCGGCCTCGGTCGGATTACCCATCATGCGCAGGGTGAGCGCGTAGACGCGCCGGTAGTGCCGGCGGTACAACTCCTCAAACGCTTTCCCATCGCCGCCCGCGGCCTTCTTCGCCAGCTCGAAATCGGACTCCTGCGGTCTATCTACCTCTGCTACAGTCACTTCTTTATCATTCCTTTTAAAATTTTCCTCAATTATCCCTTAATTCTTCGCAAATGGGAAACAGCCGCGCCGGAAGGCGGAAGTAGGAACGCTGAACGATGAAGTGAAGATAACAGGCTTACAGTTCATCGTTCAGCGTTCCTACTTCTGCGTTCACTTCAACGTCTCCCAACGGCCCAGCGCGCGGAGCTTCTTGTAGCGGCGCGCGAGACGCTCGGCCTCGGGGAGCGCGGAGGTCTGCCGCAGGCTCTCCCACAGCGCCGTGTCGAGCAGGCGGGCCGTCTCGTCGTGGTCGTTCTGCGCGCCGCCCGCGGGCTCCGGGACGACTAGGTCAACGATGCCTGCGCGGTACAGCTCGGGCGCGGTCAGGCGCAGAAACTCCGCGGCGCGAGGCGCCTGCGCGCTGTCCTTAAACAGAATCGCGGCGCAGCCTTCGGGGGTGATGACGGAGTAGACGGCGTTCTCAAGCATCAAGACTTGGTCGGCGACGCCGATGGCGAGCGCGCCGCCCGAGCCGCCCTCGCCGATGACGACGCCGACGACGGGGACGCGCAGGCGCGACATCTCGAAGAGGTTGCGCGCGATGGCCTCGGCCTGCCCGCGCTCCTCCGCGTCGATGCCGGGGTAGGCGCCCTGCGTGTCGATGAAGGTGATGATGGGGCGGCCGAACTTGTCTGCGAGCTGCATCAGCCGCAGGGCCTTGCGGTAGCCCTCGGGCTTGGTCATCCCGAAGTTGCGGAAGCGGCGCTGCTTGGCGTCGCGCCCCTTCTGCTGGCCGACGACGGCGACCGAGACGCCTCGGTAACGCGCGAAGCCGCAGACGATGGCCGGGTCTTCGGCGTAGCGCCGGTCGCCTTTGACCTCGACGAACTCCTCGAAGAGGCGCTCGACGAAGTCGAGCGTGTAGGGGCGTTCGAGGTGGCGCGCCAGCTTCACACGCTCGAACGCCGACATGGACTCTATCCTGTCTTCCATTCTGCCGAGTTAACCTGAATTGATTGAGATGACCGTGGAAGGATGTACGTTTCTCCCGCCCCCGTCAAGTTCGCCCGCAAAAGGTTAAGAGGCTTGCTCCGGTTCCTCTCAAGTAGAGGGAGTGAGCAAGCCTCTGTTTGTCGTTTAAGTGAGCAGCTTACTGCAAGCTGTCGGTGAACGCCTTGAGCAGGCGCGCGCGCGACGGGTGGCGGAGCTTGCGGAGCGCCTTCGCCTCAATCTGCCGGATGCGCTCGCGCGTCACGTCGAAGTTCTTGCCGACCTCTTCGAGCGTGTGCTCCTCGCCCGCGGGCCCGAGCCCATAGCGGAGTTTGATGACGACCTCTTCGCGCGGGCTCAAAGTCGCCAGCACCGCGTCCGTCACCTGCCGCAGGTTGGTCGTGACGACCGAGTCCGCGGGGCTCACACGCGACTTGTCCTCGATGAAGTCGCCGAGGTGCGAGTCCTCCTCCTCACCAATCGGCGTCTCCAAAGAGATGGGCTGCTGCGCGAGCTTGAAGACGCTGCGCACCTTCGGCACCGGCATGTCCACCTTCGCCGCAATCTCTTCGGTCGTCGGCTCGCGCCCCAACTCCTGCACGAGCGCGCGGGAGGTGCGGATGAGCTTGTTGATGGTCTCGATCATGTGGACGGGGATGCGGATGGTGCGCGCCTGATCCGCAATCGCGCGCGTCACGGCCTGCCGAATCCACCACGTCGCATAGGTCGAGAACTTGTAGCCGCGCCGCCACTCGAACTTGTCCACCGCCTTCATCAGACCGATGTTGCCTTCCTGAATCAGGTCGAGGAACTGAAGCCCGCGGTTCGTGTACTTCTTCGCAATCGAGACGACGAGACGAAGGTTCGCTTCGGTCAGCTCGCGCTTGGCCTCCTGCGTCTCGGCCTCGCCCGCAACGATGGACTGGTAGGTGCGCTTAATCTCGACGAACGAGATGCTGTGCTCCTCTTCGACCTTCTTCAAGCGGCGCTTGGCCGCGAGGAGTTGACGCTTGTACTCCTTCTCGGCGTCGGGCTTGATGCGCTTGTTTTCGAGCTTGTCGGAGAGCTTCTTGATCTCGCGCTCGGCTGAGCGCACCTCTTTGTGCGCTCGCCCGATGGCGTCGATCAGACGCAGCCGCGCCGACTCCTTCAGGTTAAGGTTCTTAATCTCCTGCGAGATTTCGAGGCGCGTGCGCGCGACCTTGCGCTTGAGGCGCAGGAGCTTCTTCGTCGGCTTGCCGCGCGTCAGCTTCTGCTCGGCGGAGAGCCGCTCCCACTCCTTCAAGCCCTCTTTGAAGTGCTTGCGGATGTTCTCGACGCCTTCGAGCGTCCACTGCAAATACTCGTCGGCCTTGTCCTCGGCCTCGGACACGTCGGCCTGATCGGAGAAGTTGACGATGTCGCGGATGCTCAAGTCGCCCGTCTGCAACTCGTCGCCGATGCGGATGAGTTCCTTGACCGCGATGGGCGAGCGCGAGATGGCCTTGTGCGTCTTGATCTGGCCGCGCTCGATGCGCTGCGAGATGGAGACTTCCTGCTCGCGCGTCAGAAGCGGCACGGTGCCCATCTGGCGCAGGTAGACGCGGACGGGGTCGGCCGACTTCTCGTCCTCTCCCGCCGAGAGGTCGAGGTCGTCAACCTCGTCGAGCGTGCCTTCCTCTTCCACGTCGGTGGCGAGGGAGGCGACCTCCGAGATCAGTTCCTCGTCAGATTCGACCGCACCGATGGTCGCTGCTTCGAGTTTTTGGAGCACGTCGTCGATGTCGCGCTCGGAGACCGGGTCGCCCGAGACAACCTCGCCGTAGCCCTCATAGAATTTTTCGCCGCCCGTCTCCAACAGATCCAACCCCTGCTTCTTCATCTTCTCGCTCAAATCTCGCCCCCCCGTCCAGACGCTTATGCCGCGGAAAGCGTCTCATACGTGGCTTCGGACACTTAAGTTTCTAAACATACGCCGTCGGCCGCCCCACCCGCATACAACTAACCCATTGATGCGAGAGACATTAGATGTCTGACGTTGTATTCCAGTTGTACTCTCGGCCGCCGTCCGGCGAAAGCTCTAAAGGGAGGTTCAAACACGGACACGCCCCTGAGATGCGTTAGACTACGCGCCGGTTGTTAGCGCCGCTCCATTCCGAAGCCCTCTAACCGAAGAAATAGCATAATTTACACATATATTCCAGCCTCCGGCGTAGATTGGCCGTTTTCCCTGATAAACCAGACACTTTCGCCGCCCCTCGGTTCCCCGAACTACCCGCTCGAAGGTCGAAAACCGAGATTCGAGCCCCGACGTTGAGGCTCGGAGACGGAAAGTTGAGGCTCGGAGCCCCGACGTTTCGACTCTGAGCCTCAACGTTCGAGCTTTGAGACTCGACTTTTCAGCTTTTTTCTCGGAGGTTGGAGAAAAAAGCTCGGAGTTTCCGTCTCGGAGCCCAAACGTTCGGAAAAAAGTCGGAAAGTCGAGGCTCAAAGCTCGAACGTTCGAGAAAAAAGCCCGAACGTTTGAGAAACAGGTCAGAACTACCTGCGAGCGCGGTTGAAAATTGGACGGGCGAACCTCTGGTTATGAAATCGGCTCAAAAAATGGCGCGAGTTTGTGATAAAAGAGGACTGTTAAGTCTTTTTTCGGAGGAACAGGCGGGATTCCCGGGGCGAACATGTTGATAACGGCTCTGCTCATCTTCTTCTGGGCGGTGGTGCCCGGCCTGATAACGGGCTGGATGCTCAGGGAGCGCGGGCGGAGCTTCCTCCCGGGACTCCTTCTGGGGGCGGTCTGCGGCCCTTTGGGCATCCTCGGGGTGCTGGTCTTTATCTATGTCGCCGACCGCAGGCGCGCGCGTGGACGCGGGCCTGCGCGCGGGCATGCCGTGCGTGTCTTTTACGACATCCCGGTCGTCGGGCGCCTGCACGTCTCGACCGTCTGGGCGCTGGCAGGAATCGCCACCTTCCTCTGCCTCTGGATGGTCGGCGGCATCACGTACGAATCCTACCGCACCGAGCGGAGCGCAAAGGCCCCGCCCGAGCTGGCGCGACAGACGGCGAACGAGTCCGCACAGCCCAAGTCGCTCCTCCCGACGAACACTCCATCTGAGAAGCAGTCCACGGAGACACGGCCGGCGGAGCAGTCGCAGGGCAACACCTCGACGCAGGCGCACTCGGCGCTGCTCGGCAACATCTCGGGTCAGACGGGTCAGCCCGCCGCCGTGCCCGCGCCCCCGGGCAACTCCGCGTCGAGCTGGCAGCCCGCGCCGCAGCCCGACGGCGGCAACGCGCAGCCTTCGACCGCCGTCCCCCCGCAGACGAACGAGCCGCCCGCGCCGCAACTCCCGAACGCGCCCGCGCCGTCGCGCACCGATGCGGTCGCAGAGGTGACCCGCGACCTCGCGGCGCGTGGGTACAGAGTTCACGCGGCACTGAGCGGCGACTCGCAGAGCGCGACGCTCTCGCTCACGGGCGCGACGCTGACGCGCGAGGCAGGCAACCAACTCCTCGGCAACGGCCGCCTGCGCGGCGCGCTCAAGGCCGCGGGCGTCCGCATCGTCGTCCTCATGAACGGCGAGCAGAGCTGGACATACATGCTCTGACCCTCACTCCCGATTTGGTTAAGGCCGTCAACCATTTCGTCACCCCTTTACGACACAGAGCCCGAAGGCCCCTGCCTGACTGAAGGAAAAAGGCCGGAAACCCTGCTCCCTTCAAATACAATCACCCGCCGCCGACGTGGCACGCAGGTTGTTTAGCTTAATAGCGTCTCGCAAGGGACTGGTTACGGTGCCGATGCGCCGGCAACCACAAAGTCGGGGCCCGGCTGTGAAGGGGAGAGCGCAGCCGGGCCTCAGCTTTTTTGTGCGCCGGTCGTTTAAGGGTTTGGGTGTTTCGAGAGGAGTGGGGGATAATGCTCGACATGACCGTTGAAGCGCCTCAGCAGAACGAGACCGGCGAGACCATTCTGGTCGTGGATGATATGAGCGACAACATCATCCTCATCAGCCTCTCGCTTCAGGACATGGGCTACCGCGTCGTCACCGCGTCGAACGGGGCCGACGCTTTCAACGTGGCGAAGCTCGCGCACCCCGACCTCATCCTGATGGACATCGCCATGCCGCAGCAGGACGGGCTCGCCGCCACGCGCCGCATCCGCGAGGAGTCGGAGCTAAAGGACGTACCCGTCGTCGCGCTCACGGCCTTCGACACCGACGGCTTCCGGCAGGCGGCCTTCGACGCGGGCTTCAACGGCTATCTGACCAAGCCCATCGACTTCGACCGCCTGCGCAATCTCATCTCCAAGCTGCTCGCGCGAGACAAGGGCAACACCTCGCGCCTCTGAAACGCGCCCGTTCCCTTCACCGCCTGCTCGCCTCACGCGACTTCGACACACGCATACCAACCCGCAGTAACTTTCTTCGAGGAGAGTTGACATGAACAGAAGGCACTACCTTTTGACGGTCGCCCTGTCGCTCGCATCCGTGCTCGCGGGGCACGCCCTCTACGGCTCGCTCGCGGCCCGCGCCGCCGCCGCCGAGCCCCGGCGCGATTTGCAATGGGAGTACTGCGCGGTCATCAAGTCGCAGGCCATCCCGACGCCCCGTCTCTTCGCTTGGATCACATACTTTAAAGACGAGGGGGTGAAGACCGAGACCATCG
Organism: Pyrinomonadaceae bacterium; assembly: GCA_045807845.1. Lineage (GTDB taxonomy): Bacteria > Acidobacteriota > Blastocatellia > Pyrinomonadales > Pyrinomonadaceae > QHXN01. Next base: position 3,899 of record JBJMGQ010000085.1, on the reverse strand, counting down.
AGGCCGGACTCGGCGGCAACTCCTACGCGAAGGCCATCGCGAAGCTCGGCGCCGACGGCTGGGAGATGGTCGGCGAAGGCCCGCTCGACATCCGTCCCGACCCGCGCCCCAACGCCCCCGGCTCCGCCCTCACCGCTCTCTTCTTCAAACGACGGAAGGACTAAGGAAGGCACCGGCGGAAGCCCTCCCTCGCGGTCGGGCTTCCGCCGAACGATGAACGCAGAACGCGGAACGATGAACTGAAGGCTTCGGGCTTTCAGCTCATCGTTCCGCGTTCCTACTTCCTACTTCCCTTGCGCCCTCCCTCAAGGTCGGGCTTCCGCCTTTACTTCTTTCCGCCCTGATCGTCGTCTCCCTTAAGCTCAGTCTCGGCGTCTTCGGCCTTCTCATTAATCTGTTCCACGCCGCCCTTAACCGCGCCAAGCAACGCGCCGACGCCCGCGCCGACGAGCACGTCGCCCACGATCTCCTTGGCTTTACTGACGAGCGACTTGCCGCCGCCCTTCTTCGAGCCGCCTTTCTTCGCTCCACCCTTCTTGGCCCCGCCCTTCTTTGCTCCACCCTTCTTCGCGCCCCCGCCTTTCTTGGCTCCGCCTTTCTTGGCGCCGCCGCCCTTCTTGGCTCCGCCCTTGGACGCTCCGCCCTTCGCGCCGCCTTTCTTAGCGCCGCCTTTCTTCGCGCCGCCCTTTGACGCGGCCTTCTTCGCGCCACCGCCGCCGCCCGACTTCTTACCGGCCGACTTCTTCGCGCCGCCCTTGGCGCCACCCTTCTTCGCGGTCTCCTTGTCGTCCTTCTTTGACGACTTCTTCGAGGACTTTTTGGAAGCCATTCCCTTTTCTCCTTATTCGCTTGGTCGTTGGTACAGCTTCCACACTTGTAGCAAATGGCGCCGCCGATGTCATCAACTTTTCTCGCTTATTCAATCCAAAAATCCGCGCACACGCGGCGCCGCGTAATTTAACGCGTGACCGAGAAACTTGTTGACTCGCCGCGCCGCGGCGTCAAGAATGTTGCGCCGTCGGGCGCGCGCGTCCCGGGGCTCTCCTTCTATCGCGCGGCGCGACATCTTCCATTCATGAGACGGGGCGGCGTGAGCAAGAGAGAGTTCCACTATCGCTGGGAGTACGACCTGCGCGCGAGCCCGCGGGCGCTCTGGCCGTTCGTCTCCGACACGAACCGCTTCAACCGCGACGCCGGCCTGCCCGATGTCTCCACGCAAGCCCCGACCGAAGTTAACGACGGCCTCGGTCGCCGTCGTCTCAAGCTCTCGAAGCTCGGCGTCGGCATCGAGTGGGAGGAGGAGCCGTTCGAGTGGGTGCGCCCTTTCCGCTTCGGCGTGTTGCGACGCTACCGGACGGGGCCCGTCTCGGAGATGCGCGTCGCCGCCGAACTCTCCGAGCGCGAGGGCGGCGGCACGCGCCTCGTCTACGACGTGCGCGTTCGTCCACGCGGCGCGCTCGGCCGCGCGGTCATTCCCCTTCAGGTCGGCCGCATCAGCGCGCGCAAGTTCGCCGAAGTCTTTCGCCGCTACGACCAGCTCGCCCTTGACGAACAGACTCAGCCCGTTGAAGCGGGCCGCGCAAACAGACTCGGCGCGAGCGCACGCGCGCTGCTCGGCGTGCTGCTTGGCAGGCTCGTCGCCGACGGTGCCGACGCCATGCTCGCCGCGCGACTCTGCAAGACGGTCGAGTCCGCCGACGAATTGACGCTCGCGCGCCTGCGTCCTTACGCGCTCGCAGACGCGTGGGGCGCGTCGCGCCGCGAAGTGCTCGAACTGTGTCTGAGGGCGACGCGCGCGGGGCTGCTCGACTTGCGCTGGGAGCTGCTCTGCCCCATCTGCCGCGGCGCGCAGCAGTCGGCCACCGCCCTCCGAGACGTGCGCGCCGAACAACACTGCGACTCCTGCCAGATAGACTTCAACGTCGCCTTCGACCTCTCGGTCGAGGTCGTCTTCCGCCCCAGTCCATCCGTCCGCCGCATCGAGGCGCGCGACTTCTGCGTCGGCGGCCCGCAGGTCACGCCGCACATCGTCGTCCAGCAACTCGTCCCCGCGGGCGAGACGCGCACGGTCGCGCCGCTGCTCGAAGAGGGACGCCACCAACTTCGCACCGGCGCGAACGACGACGCACGCACGCTCCTCGTCTCGGCCAACGGCTCGGAAGAGCTGACGCTCTGCGCCGACGACGTTGAAGAAGAGTTGACGGCCTCGACGCACCCTTCGATCAAGCTTCAGAACGACACCGGCGAAGAACGTCTCTTCCGCATCGAGCGCGAGGCGTGGGGCGGGCAGGCGGCGACCGCCGCGGAGGTCACCGCGCTCCAACTCTTCCGCGACCTCTTCGCCGCGGAGGCGCTCCGCCCCGGCGACCGCATCAACGTCGGCCAGATGACCATCCTCTTCACAGACCTGCGCAACTCGACGCGCCTCTATCGAGAGATCGGCGACGCCGTGGCCTTCGGCGCCGTGATGAGCCACTTCGACGTGCTGCGCGAAGCGATTGCGGCCGAGGGCGGCTCCATCGTGAAGACTTTGGGCGACGCCATCATGGCCGTCTTCCCGCGCCCCGCGCCTGCGCTGCGCGCCATCATGGGCGCGCAGGCGGCGCTCGCATCGCCGCCCGAGGGCATGCGCCCGCTCACGGTCAAGGCCGGCCTGCACGCGGGCCCCTGCATCGCCGTCACGCTCAACGAACGGCTCGACTACTTCGGCTCGAACGTCAACATCGCCGCGCGCCTCGAACCGCTCTCGACCGGCGAAGACTGCGTCATCACCAACGACGTGCGCCGCGACCCCGAGGTCTTGGAGCTACTCGCAGACCCCTCAAGCGGCCTCATGGCCGAGCCCTCCGAAGCGATGCTCAAAGGCTTCGACAACGAATGCTTCGAACTCTGGCGCGTGAAAAAACGATGAAGGACGAACGCTGAACGATGAACTGAAAACATCTCTCTTGCAGTTCATCGTTCAGCGTTCCTCCTTCATCGTTACTTATCAAGGATAGAAGAAGATGACGACTTCTACGACCACCGTCCCCCAAGTCTCGACCGCGCGCCCGCGCCGCCGCAGGCGTTGGATTAAGTACAGCGCGGTTCCCGTCATCCTCCTGCTCGCGTGGACGGCCTACGACCTCTACGGGCCGCGCCGCACGTCTCTGCGCGAGTTCGACGCCGACGAGGTGGCGCGGCTTGAGACGGCGATGTGGCGCTCCTACTACTCGCGCCAGCGCGTCAAGCTCTTCCGCGAGATGTCGGAGCTTCTGCGCACGCAGTATCGCCTCCCGCTCCTGCGCTCGAACCTCGTCGCCTACCGCGCCGCGAAGGCCGCCTTCATCTTCAAGGACGGCCACAGCCGCGCCGACTACGAACGCGCGCTGCCCGACCTCGTCAGCTTCTATCAGTCCGTCCGCGCCGTCTCAGACACAGACTTCGACGTGGAGCGCGCCGCGCGCCTCGAACTCGAATGGTGGATCGTCCACCGCGAGCGCCGCGCGCACGCCCCCGAAGACCTCCCGCGCGCTCTCGCAGAACTTCAGTCAGAACTCTTCCACGTCCCCGCCGAACGGCTCGCAGAGCACGCGCGCCTCCGCGCCGAGGCGATGGAGATTCGCGACACGAAAGCCGACGAGGGCGGCGTCAACGAAGAGGACTGGCGGAAGATAGACGAACTTCTCCGACAGTCTTGGCGCTCGCTTCACGCGGCGGTCAACCCTTGAGGACTGCGGCGAAATTTTCTCTACACGAATTTCGGCGCTCCCGTTATATAAATGCGCGCCATGCTTGCTTCGGCGAGAATGGACGCGTTCGATGGCATCGCCTACATAATTCTCGTGCTGGGCGGGTAAGGCCGCTTGAACTACCGGCGGCGAGGTTCGCATGGACGTTTACTTCTTCATGGTCGTGTG
>JBJMGQ010000084.1:0-5498 GCA_045807845.1 Pyrinomonadaceae bacterium | reverse complement strand
TTGACGTACTCGGCCATGAAGAAGAGCGCGAACTTGAGCGCCGAGTACTCCGTGTGGAAGCCCGCGACCAGCTCGGTCTCGGCCTCGGGCAGGTCGAACGGCACGCGGTTCGTCTCGGCGATGGCCGAGATCAGATAGGTGATGAGCCCGATGATCTGCGGGAACGTCCCTGTGTTCCAGACGCTCCAAATGTTCCAGTTCGCCACCCCCCACCCGCCGCCCTGCTTCTCGACGATGTCGTAGAGGTTGAGCGTCCCCGACATCAGCACCACGCCGACGAGCGAGAGGCCGAGCGACAACTCGTACGAGATCATCTGCGCCGCCGCGCGCAGGCTGCCCATCAAACTGTACTTCGAGTTCGAAGACCAGCCCGCGAGCGCCACACCGTAGACGCCGACCGATGTGATGCCGAGGACGTAAAGCAGCGCGATGTCGAAGCGCGCGATGACGAGCGAGAACTTGCCGAGGAAGGGAAGCGAAACTTCCGGCCCGAACGGATAGACGATGATGGGCATCAACGCCGCCGTGATGGCGATGATGGGCGCGAGGAAGTAGACGAAGCGCGTCGAGGCCGAGGGCGTGATCTCCTCTTTGAAGATGAACTTCAAGAGGTCTGCGAACGGCTGAAAGAGCCCGCCCGGCCCCACGCGGTTCGGCCCCAGGCGCCCCTGTATGAACCCCAGCACGCGCCGCTCGGCCAAGACCGTGTAGGCCACGATCATCAGCACGACGACGAACCCGACGTTGATGCCGACGAGCTGCCCGACGGCGCGCGCCCAGTCCGCCCCGATTGCGTTGGATAGCCAGTCCATAATTTGAACTATGAACTATGAACGCGGAACGATGAACTGAATACAAGACGCCTTTAGTTCATCGTTCATCATTCATCATTCATCGTTTCCTTTCAGTCTCCCGCGGCCGACGCGCGCCGCAGCGTGGGGTCAACCGTGATTTGATAGAGGGGGGAGATCAGGACGCTCTCGGGCTCGGGGTTGCCGGCGGCGAGCAGATGGAACTGCGGCACCTTGCTCGTCAGCACGCCGAGCTTGAAGAGTTCGTGCCCGACCGGGGGCGTCTCTTCAATCTTCTCGCCCGTCTCTTCGAGCGTGGAGACGGCGTCGCGTAAAGCACCGATGAGCGAAGCGCCGTCGCCGCCCGCGGCCTGCGCGTGCTTGACCTGTACGGGATTCGACTCGTCCTTGAGCAGAGGGTAGCGCAGCCCCTCGTAAGCAGGAACGTTGCGCGCAATCTCCAGAAAGATGTTGCTCGAAGACATCTGGAAGCCGAGGTCTTGGCCGAGCGCCGCGGCCAACTGCGACGTGATGGCCCAGTCGGGCTTTGACTGGTGCACGGGCGAGATGGACTGGCGCACGCGTTGGACGAGCCCGCCGTTATTCGTGAACGTCCCGTCAACTTCGGCGAACGAGGCGGCGGGGAAGATCACGTCGGCCGCCAGCGCCGTCTCGGTCAGGAAAAGCTCCTGCACGATGAGCAGATCGAGTCGCGTAAGTGCCTCCTCGCGCCCTTCGAGGTGCGCGGGCAGGAAGCCCCCGGCGACGTAGAGCGCGCGCACGTCCGAGCCCGCGGCGTCGAGGACTTCGAGCGGATTGTATGCGCCCGACATCAGGCCGAGGTCGTGACAGCCGACGCTGTTGTTGAAGATGGGCAGCGGGTGCAGAAGGAAGCGGCGCCCCTCACGCTCGCCGAAGGACGCAGGCATGCGCGCAAGCACGGCCTGCGCCTCCGCGCTCAGCTCGCCGCCGAACATGACGACCACGTCGCCCGAAGTCTCGCTGATTAACTGACTAGCCTTGGCAATCTCGTCAGCTTCGACGCCGAGCTTGCGCGCCGCCGCGTCGGCATCTCCCGGCGAAGCGAGCGCGAGCACAGCCGCTTCCTCTGAGCCGGGGCGGATGTGTATGAACTGCGCGGCCTGCTGCTTCAAACGTATCGGCGTGCTGTTGACGATGACGAGTTTGGCGCCGCCGTTGCGGACGGCCTGCCGGATGGCGCGACCCGTCAAGGGCTGCAACTCCTCTGGCTCGCCGCCGATGAGAAGGATGGTCTTGGCGTGTCGAATGTCGCGGTGCGTGGCGATGGGCGCGGACAGATTCTCGAAGAAGGGGACGAGCGAGAACGCCTCGGTCGCCGTGTACTTGTCCGTCTTCAAAACCTCTCGCGCGAACTTCAGAAGCGCCCAGTTCGACTCGTTCGTCAGGCGCGGGCTGCCGACCACGCCGACCGAGCTGCCGCCGTGCGCTGTCGTGACCTCCTTGAGTTTCTCCGACGCGAAGCGGACGGCCTCCTCCCACGTCGCGGGCACGAGCCGGCCGCCCTTCTTGTAGCGGACGAGCGGCGTGCGCAGGCGCTCCTCGTGGTTGACGAACGGGTGCGCGAAGCGACCCTTGATGCAGAGGAACTCGCCGTTGTGACCGTTGACGTAGCGGTCGCGCGCGACGACCCTCATCACCTCGCCGCGGCGCGAGCCGACCGAGAGCTGACAGCCGTCGGAGCAGAAACTACAGGTCGAAGTCGTGCGGTTCAACTCCCAAGGGCGCGTCTGATGTCTGTAGGTCGCGTCGAGTAGAGTGCCGGTCGGGCAGACTTCGATGCAGTTGCCGCACTGCGAGCAGTTGAGCCAGCCGCCGTAGGTGCCGATGACGGTGTGCGCGCCGCGCCCGCCGGCCTCGATGGCGTCTTCGCCCATCCACTCGTCGCAGACGCGCGTGCAGCGTTTACAGAGGATGCAGCGTTGCGGGTCGTTGGCGACGATGGGCGAGAGGAATTTTTCGGGCGCGTAGTTCTTCCGCTCCGTGAAGCGCTCTTCGAGGTTGCCCCAGTCGAAGACCATCTCCTGCAACTCGCATTCACCGCCGCGGTCACAGACGGGGCAGTCGAGCGGGTGGTTGGCGAGCAGGAACTCGACCATTCCGCGCTGCGCCTTCTCGATCTCCTCGGACTGCGTGGTGACGACCATCCCGTCCGTGCAGGTGATGGTGCACGAGGTCTGGAGCTTCGGCATCTTCTCGATGCGCACCAGACACATCCGGCACGAAGCCTGAAGCGCGAGGTCGGCGTAGTAGCAGAAGGACGGGATCGAGTAGTCGTTCTCCCGGCACACGTCGATGAGCCGCGCGCCCTTCTCGACCTGCAACTCCTGCCCGTTGATTGTGACCTTTACTAATTCTGCTGGCATTCTTCTTAAACCATACCGCTTTCAAATGGCGGCGACGAATTCGTCCACCGTCAGATTAGCTGCGCGAATCAGACTGCGTAGCGTACCCTTGGCGACTTCTCTATGATCCGGTACTGATAGCGTCACCATCTCACCTTGTTTCGTCATGATGATGTGACTGCTGCTCTGCCTTGAGACATTCCAGCCGAAAGACTCGAACGTCTTGACGACTTCCCGGCCGCTGAGAACGGGAAGCGAAGCCATTATGCTGCGACCTCAACCTGACGAGTCTCGATTGTGAGCGGATAGCCTTTCTCGGCGCGCACAATCAGGCACTCACGAATGGCGTCTTTAATGTTCTCCAATGCCTCTTCTTTGGTGATGCCTTGACTGACGCAACCCGGAATCGAAGGGCACTCTACAATCCAGACGCCGTCTTCATCCCGGTCAACGGTAACGTTGAAAATCATCGCCGTACTCCCTTTTCTCAATTCCGGGCTTAGCGAATCGTTACTTCGAGCGTGTAGGCGGCGGTCGCGTCCGTGCCGATGTTGATGACGTAGTCGCCGTTGTCCTGTAGCTCGCCCGACCAGTCTTTCACGCCGTCCGCGTCGCCGACCGTATCGCCGGAGGGTGTCAGGAGCGTGAAGCTCGTGCGCTTGCCCGTAGCGAGATGGATGCTCATCGTCTGCCCCTGACGCGCGCGCAGGTGGAACTCGTGCCCCGTGCAGAGCTTGATAGTGTCTTTGACGACGGCAGTCGTGCGTCCCTTTTGAAACCTTATCTGCTTGGGGATGATGCGGTCGGTGCCGCGACACTGCGCGGCCGAGGCCGTCGGCGCGACGAGCGCGGAAGAGACGCAGCCGAGCAGAGCGATGATGCGAAGGAGACTCTTCATCTTCAACGTTCCTGTTCGTCCGTTCACGCAGTCGCAGGGCTCAGGCCGTCGGCAGCCCCTCACGGCCGTTGCCGTGACCGTTCAAGACCCTGCGGCGGAAGTCTTCGGGGAACTTCTTGATGGCCGACTGGATGGGCCACGACGCGGCGTCGCCGAGCGGGCAGAAACTCTTGCCCTCGATGTTGTCCACGATGTCCAAGAGGAGCTGCGCGTCGTCGGGGCGACCTTCGCCCGCCTCAATGCGCTTGAAGACCTTGACGAGCCAGTCGGTGCCCTCGCGGCAGGGCGTGCACCACCCGCAGGACTCGTGCTTGTAGAACTCGGTCAAATTCTTCGTGGACTCGAACACGTCCACCGTCTCGTCCATCACGATGAAGCCGCCCGAGCCGACCGAAGAGCCCGCGGCAACCAGCCCCTCGTAGTCCATCCGCACGTCTTTGCCCACGATGTCGGAGGCGGGCATGATGTAGACCGAAGAGCCGCCGGGGATGACCGCCTTCAACTGCCGCCCGCCGAGAATGCCTCCGCAGTCCTCCATGATGAAGCGCTCCATGTGGGCGTAGCCCATCGGCAGCTCGTAGACCCCGGGGCGGTTGACGTGACCGGAGACGCTCCACACCTTCGTCCCGCCGCTCTTCTCCGTCCCGAGCTTCTGATAAGCCTCGCCGCCCATCTTGATGATGTCGGGCACGGCCGTCAGAGTCTCGACGTTGTTGACGACGGTCGGGCAGCCGTAGAGACCCGCGACCGCCGGGAAGGGAGGCTTCATGCGCGGGTGCCCGCGCAAGCCTTCGAGCGAGTTGAGGAGCGCCGTCTCCTCACCGCAGATGTATGCGCCCGCGCCCGTGTGCGTGTAGATTTCGCAGTTGAAGTCAGAGCCTAAAATCTTCTCGCCGAGCAGTCCGGCGGCGCGCGCTTCGTCGAGCGCCCTGTCCATGATCTCTATAAGGTAACGGTACTCGCCGCGCGTGTAGATGTAGTTGGTGCGCGCGCCGAGGGCGTAGGCGGCGATCAACATGCCCTCGATGAGCATGTGCGGGTCGCGCTCCATCAGGTAGCGGTCTTTGAAGGTGCCGGGCTCAGACTCGTCGGCGTTGCAGACGACGTACTTCGGCTTCGGCGAGTCCTTCGGGACGAAGCCCCACTTCATCCCCGTCGGGAAGCCAGCGCCGCCACGGCCGCGCAGCGCGGACTTCTTGACCTCCGCAATCACGTCGTCCGGCGACATGCCGTCGAGGACTCTGCGCAGCGCTTCGTAGCCGCCGTTGGCGCGGTACACGTCGAGTGAAGCGGAGTTCTCCAGAAGCACCCGCCGCAGTTGTAAAGGCTCGCACCCTATGGCCCCGATAAACATAATCTTTGCTAACGCACGCCGTTCGACAGCTCGCCGCTCCGGCACTTGTCGATGATTTCGTCAACCTTCTC
>JBJMGQ010000083.1:0-4183 GCA_045807845.1 Pyrinomonadaceae bacterium | reverse complement strand
TTTTTTCGGGTCAAGCCGAAAGTCTCAAAGACTCTTCAAGCTCGACGGACGGCCACAACTCTTTCTCACAAACAGAAGCAAAAAGCAAGGGAGTAGGCAGTAGGCAGAGGGCAGTAGGCAGTTAAGAGCGCCGCTGCCGAGAATCTCGGATTAACTTTCAACGTCCTGAACGCGGAGCGACTGCCTACTGCCCTCTGCCTACTGCCTACTGCTCCCCCATATCGGGCACCCAGAAGGTCTGGCCGGCGGACTCGACGCGGCGGAGTCCACGCGTGGGCAGGTCGCGCTCTGTGAGACCGAGGTAGGTGAAGTGGGGCAGGTCGCTTAAGACCGTCTGGAACCAGCCGTGACGCGCGAGCAGAGCCCCGACGCGCGCGTCCTGAAACTCCGTGAGGTCGAAGGCGAGCATGGCGAGGTGCTGCGAGGCGCCGGGCGCGGCCACCGATTGAAGAATGCTCTTGTCGAAATACTTGCTGAAGAAGACGCCGCCCCGTTCAAGCTCAAGCACCGCCGCCGCCTGCTCGCGCAGAGGGAGCCCGCGCAGACGCTCGGCCTCCGCGTCGTCGAGCCGCCCTTGGCCGCACCAGTGTTCGAGCGCGGGGTCGTAGCGCGAGCGCCAGAGCCTCAACGAGTCGGCGAAGCTGCGCCGTCCCGCCTCGCTTCCGCCGCGCGGCGTGACGCGCAGCCCGGAGTGCGCCGCCTCCGCGCGCGCCTCCAAGAGCGCCGCCATCGCGACGGGCTGCAACTCGACGACCGCGTCGTCCAGAACTTCCGCGCGCCAGCCCGCCTCGCGCTGGAAGCGCTCGACCGCCTCTTCGCTCTCCAGCACGCAGGCGTCGGGCAGCGCGACGCCCTCTGCGACGAACATCGCGCCGTACTCTTCGAGCACGCGCCGCGTCAGCACGTCGCGGGCCGGGCAGAACGTCTCAAGGCTCAGGCCGCGTCGCGCCAGCGCGCGACCGAGCGCCGCGTGGAAGGGCGAGCCTTCGACGCCGCGCGCGACCGGCGCACAACCGTTATCCCTCTTGCTAAACTCTTCGACGGACAAGTCCGTGGGTTCTCCTCTCGGCGCGCCGCGTGAGGCCGGGGCTTGTCCCCACCGGCGTCGTGTGGTAACACGCAGGTAGATTGTAAACGAACGGGGGCGGGCGATGACAAATCGAGAACTTTAAAAGTATGAGTCGGCTCAAACAATTTCAGGAGATATTCGCGCAGTACCGAAGGCACGGCTGGCGACTCGCGCGCGTGCTGGCGCGACCCGAGTCGCTCGCCGAGATGCGCGGCGCGGGCGCAGTGGACGGCGCCGTCAGCTTCGAGAGCGCGCCTGTCAACGAGTCGGACGTGGACGCGTTGTGGTTCACGCGCCCCTCGGCCGAAGGGCGCGAGGCGTGGGAGCTGCGCCTCGTCGGCGACACGCCCTACGCGCTCTTCGAGCTGTTCGAGCAAGACGAAGAAGAGGAAGACCGCGAAGACGTGCGCCGCGAGATGGAGGCGCGCCTGCGCGAGTACGCCGCGCCGCGAGATGAGAGTGGAGGCTCGACTACTTGAGCTTGACTCAGCTACCGCTGGCTGCCGAGTTTGACGGGGATCGTGAGCTGCTGCCCGGCGCGCATGACGACGATGTTGATGAGGCCCAGCGGCGGGGCCGCCCCGGCACGGTAGCGCAGGTCGCCCGCGGTGCGGATGGGTTTGCCGTCGAACTCGATGATGATGTCGCCCTTCTGCAAGCCCGCGAGGTAGGCCGGGCCGTTGCGCTCGACGCTGTCAAGCTCGACGCCGTAGAGGTTCGTGTTCGGCACGCGCACGCGGTCGCCGTCGTCGAAATTAATGTCGAGGACGGCGCGCCCGTTCGGCCGCTCCCTGATCGGATCCATCCCGCGGAAGCGCTCCGCCGGCATCGTCGTTAACGTCGTCTGCTTCGTCTCGCCGTCGTGGATGTATGTGACGGGCAGCGACTGACCCGGCAGCGTCTCGGCGATGAGCTTCTTCAGCACGCCCGCGTCGCGGATGGGCTTGCCGCTTAAGCTCATGATGACATCGCCGCCGACCAGCCCCGCCGCTTCCAGCGAAGAGCCCGGCCCGGCCAGACCCGTTATCATCGCGCCGCCCCCGTCGGCCGTCACGTACGCGTCGGCCTCGTCCATGAGTGAAGTGATGGGCGGCGACGGCTCGCCGGCACGCCCCTTCCTTGACGCCGAGAGCAGCGGTATCATGCCGGCCATGACCATGACGAGGATGATGATCGTCATCCAGAGCCACCAGCCGCGCACGGGGCGGCACACCTTCGCCAGCATCGAGGTCTTGCCCTGCGCCTGTTGACTGCCGAGCGCAGAGGTGGCGCCGAAGGGCTGGATGGGCGCGCCGCCCCACGTCTGGCGCGCGTGGAAGGGGTCTGTACCCGGCGCGGGCGGTGCGGCTGTCGGCATCGAGGAGGCGTCGAAGCGCTGCGTGGGCACATACTCCTCGACGCCCTCGCCGAGGCGGTAGCCGCACATGCGACAGAACCGCAGCCCAGCGACCAGCGTCGCGCCGCAGCTCGGGCAGTTCACCGTGTCCCTGTTTTCAGCTCGCAATCCCTGCCCCCTTCCATTCTCGGCACGCTTGAAAGTTTGTGCGGAAGCCCGGCCCGCGGCGTGCGCCTTCGGCGCACTTTCGGCCGGCGTTGTGTTGCACCAATATACGCCGGTTGGAGCGCCGCGGTTGCATCCCACGCGCGCGGGACTTAGACTCGTGCCCGCGCACCGTATCCGCCGCGTGAAGGTATTTTGGCGCGCCGCGCGTCCGCGCGCAAGCGCCTCCGGCCGCTCGGCACGGCGCATGCTCTACGGTTGAGCAGAAAGGGAGGTCGGATAGGTGGAAGTTACCAAGGCCCTCGCGGCGCTCCAGCCGCTCTACGGCAAGGACAACGTCGAGATCGTCACCGAGACGGGCGCGCGCATCCGCGGCGTCGTCCGCAGCCTCAAGCAGACGCAGGTGCTCACACGCCCCAGCGTCAAGATCGAACGCCCCGACGGCGAAGTCGTCAAAATCTTCTTCTCGATCATCACCGAAATCATCGACCACAATCGTTGAAGCAGCGTGAACCGTAAAGCACAAATCGTGACAAGAATAGAGCCGTTCTTTCTTGTCACGATTTATGCTTTACGGTTCACGGCTTTTCCTTCGTCTGTTATAGTATCGCCCGGTCGGCCGCCTCAAAGGGCCGCAGGAAGAGTTTTGAAAAGAGTTTTTGCATGATGACGATTGAGGATTTCGGAGCGCGCGTGGCGAGCGTGTGGCAGGGCTTGAGGCCCTCGACGCGCAGTCTGGTCGAGCGCGCCCTTTCGACGCCGACGCCCCCTCATCAGCAGGGCCCGGCCGCCACCACGGTCTCACGCCGCGAAAGCATGTACGACGCACGCTCCGAGTGGGAGCTGAGCCGCCTGCTGGCCGCGCTCGACGAGCGCGCCGCCGAGGTCGGCACAGAGACCCTCAGCGCCGAGCAGTCGCGTGACCTGCGCCGCATGACCGAGACCTGCGCCGCGGTGCTCAACCGCGAAGCGCGCTCGTCAGAGGTCTTCGCGCAGTTGCTTGAGCGCGCCCTGCACGCCAAAGACTACGCGCGCGTGGACGAGGTCGCCGACGTGATGACAACGCGTCTGGCGCCGAGCGAGTTGTGCGAGACGGCGCGCCACCCGAACCCGGCCGTCCGCGCCGTCGCGCAGGAGGCGCTGCTCCAACTGCCGACCGCCATCCTCGTCGCGCTGCTCGGCGACCCCGTGGATGCAGAGACCGCACGCGCCGCGCTCGAATCACAGGCCGACGAGTACGAGTCCGAAGAGGCGCGCATCGTCGTCACCGCCCTCCAACAGGATGACGACGCCGAAGACGATTTTTAGAAGGAAGTAGTCAGAGGGCGTCTGAAAAGTCCTCGGCCGATGAGGTAAGCTATGGGGTATGAGCTACCAACTCTACCCAACCGACCTCACCGACCGAGAATGGGATTGTATCAAATCCCTGATTCCGCCTGCTAAACCTGGTGGGCGGCCGCGCGAGTTAGAGATGCGCCTCGTCCTCAATGCCATCTTCTATGTCCTTCGCGGTGGCATCGCGTGGCGCTTGCTCCCGCGGGAGTACCCGAACTGGAAGAGCGTCTATCACTACTTCCGCTTGTTTCGCCTCAATGGCAGTTGGGAGCGCATCC
>JBJMGQ010000082.1:0-28632 GCA_045807845.1 Pyrinomonadaceae bacterium | reverse complement strand
TGTTGGAGGGCGATAGCGAGACGGCCAGCCAGTGTCGTAGCTTGGGATGGTTCACTTTAAAGGGCATCGGCCCGCAACCGAAAGCGATACCGCAGATTCAGTTCTCGCTTGAGGTGTCGGCGGAGGGTGAGATGAGGATCGAGCTCGAAGAGCTTGGCACGGATAATAGGCAGAGCTTTCGAGGGCCGAGACTGGCGGTCATCAAGTAGATGCACCGAGAGGCGGACGGTGGCGGCTGCCACCTCACAAGCGATTCCAAAGGACTCGCAACGAACCGCCCTCTTGCATTCACGCCCGACCTGCGCGCCGTTGAATCGCGGCGTGAGCAGCCATTCGCTTTGACGGAGTTATGAACCCATTTAGCTTTGAGAGTACGTTGAAGCTGACGGAGTCGGAGTATCTAGACGTGTGGACGCTTGTTCCCGCCGCGCGGCTCACCGGAGTAATCGGGCGCGCGGCTCTGGCCGCCGTCGGCGTTATCTTTCTCTTCTCGTCGTACACACTCTTGCTCGGGGTGATGCTCTTACTCTATACCACCGTCTCCTTCTTCGCGCCGAGAATGATTCCCGTCGGGACACGCAGCACGTTTTATCAGCACACATATCTGCGAGATGCACTCTCCTGCGGCGTGAGCGAGCGAAGGCTGTGGGTGAGGAGCACCCGGCTCGACGCGAGTGCGGCGTGGTCGATGCTCGTCACGTGGCGTGAAAGAGCCGGGTGGCTGGTGCTGTCGCCCTCCGGCATCCCGCCCGTCTATCTACCGATCAACCGCCTGAAGGAAGAGGGCTTGTACGAGCATGTGTTGGAGTTGGCGAGGCAGCACGGCAGAGAGTTCAAGATAAGGTAGCCTCTCATCCTGAACGGGGCGCGGTCGATGCCGTGGGTTAGGCCGCACAGGTACATGATGCCGAATCGAAACTTAATGCTTCTGCTTGCGGGCGCCGGATCGCTGGCGGCATCGCTCCTGCATCTGGCGTGCATCGCGGGCGGCCCCGAATGGTATCGCTTCTTCGGGGCCGGCGAGCGCATGGCGCGGATGGCCGCATGGGGCCATTGGTATCCCACGGTCTTAACTCTCTGCATCGCGGCCGTCCTTGGCGCATGGGCGTTGTATGCCTGGTCGGGGGCAGGGCTTATCCGGCGGCTGCCGCTGCTGCGGCCGGGTCTGTGTGTGATTACCGGAGTCTATCTCGTGCGCGCGCTCGCGTTCGTGCCGCTCCAGCCATTCTTTCCCGGCAACAGCGCCGCCTTCTGGTACTGTAGCTCGGGCATCTGCCTCGGCCTCGGGCTGCTGCACGCGCTCGGGCTGCGTCAGGCGTGGCCCCGTTTGTGAAGCGTGTTCGGCCGTTACGGGTAAGATGTCGCGTCCCTGATGAAGCGCGGCCCGACAGAGGCATGCGCCCGAACGCCGACGTGAAGTGGCTCGGTATAGTTAAATCGAACATGAAGTCTTAAACACCCGGCGCATGCGTCGGGATTTGCTTCGACATACTGAGGGAGGCGGCAAAATTATCTGCTCAAGACACGGGGCGCGAAGGGGCTCCTAACGCTGCTGGCTTTCCCCGGTGTCTACTTGGGGGCGTGCCTCGCGGGGTTGTTGCTGTGCGTCCTGCTCACGCCGTAGCTCGCGGCTCTGTTCTGCTAAGGTGAAGCACATGACTCAAAGACCTGACGTGACGATTCGTCGCGCCGACGCGGTTGACGCCGGCCTGTTGACCGAGTTGGGCGCGCGCACCTTCTCGGAGACGTTCGCCGCCGATAACAACCCCGAAGATGTAGCCGCCTACCTCGCTTCGTCTTTCAACCTTGCGCAGCAGGCGGCCGAGTTGGCCGACCCCGCCGCGACCTTCTTCATCGCGGAGGTCGGCGGCGTCGCGGCCGGGTACGCCAAGCTGCATGCGGGCGAACCGGCGGAGGGCGTCGGCGGCGCGAAGCCCGTCGAGCTGGTGCGCCTGTATGTGTCGAGGGAATGGCTCGGCCGCGGCGTCGGCGAGGCGTTGATGCGCGCGTGCGTGGACGAGGCGCAGAGGGCCGGGCACGAAACCATCTGGCTCGGGGTGTGGGAGCGGAACGGGCGGGCGCAGGCTTTCTATCGCAAGTGGAACTTTCGCGCGGTCGGCGAGCACGTCTTTCAGTTGGGCTCAGACCCGCAGACGGACATCCTGATGGAGCGGGCGCTTTGATGTCGGGCGAGACGTTGAGAAGGATAGACGTTTTCTTCTACGGCCTCTTCATGGACGAGTCGCTCCTGCGCGAGAAGGGCTTGAGCCCGGAAGCCCCGCGGCGCCCCTTCTCTTTTCGAGCGCGCCGGCGTCGCACGCACCCTCGTTCGCCTCGGCACCGACCTCACCAGTCTCAACACCCGCAAGACCCTCCAAGAGGGCATCGACCTCTCCCTCGAATATCTGCGGCGCGAGACAAACGCCTGAGTCGGGCTTTATAATCCGCACGCTCTCCGCCGGAACATTCAGACGAAAAGTAGGAACCGACGATGAATAGATTGCCGCGCGTCTTTATTCTCTGCTGCCTTGTTGCCTCGGTCTTGTCCGTTGCCGCGTCGCTCTCGGGGAAGGTCGCGGCTGTGGGTTCGTCTCCGAAAAGGCAGGCGCCCGCGCCGCAGGCGAGTGCGACGCCGGTGCGGGATGAGAAGTTGTGGAAGCGGGCGGTGGCGTTGCAGAAGCGGGCGATTGTGGTGGATGGACATAATGATATCCCGACGATTATGGCGGATGAGGATTATGACATCGGGGTGTCGTCGGTGGGGAAGTATCATACGGACATCGCGCGTTTGAAGCAGGGGGGGATGACGGGGGAGTTCTTTTCAATCTACGTGGACAGGCAGTATGCGACGCCGGATTGGGTGTCGAAGAACTACACCACGCAGGGCGGGTCGGCGCGGCGTGCGCTCGATCTGATTGATGTCAGCTACAGGATGATTGAGAAGTACCCGCGCGATTTGATGCTGGCGACATCGACCGCGGACATCAGACGCGCGAAGAAGGAGGGGAAGGTCGGCGTGCTGATGGGCATTGAGGGCGGGCACGCCATCGAGAACTCTCTACCGGCGCTGCGCGAGTTCTACCGGCTGGGCGTGCGCTACATGACTCTGACGCACAACAACACGAACGAGTGGGCCGACGCGTGCTGCGACACGGCGCGGCACGGGGGGCTTTCGGATTTCGGCAAAGAGGTCGTCGCCGAGATGAATCGTCTGGGGATGCTTGTGGACGTGTCGCACGTGTCGGACGAGACGATGTCGGACGTGCTCGACGTGTCGAAGGCGCCGGTCATCGCGTCGCACTCTTCGGCGCGCGTCTTCTCGAACCACAAGCGGAACGTGTCCGATGAGCTCCTGAAGCGCATCGCGCAGAACGGCGGTGTCGTGATGGTCAACTTCTACCCGGCCTTCCTCGACGAGAAGGTGCGCGTGGCCGATCTCGAACGGGACAAGAAGCTGAAGGCGCAGCGCGACGCACTGCGCGAGCAGTTCAAGGGCGACCCGAAGCGCATCGAAGAGGAGCTGAAGAAGCTCAACGACGCCAACCCCATTCCGAACACGACGCTCTCGATGCTCGTCGATCACATCGAGCACATCGCGAAGGTCGCAGGCATCGACCACGTCGGCCTCGGCTCAGACTTTGACGGCGTGCCCAACCTGCCCGAAGGCATCAAGGACGTGGGCGACCTGCCGAACATCACCTACGAGTTGTTGCGGCGCGGACATTCTGATGAGGAAGTTCTGAAGATTCTTGGCGGCAACTTCATGCGTGTCTTCGCAGAGGCCGAGCGCGTCGCAGGCGTTGAGCGGCGCAAGGTCAGCGGCGAGGGAAGCCTCCGCCGTCTCGGCGCGCAGGGGAAGTGAAGAGGAGTAGGCAGTAGGCAGATGGCAGATGGCAGTCGCTCCGCATTGAGTGTGTTGAAAGATTAATCAAGAGTTCCGATAGCGGCGCTTTCAACTGCCTACTGCCATCTGCCTACTGCCTACTGCTAAATAGACTGAGGCGCGCGGGTCGATGCTCGCGCGCCTCTTGCTTTAACCGTTTGTATGTCGCTGGCGTGTGCCGGCATCTGGGGTGCCGTACGCAGCGAACGCGTTCGTGGCGTTACTGTCCGCCGCCGGAGCTGCTGCCACCGCCACCACCCGAGCTGCCGCCAGAGCCGCCGCCCGAACTGCCACCCGAAGAGCTGCCGCCGCCGCCACCGGAGGAGCTACCACCACCGCCGCCGGACGAGCTGCCGCCGCCGCTCGAAGAGCCGCCGCCACCGGAGCCGCTGCCGCTGCCACCGCCCGAGCCGCCGGACGAACCGCCGCTGCCCGAGCCGCCGCCGGACGAGCTGCCGCCGCCACCACCACCACCGGAGGTGCCGCCGCCACCGGATGAGCTACCGCCACCGCCCGAGCCGCTCGACGAGCCGCCACCGCCGGAGCCGCTGCCGCCACCCGAGCTGCCGCCCGAGCTGCTGCCGCCGCCACCGCCGGAGGAGCTACCGCCACCGCTGCCAGAGGAGCTGCCGCCGCCGCTCGAAGAGCCGCCGCCGCCGCCGGTGCTACCGCCGCCAGTTCCTTCTTCGTTGTCTGCCATAAACGCTTCCTCCAAGTGTTGGTGTTGTTGGTTAAGTCTTCAGATGAACCGCGCAAGCTTTTCAAATAGAAGAGACGATGAGATGGTCACGCACGTTCACCCGACGAATTATGCTTTTGTTCCTTTACACAACAAACCACATGCCACGCTCGCTCGCGCACGTCGATGAGAGTTTTAGAAATTAAACTCTTCCGCTTTGCACGGCTTTCACCACGCGCCCAAACTCGCCGCGCGAATTGGTACCATCGCGAACAAAATTAAAGTCGTACACGTCGCTTCCTAAAAGCGTACAGGCCGGCGAGCGCATCCGTCGTCTAACGCACACGAGAACTCGTCGCCGTCCGCGCGTGTTATAATCACGAATCTTTAAAGATGAATCGCGCCGGCATATACATCCACGTCCCCTTCTGTCGTTCGCGCTGCTCGTACTGCGACTTCGCCACGGGGGCCTTCGAGGCCGTGCTCGCCGAGAGCTACATCGGCGCGCTCGCGCGCGAGATAGAGTCGTTCGAGTTGGACGGCGCGCACCTCGACGTTGACACCGTCTACTTCGGCGGCGGCACGCCCTCTCTGCTCACGCCTGCACAGGTCGCGCGTATCCTCGACGCGGTGCGCACACGTTTCGACGTGGATGCGCGCGCCGAGGTGACGCTTGAGCTGAACCCCGGCACGGTCACGCCCGAACATCTCCGAGCGCTGCTTGAGGCGGGCGTCAACCGCGCGAGCTTCGGCGCGCAGACCTTCGACGACCGCGAGCTGAAACGTCTCGGCCGCACGCACACCGCCGACGACACACGCCGCACGTTTGCAGACCTGCGCGCCGCAGGCTTCGACAACATCAGCTTCGACCTCATCGCGGGACTGCCGCGCCAAGCCCTGCGCGCTTGGGAGAGAAACCTCGAAGAGGCGCTCGCGCTCCGTCCCGAACACCTCTCGCTCTACCTGCTCGAAGTGCACGAGGGGACGCCGCTCGCCGAACAGATTCGGCAGGGGCGCTACAACCCGCCTGACCCAGACCTCGCCGCAGAGATGTACCGGCTGCTGGTCGAGCGCGCGCGCGCCGCCGGCTACGAGCAGTACGAGATATCCAACTTCTCTCTGCCGGGGCGCGAGTCGCGGCACAACATGAAGTACTGGACGGGCGCGCCCTTCTACGGCTTCGGCTGCTCGGCGCACTCCTTCGACGGTGCGCGCCGACGCTGGTCGAACGAGCGCGACGCGCGCGCTTATGTAAAGTTGATTGAAGAGAAGGGGGCGGCCGTCGTCACGCGCGAAGAGTTGGACGAGCGCGGCGCGGGCGCCGAAGCGCTCTTCCTCGGCCTGCGTCTTCTATCGAAGGGCGTTGACCTCGCGGAGCACCACGCGCTCTACCAATGCGACGTGCGCGCCGTCTACGCCGCAGACCTCGCGCGCTTCGACGAGGCGGGGTTGATTGAGTTGGACGGCGACGTGCTCCGTCTCACACCCGCCGGGGCTCTGCTCTCCAACGAGGTCTTCGCGGCCTTCGTCTGAACGCACTAATGAGATTAATTGACCTACGTAGTGACACAGTCACCAAGCCGACGCCCTCGATGCGGCGCGCGATGGCCGAGGCCGAGGTGGGCGACGACGTGTACGGCGAAGACCCGACGGTCAATCGTTTGCAGGAGCGCGCCGCCGAGCTGTTCGAGAAAGAGGGGGCGCTCTTCGTCCCGACCGGCTCGATGGGCAACCAGATTGCCGTCAAGCTCCACACGCGCCCCGGCGAAGAGGTCGTCATCGAGGAGCGCGGCCACATCTACAACTACGAGATGGCCGCGATGTCGGCCGTCTCCGGCGCGCTGGCGCGACCGGTCAAGAGCGCCGACGGCTCCGGCGTGTTGCGCTGGGAGGAGGTGCGCGCGGCCGTCCACGCCAACGACGCGCCCTACTACGTCGCGCGCACGGGACTCGTCGCCTTAGAGAACTCGCACAACCTCGCGGGCGGCAGCGTGATGTCGCGCGAACGCACCGGAGAGCTTTGCGACGGCGCGCACGCTTTGGGTCTGCCCGTCCATCTCGACGGCGCGCGCATCTTCAACGCGGCGACGGCGCTCGGCGAGAAAGTCTCGGCGCTCGCCGCGCCCGCCGACTCGGTCATGTTCTGTCTGTCGAAGGGCTTGGGCGCGCCCGTCGGCTCGATGCTTCTCGGCACGCGCGCCTTCATCGAAGAGGCGCGGCGCTGGCGCAAGCTGCTCGGCGGCGGGATGCGGCAGGTGGGCGTGCTCGCGGCCGCAGGTCTCGTCGCGCTCGAAGAGACGCCGCCGCGCCTACAAGAAGACCACGCCAACGCGCGCCGCCTCGCCGAAGGCTTAGCCGAACTCTCCGGCGTGCGGCTCGACCCTGAAAGCGTGCAGACCAACATCGTCATCTTCGACGTGTCGGAGACGGGACTCGCGGCCGACGAAATCTGCGCCCGCGTCCGCGCCTCCCGCGGCGTCCTCTGCTCCGGCTTCGGCGACTCGATTCGCATGGTCACGCACTACGACGTTTCGCGCGAAGAGATCGACGTTGCGCTCGTTGCGTTAAAAGGAGCGCTCAGTAAGCAGTAGGCAGATGGCAGTAGGCAGTTAAAACCTTCTGCTGAGAACCGTGGGTTAATCTTTCAAATCTCTAAACGCGGAGCGACTGCCTACTGCCTACTGTCTACTGCCATCTGCCTACTATCTATTATGACTAAACCATTCATCATCGCTATCGACGGGCCTTCGGGGGCAGGGAAGTCGACGCTGGGTCGTCGGCTGGCGCGGGAGTTGGGGCTGCTCTACATCGACACGGGCGCGATGTACCGCGCCGTGGCGCTGGCGGCGGCGGCAGCGGGCGTGAGCGAGACGGACGCCGCGGGCTTAGCGCACGTCGCCCACCGCGCGCGCATACGACTCGAAGGCGACCCCGACTCTCTGCGCATCTTCCTCGACGAGCGCGACGTGTCGGAGGAGATACGCGGCGAGGCGGCGGGGCGCGGGGCGTCGGTCGTCTCGGCCGTCCCAGAGGTGCGGCGCGAGCTTGTGCGCTGCCAGCGCGAGATGGGCGAGACGAGCGGCGGCTGCGTGCTCGACGGGCGCGACATCGGCACGGTGGTCTTTCCCACGGCCGACGTGAAGTTCTTCCTCACGGCCGCCCCCGAGGCGCGCGCCCGTCGCCGGCTCGCAGAGGAGCGCGAGCGCGACGCCGCGCGCGACTTCGAGGCCACGCTCGCCGACATCAACGACCGCGACCTCCGCGACGCCACGTGCGCCGACTCGCCGCTCCGCATCGCCGACGACGCCGTCGTCATCGACACCACCGAACTCTCCGCCGATGAGGTGTTCGACACAATGCTCCGAACCGTCTGTGACCGACAACCCGGCGGTGCCAAACGGGGTGAGGCAGAGGCTTGAGCCTTCCTTCGGGAAGGCCCATAATCACCCGCCAGAGGAGAACGCCATGAGCGACAATCCCACGCAAGAAATACCTGACTCGCGCTCCTTCGAGGAACGCATCTTCGCACGCTTCGACTCGCTCGACGCGCGGATGGACAGGTTTGATTCACGCCTGTCTTCACTTGAAAACAAAGTTGACGGGCTCGACAGGCGCCTGACGACGCTCGAAGAGAAGGTAGACGCGCGCCTGCGCGAGACACGACCGATTTGGGAGGCGGTGCTGGCGCGTCTTGAAGGCGTAGAGAACGGCCTCGAAGGTTTAAAGGGAGAGGTCAAGAAACTTACGCACACCGTCATGCTGGTGCACGAGGACAACCTGCTCATACGCGCCAACCACCGGGAGCTGTTCCAGCGCGTCGAGAAGCTCGAATCGCAGTCCACACGATAAGCGCCGCAGACCTGCGGCCGGGGCCGCCCGTGTGTTGAGTCACGGGCGGCCTTCACTCTTTCCAGAGGGTCTTATGTTCACAGGCATCATCGAGGAGTTGGGGCGCGTGCGTGCGTTGGAGCGGCGGGGCGAGGGCGTGCGGATGACGGTGGAGGCGCGCGTCGTCACCGAGGGGACGGGGGAGGGCGATTCGATTGCCGTCAACGGCGTGTGCCTGACGGCCCTCGAAGTGCGCGGCGACTCGTTCGCGGCCGACGGCTCGCGCGAGACGTTGCAGCGCTCGACGCTCGGCACCTTGCGCGCCGGGTCGGCCGTCAATCTCGAAAGGGCCGTGACGCCCTCGACGCGGCTCGGCGGACACATCGTGCAGGGGCACGTGGACGGGCGCGGCCGTTTCCTCTCGGCCGAAGAGCACGGCGGCTCTTGGACGGTGCGCATCGGCTACCCGCCGGAGCTGGCGCGCTACCTCGTCTTCAAAGGCTCGGTCGCGGTCGAGGGCATCAGCCTCACCGTCGCCGCACTCGCGGAAGAGTACTTCGAGGTCGCCATCATCCCGAAGACGTGGGTCGTGACGAACCTCTCCACCTTACGCCCCGGCGACGCGGTCAACCTCGAAGCCGACATCATCGCCAAGTACGTCGAGCGCATCCTCTCGGTCGGCGCGCGCCAAGGCGACCCGGCGCCCGCGCTGACCCTTGAGCGTCTGTCTGAGCTGGGCTACAGGTAGCCCGCGCCTCGCAAAATCCGCGTGGGTTTTCGGTTCTGGCCGGCGTCTCCGTGTCGTAAGCGTGCTGCCGGAAGGATGGAGCCCTCTTGAACATCAGGCCCCGCCAGAGCCCCGTACACCTCGTCGCCTTCGTCAGCCGCAAGGAGTTCAATCAAGCCTTCCTCGACTCGACCGAGTACAGGCAGAGGTTCGGGCAGTAGTAGCGGCGCCGCATCCAACGCCCGCGCACTTTGCGGGCAACCCGTCCGGCCGGCGAAACTCTCCAAAGGATTCGCCGGCCGGCCGTTTTTTTTGCGCCGGAACCTTGGGCATAATCGGTTCGCCAAAACGGCCGGTTTCGGGTAACATAAACGCCGACCGCTAAAGCTCTCCACAGTTGATTTTAAAGGCCAGACCCGATGCCTTTTGCTTCCATCGAAGAGGCCGCCGCCGACATGCGCGACGGCCGCATGATTATCATCGTGGACGACGAGGATCGCGAGAACGAGGGCGACCTCGTCTGCGCCGCCGAGCTCGTCACGCCCGAGGCCGTCAACTTCATGGCGACGCACGCGCGCGGCCTCGTCTGCATGCCTTTGACGGAGGAGCGCTGCGACGAGCTGCACCTGACGATGCAGGTCGCCGACAACACCTCCTTCCTCGGCACGGCCTTCACCGTCTCCATCGAGGCGCGCAGAGGCGTGACGACCGGCATCTCTGCGTCCGACCGCGCGACAACTATCTTGACGGCCGTTGACCCCAAGACGCGCCCGCAAGACCTCGCGCGCCCCGGTCACATCTTCCCCTTGCGCGCGAAGAAGGGCGGCGTGCTCGTCCGTCCCGGTCAGACCGAAGCCTCAGTTGACCTCGCGCGCATCGCGGGGCTCACGCCAGCGGCGGCCATCTGCGAGATCATGAACGAGGACGGCACGATGGCACGCCTGCCGCAGCTCGAAGAGTTCGCCGCGCGCCACGGCCTCAAGATCATCACGGTCGCAGACCTCGTCCGCTATCGCATGCGGAAGGAGATTCTGGTGCGACGCGCGGTCGAGACCGATCTGCCGACGGTCTACGGCACGTTCCGCGCCATCGCCTTCGAGAACGTTCTGAGCGAGGAGGTGCACCTCGCGATGGTGATGGGCGAGGTGCGCACCGACGACCCCGTGCTCGTCCGCGTACACACCGAGAACGTGACGTGTGATATGTTCGGCTCGCTTGTAGACGACACAGGATTTCAGCTCCACGCCGCGCTCGAACGCATCGCGGCCGAGGGGCGCGGCGTCGTGTTGTATTTGCGCCAGCGGCAGAACAACCTCGACCTCGTCCACCAGCTCCGCACCTACCAGATGATGAGCGAGCGGGGGCTCTCGAAAGAGGAGGCGAGCCTCCAGACCGGCTACGGCTCCGACCGCGACTACGGCGTCGGCGCGCAGATACTCCACGAGCTGGGGCTGCGCCGCATCCTTCTGCTCACGAACCACCCGCCGCGCGTCTCCGCGCTCGAAGGCTTCGAGTTGGAGATAGTCGGCAACGTCCCGCTCGGGAGCCCCGCGCGCGACGGTCAACCGAACAAGGTGTAAGGTCTCTTCCCCGTTTTGAGTTTCTCTATCTTGGTCGCCACTCCCCCGGGCGGCACTTCACGGAAAAGTTATGCCGACGGACGAGCACGACGAGCAAGCAGCTCAGCCGACACCCGCACCGGCGCCGCCAGATGAAAGTGGTGGTGCCGGAACGCCCGGCCTGCGCCGTCGCCGCCGCGGCCTGCGCCGGATCGTCAACCGCCGCAACGCGATGTGGACGGGCATCGTCGCCGTCGTCGCGGCCGTCGCCCTCGTCTTCATCATCTTCATCCTCTACCGCACGGGGCAGATCGACCGCTACGTCGCCAGCCAGATCGTCTCGACGCTCGCCAAGTACAACGTGCGGGCCGAGGTCGGCTCGTTCAGCACGCGGCTCGGCCCGCGCGAGGTCGAGATTAACGACCTCAAGCTCTACAACTCCGAGACGGGCGCGCCCCTAGGCAACGTGGGCCGCATCGTCGCCACCGTCCGCATCGAAGACCTCTGGTCAATCTCGCTGACGCGCAACGTCAATCTCGAAAAGCTCGTCATAGACCGTCCCGAAATCTGGGTCGTCTACGACGCCGAGGGGCGCTCGAACTTCTCGGGTCTGAAGATTCCGCCGCCCGAGCCGAACAAACGCATCCTCTTCGCCTACTCGACGGCGCAGGTCATCGTCAACGAAGCCATCGTCCACTACGACGACCGGCGCTACGACATCTCCGGCGAGGCTCGGAACGTCCGCGCCACCGTCCGCCCCGACGACCCGAACGCGCCCGCCGAGAGCCGCATGAATGTCATCGACTTCGCGTCTACAGGCTCGACCTTCAAGCTGAACGGGCGCGAGGTCAACCCCATCGACATCGAGCTGCACGCGCGCGCCAACCAGACGCGCGCCGACATCGGCGAGCTGGTGTTGCGCTCGCCCGTCGCGGAGGCGCATCTGGCGGGTGCGCTCGAAGACTGGCGCGCGCTGCGCTACCACATGGACGTGCGCGCCGACGTTGATTTGACGCAGACCTCGGACGTGCTCCGTCTCGACACGACGCTGCGCGGCGCGGGTCGCTTCGAGGGGAAGGTCGAGGGCGAGGGCGACAAGTATAAGGTCGAGGGCAGCATCGTCTCCGACGCCTTGGCGGCCGACGGCGTGCGCCTGAAGGCTTTGCAAGTCAACGCCAGCGCGTCGGGTCAGGGGAGCGCTTACGAGGCGAAGGGTAAGGCCGTCGCGGAGCTGCTCACCGCGGGCGACTTTCAGCTCAACCTCGTGCAGCTCGTCGGCGGCGTGACGGGGACGGGGAGCGACTTCCGCTGGCTGGGCGACCTGCGCGCGGCGGCGGCGCGGAGCGGCGCGACGAGTCTCGCCGGCCTCTTCGTGAAGGACGCCGCGGCCGAATTGCGCGACGGCGAGATCGCGGGCGGGAGCGCGACTTCCGCCTCGGCCGACTCGGTCGTCTTCGCGGGCGGGCGCGTCGCGGGCGCGCAGGTCTCGGGCGTGAAGGCCGCGCGCAACCCCGAAGGGCGTCTGCACGTCACGGCCGACTCGGCGCGGGCCGGGACGATTGTCTCAAGCGGCGCGACCGTCGGCGGCGTGCAGGCCGCGGGCGTTGACGCGACCATCAACCCCGACAACTCCGCGACGGCCACGCTCGCGCGCTTGAACGTCGCGGGGCTGAACGCGGCGGGTGCGCGCACGGGCAGCATCAACGTCGCGGGCGTGCGGCTCGCCGTCTCGCC
Organism: Pyrinomonadaceae bacterium; assembly: GCA_045807845.1. Taxonomy (GTDB): domain Bacteria; phylum Acidobacteriota; class Blastocatellia; order Pyrinomonadales; family Pyrinomonadaceae; genus QHXN01. The sequence continues at coordinate 16,222 of JBJMGQ010000082.1, read as the reverse complement.
GAATGGCAAAGTCGAAGGCACGTCGAACGACATCGGCGTCGGCACGGTCGCCTTCACCGTGCCTCCGACCTCGAAGGGCGCAACGCCGCAGCAGGGTCGCGTCGATAACGTGCGGCTCGCGCGACCGCGCTTCACGCTTGAGCCGGGCGGGCGCTATCGCGCGAGCGCGGACTTATCTTTAGGCGGCGGCGTGCTGGGTCAGTTGAATCTTGGCAAAGCGCGCGCGGCCGTCGTCGCGACGAACGAGCAGATTCAGTTGAACGACTTCGTCGCAGACCTCTTCAACGGCAGCGCGCGCGGCAGCGCGACCATCGCCACGTCGAACCGCGCGGGCTCAAGCGTGCGCGCGACCTTCGAGAACGTTGACGCGGGCGGCCTGCTCGCGCTCACCTCCGGCAACGCCGTGCCGCTGACGGGCGCCACGACCGGCACCGTTGACCTGCACTTCCCCGGCACCAATTTCAAGCTCGCCTCGGGGCGCGTGGACGCGACCTTCGAGGGCGCGACGGGCCGAGAAGAGTCGGCGCGCACGCCTCTGACGGGACAGTTGGCGCTGACGGCCGACCGCGGCCTCTTTCAGATAGAGCGCGCGAACCTGCACGCGGGCGCGACCGAGTTGACGGCCACGGGTCGCTTCTCGTTTCAGGGCGGCTCCGACCTCGCCGTCAATCTCAACTCTTCGGACGCCGCAGAGTTGCAGAGCATCGCCCTCTCGACCGGTCTGCTCTCAGAGTATGAGGAGAAGATTAAAGCCGTCGGGCTCGCGGGCAACCTGAGCTTCAAAGGCAGCGTGACCGGCGACCTCGACGCGCCGATTATCAACGGGCGCTTCGAGCTTCAGTCGCTCACCGTGCGCGGGCGCGACCTCGGCGCCGTGTCGGCCGACATCGCGTCGAACGCAACCGAGACGCGCATCGACAACGGCCAGCTCAAAGAGCCCGACGGCGGCGGCATAGCCTTCAAGGCCGTCCTCCCGCGCGTGGGCGAGAACAATATCGAGTTCGACGCGACGCTTGAGAACGTCAACGCGGGCAACCTGCTCGGGGCGCTCGGCCTCGGCGGGCAGGGCGAGAAGAACGCGCTCGCCAGCAACCTTTCGGGGATGGGGCCGGCCTCGGGCAAGATCAGCGTGAAGGGCTATCCGGGCGCGATGCAGGGCAACGCAGACCTGCGCGTCGGGGGCGGGCGCATCGGTGCGACGCCGTATGACGAGATCGTCGCGCGCGCCACCTTCAGCGGCAACAGCGTCATGCTCGATGCCTTCGACGTGAAGCTCGGCGACGGGCACATCACGGCGAACGGCGGCATCGAGATCGCTTCGGGCGCGCAGGGGCTCCCGGCCGCGACCGTCAAGGACTTCCGCGTCGAGGGGAAGAACGTCGATCTGGGTCTTGTCGCCGCGCTCGGCGGCGCGTCCCTGCCCGCGCTCTCGGGCAAGGCCGACTTCAACGCCACGCTCTCCGGCAACGTGGCCGACCCGACGACGATTCGCGCGGAGGTGAGCGCGCAGGGGCGCGACGTGACCATCAACGGCCAGCCCGCCGGGCAGCTCACGCTCACGGGACACATGACGAACGAACAGAAGTTCGTCGCCGAGTTGACGACCGGCATCTTCGGCAAGCCGCAGGTCGTCCGCGCCACGCTCGACCTCGCGGGCGAGGGTATGCCCGTCGAGGCCGAGACGACGCTCACGGGCGCCGACCTGACGCCGCTCTTTGCCGCGCTCCTCAACAATCCGAACGTGCATGTGACGGGGCGCGCGACGGGCACCATCCGCGCCTCGGGCACTTTGCTCAGCGACGACCCGGACGCGTCGATCACCGACGCCATCTCGGGCCGCGCGGAGTTCTCAGAGCTGGCCGTGCAGGTCGAGGACGTGGAGCTGAAGGCCGAGAACCCGCTCGTCGTCACCTTCAAGCCGAACGAGATTACGTTCGAGCGGACGCGCTTTACGGGGACGGGGACGAACATCACCTTTGGCGGCACGGCCGCGCTCGCCTCGGGCGGCCGCATGAACCTTTCGGTCAACGGCGACCTCAACCTCCGCTTCCTTTCGAGCGCGAGCCGCAACCTCTTCCTCTCGGGCGTGGCGCGCGTCGCGGTCGGCGTCACGGGCTCGTTCGAGCAGCCGCAGGTGACGGGCACGGCCTCGGTCGAGAACGCTTCGCTCGCGCTGCTCTTACAGAACGAGCGTCTGACGGCGACGCAGATTAACGGAACGGTGCGCTTCAACTCGAATCAGGCGAACCTCGAATCTTTGACGGGGCGCCTCGGCGGCGGGCGCGTCTCGGCGACGGGCGGCGCGCTCATCTCCGGCTTCCAGCCGACGCAGTTCCGTCTCGTCGCGCGCGGCGAGAACGTGACGGTGCCGGCCGCCGCCTTCGTCACGCTGCCCGCCTTCCTCGGCGACCTGCCGACGACGGCCGACGCCAACTTGGAGATTCGCGGCGGCACCGAGGGCATCATCGCCGAGGGCACGATCAAGGTGCGCCGCACGGAGATCACGGAGGACATAGACCTCGCGGACTTGATTGACCGGCGCAACGAGGTGCCCATCTCGTCGGGCGTCGTCGGGGGCGCGGGCGGCGCTGGACTCTTCGGGCCGACGACTCTGAGTCTGACCATACAGGGGCAGGACGCGCTCGTCGTGCGCAACAACCTCGCGGACATGGTCGGCTCGCTCAACCTGCGCGTGAGCGGGCCCGTGGACGCCCCCGTCACTTCGGGTCGCATCACGGCGACGCGCGGCACGGTCGCCTTCCGCAACGACCGCTACGAAATCCTGCGCGCCCTGATCGACCTGCCGCCGCGCCCGGAGGCGCCGCCCGTCATCAACCTTCAGGCGCAGTCAGACATTCGCGGCTATCGCGTGACGGTGACGATGTCGGGGCCGCTCTCGGGCGGACTCACGACGACGGCCACGTCCGACCCGCCGCTGCCGCAGGCGGATGTCATCGCGCTCATCACGACGGGCAATCTCTCGGGCGGGCCCGAAGGCACTTCGACCCTTGCGCAGACGGGACTCGGGACGGCGACGAGTTTATTGACTGACACGCTCATCAACGCGCCGGTGCAGAAGGCGACCGACAAGCTGTTCGGCCTGAACCGCTTCGAGTTCGACCCCGTCATCGCGGGGCGCGGCGGCCAGAGCCCGACGGCGCGGTTAACCGTAGGGAGGCAGGTGAACCGCAATCTCGCCATCACCTATTCGACCAACGTCACGGGCGAGACCAATCAGGTCATCGCCGTCGAGTACCGTGTCAGCGACCGTCTCTCGTTCATCGCGCAGTATCAACAGGGCTCGACCGACACGCTGAGCACACGCAGCAACAACTTCAACTTCGAGCTGCGCTTCCGGAAGAGATATTGAAGGGGAGTAGACAGTAGGCAGATGGCAGTGGGCAGTCGCTCCGCGTTGCCGGCATTGAAAGGATGAATCAGATTTTCGACAGCAGTGCTCTTAACTGCCTACTGCCATCTGCTTACTATTGCCTATCGTGATTATCCCTCGGGTCATCTTTCTAACTCTCGTGCTGCTGCTCGTGGCGCCCTCGGTCATGGCGTCCCGGGGCGAGGCGCGTCTGGCACCCGACCTGAGCCGGTACGAGGGGCGCACCATCGAGAGCGTGACGCTCGACGTGGAGGAGGCATCGCTCGACGAGACGGCGCTGGCCGAGCTGCGCGCGCGGCTGCGCGTGGCGACCGGCACCGTCTTCTCGGCCGTGCTCGTGCGCGAGTCCTTGCAGGCGCTCTTCGACACGGGGCGCGTGGCCGATGCGCGCGTCGAGGCGCGCGACGCACCGGGCGCGGGCGCCGACGGGCGTCCCCGCGTCGCGCTCCGCTTCGTCATGCGCCCGCGCGTGTCGGTCGAGCGCGTCGAGTTCACCATCGGTGCCGACTCCGGCGCGGAGATTACGGAGGACGAGCTGCGCTCGCGCGTCACGCTCCTTGAGCCGGGCAAGCGCCTCAGCGACGCCGCGCTGCACGAGAACGCCGACGCCATTCAGGCGTACCTGCGCGACCGCGGCTTCTACCGCGCCGAGGTCACGTACAGCACGCACCTCGACGCGACGCGCACGCGCTCCACCGTCGTCTTCGACGTGCGGCCGGGCGCACCCACCACGGTCGAATCATTCCAGATAGACGTGAAGGGCTTCGACGGTGCACCCCTCGCCGAAGTCCAACGCGCGTTGAAGCTACAAACGGGCGCGCACTTCACGCAGTCGGCGCTCGGCGAAGACGTGGCGCGCGTCCGCCGCGCCGTCCTCGACACAGGCCACCTCGCCCCGCGCTTCGACGAGCCCGAGATACGGCTCGACTCGGCCGCGAACCGCATCGCGGTCACGCTCAAGGGAAGCGTCGGCCCGCTCGTCAAGGTCAACGTCACGGGTTACGAGCTGAGCGAGAAGCGCCGGCGCGAGCTGCTCCCCGTCGAGCGCGAGGGCACCATCGACTACTCGGCCATCGTCGAGGGCGAGCGCCGCATCCGCAACCGCCTCCAATCGGAGGGCTACTTCTTCAGCGAGGTCACGGCCGTCTGCGCCGTCACGCCGCCGCTCGCGCCGCCGCCCGACACGCTCGGCGCCGATTACAACCCCTGCGAGCTGCTCAACCCCGACGAGCTTGCCAACAGCAACGTTGCCATCACCTACGAGGTCGCGCGCGGTCGTCGCTTCAAGCTCACAGACATTCGCATCGAGGGCACCGACAGGCTCTCGGTCGCGGACGTGGATGCAGACCTGCGGACGCAGACGGCGAACGTGCTCGGCATCATCCCGCTGCTCGGTTACGGGCGCGGCTACACGAGCGAGGATGCGCTTGAGCGCGACCGTCGCCTCATCGAGGCGCGGATGCGCGACATGGGCTATCGCGACGCCGTCGTCTCCGTCCGGCAGGGCATCACGTTAGAGAGCGACAATCTCATCATCACCTTCGCGGTCACCGAGGGGCCGCTCACGCGCGTCGCCAACGTGGAGGTGCGCGGCAACCAGATTTACACGGCTCAGCAGTTGCGCGACGCGCGCTGCGCGGCGGGCGATGCGCCGTCCGAGGGGCCTCTGGTCGGGCCCGCACCCAACGATGGCTGCCTCGTCGTGGGCGGCCCCTACTCGCGCACGGCCGCGCGCGCCGACGGCGAGCGCATGCGCTCCTACTACGTCGGCCACGGCTACGTCGAAGCAGACGTGCAGGTCTCTCTCGACGAGCTGCCGCCCGCGGCCAACGGCGACGCGCAGGTGCGGCTCGTCTATCAGGTCAACGAGTCGGACAAGTTCTACATCAATAACATCTACGTCAACGGGCTGGTGCGGACGAAGAAGGAGGCCGTGCTCGAAGCCATCCCGCTGCGCGAGGGCGACGTGCTGAGCGGCGACGAGCTGGCCGAGAGCGAGCGCGCGCTCCTCAACACGGCCGAGGCGTTCCAGCAGGTGCTCATCCGCACCGAGCCCGCGCCCGACGGCCCCGGCGGCTTCAAGCGCCGCGATGTCATCATCGACGTGCAGGAGCGCAAGAGCATCACGACCGAGTACATCGTCGGCTTCTCGACCGACACGGGCGCGCTCGGCGGATTCGAGCTGCGCAACTCGAACCTCTTCGGGCGGCTGCGGCAGGGCGCCATCCGCACGCGCTTCAGCAAGCAGCAGCAGCTCGCGCGCTTCGAGTACCTCGACCCGCGCTTCCACCGCTACGGCGAGAAGAGCTTCGCGCCGCTCACCTTCTCGGTGCAGTACCAGCGCGACACCTCGGTCACGCGCTTCTTCCGCACGACCATCGACCGCGGCACCAACGGCATCGTCCAGCGCTTCGACGAGGAGGGCAACCTCATCGACGAGTTCGGCCAGAGGGTCAGCGGCCCGTCCATCAACCGCTTCACGGTCAATCTTGAGACGAGCCGCGACCTCGAATACAAGCTGACGCCGACGGGCGCGCAGCGCAAGCGCACGACGCTCTTCCTGCGCTACAACTATGAGGACGTGCGCCTCTTCAACATCGAGAGCCTGCTCATCGCGAACGTCTTGCGCCCCGACCAGAGCGTGCGCCTCTCTCGCTTCGGCGCGTCCTTAGCGCGCGACACGCGCGACCGTCAGTTCGACCCGACGCGCGGCGACTTCCTCAGCGTCGACTATGCGCTCGCGGCCAAAGCGCTCGGCGGCAACCTCTCGTTCGGCAAGCTGAACTTGACCTATCGTCGTTATAAGGCGCTCGGGCGCCTGCGCGACACGGTTTTGGCGGGGAGCGTGCAGTTGGGGATTGCGAGCATCTTCAGTCCGTCCGACCGCAACGGTAACGGCGTGATTGACGACCCCGACCGGCGCCTGCCCATCAGCGAGCGCTTCTTCTCGGGCGGCGCGACCTCTTTAAGGGGCTTCAGCTTTGAAGAGGCGGGCCCGCGCGTCGTGGCCCCCTTCTGCACGTTCGGGCCGCAGCCCGGCCCCGTCGTGAACTCGAACCCGCCGCCCGAGTTCCTCCCGCCGTGCGGGACGTTTCGCGATCAGGAGGGTAAGGTCGTCACGGTCAACCCGTTCACCGTGCCCATCGGCGGCAACGCGATGGCGGTCGTCAATCTTGAGGCGCGCGTGGCCCTGACGCGCAACATGCAGGCCGTGCCCCTCTACGACGGCGGCAACGTCTTCGACCGCGCGCGCGACCTCTTCAAGTCAGGGAGCTGCGAGGCGGGCCGAGACCCGAACTCGTGCCAGAAGTGGACGCATACTGTGGGCTTGGGCCTGCGGCTCAAGACGCCGCTCGGCTCGCTCGGCGCGGACTGGGCCTACCTGCTCAACCCGCCCGAGTTCATCGTCCCGCAGTTCGGCGGCGGCACCGCCATCCACCGCCTGAAGAATAGCCAGATACACTTCAGGTTTGGTCAGACGTTCTGAGGATTTGAGATTTCAAATTTCAAATTTGAAATTGTAGTTTTGAAGTTCGAGGTCTTGCACATGAAGCGACTGTTGCCAGTAATCATTATCTTAACGCTCACGCCGTTCGCGCGCGCGCAGACTCCGGTGGCGGCCGGCGGGGAGGTGGTTGACCGGATGGTCGCGGTCGTCAACGGGAGCGAGTTGATTACTTACTCAGACCTGCTGTGGCAGCTTGCGCTTCAACCCGGCGTGCCCATCGACAACCCGCGCCGCGAAGACCTCAGCCGCGCGCTCGAACTCCTCATCGACCAGCGGCTCGTCCTACAGGAGGCCGACAAGCTGCCGCACGTCCACGCCACCGAGCAGGAGATTGACGACGCCAGCGGCGAGGTGGCTCGCCGCTTCCCCTCGCAGGGCGACTTCCAGCGCCGCCTTGAGCGCGTCGGGCTCACCTCCGAACAGTTCCGCGAGATCATCCACGAACGCATCGACATGGCGAAGTATCTCGACTTTCGCTTTCGCTCCTTCACCGTCGTCACACAGCAGGAGGTCGAAGCCTACTACAAGGACGCCTACGTCCCACGCCACCGGCGCCAGAAGCCGGGCGTCGTCGTCCCCGAATTGAAGGACATATACAAAGAGCTTCAGTCAGAGATTGGCGAGCGCAAGATCGAGTCCGACACCGACGACTTCCTCGAAGAGGCGCGCGGCGCCGCGCAGATAACCATCCTCGACGAGTCGCTCGGCGACGGCATGCAGCGGCCCGAGGGCGGCGGCGCGGGGCGCGGCGCGGGCACGCCCGCACGCGGCGCGCGGCCCCGCACGCGCTGAAGTCTCACAACGAAACCCGGAACCCTCCCCGCGCGTTCTTACAGACGGGCGTCGTCGAATGTTTTGAGAGACGCACGCCCCGAACACTTCTATGTGGCGCAAGTCGGACAGGAAGGGCAGGCGCCCGCGGCTCGGGCTCGCACTCTCGGGCGGCGCGGCGCGCGGGCTAGCGCACGTCGGCGTGATGAAGGTCTTCGCCGAGCACGGCATCCGTGTGGACTGCGTGGCGGGCACCAGCGCGGGTGCGCTCGTCGGCGGCGCGCTTGCGTCGGGGATGTCCATCGAAGAGATTGAGAAGGTCGGGCGTAGCTTACGCTGGCGCGACCTCGGGCGGATGACGCTCTCGCGCTTAGGCGTGCAGTCGAACGCGTTCCTCGAAGAGTACGTGCGCGCGCGCTTCCCCGTCACGCGCTTCGAGGAGCTGCCCGTGCCCTTCGCCGCGGTCGCCACCGACTTGCAGACGGGCGCGCGCGTCGTCATGCGCGACGAGGGCGACCTCGGCTTCGCCATCCGCGCAAGCTGCGCCATCCCCGGCTGGTACGTCCCCGTCACAGACTCCGAAGGGCGACAACTCGTGGACGGCGGGCTCGTCGCCAACCTGCCCGTCTCGGTCGTGCGCTCGCTCGGTGCCGAAGTGGTCGTGGCCGTGGACGTGAACTCGGAGGGCGCGAAATTCTTAGGGGCGCCGACCTCCGTCATCGGCGTGCTCTTGCAGTCGATGCTCGTCGTGCAGCGCGTGGCCGTCGAGCACCAGCGCCAACTCGCCGACGTGGTCATCAGCCCCCCGGTCGGGCATCTCCGCTGGGACGAGCTTTCACGCGCCTCCGAATTCATCGACGCCGGCATCGAGGCCGCACGCGCCGCCCTCCCCGCCATCAAAGAGCTGCTCGAACCGCAGACGGAAGAGAGTCAAAGCTGGTTCAGCCTCCGCCGCACACGCCAAGCCGCGAAAGAATAATTAACGCGCCTCCTGCCTCGTTTCAAAACGCGAAAGCAAACAGCCGCCCCTCCCTCTTTGTACGCAAAGCAGCCGAGCGTCTCACGCGCACAGGCCGACGAGAATTTTTAAGTCGTTAAAGAAGGGAAGCTTACAAGCTCTCTCATAAGTCAACGCTCGTCGGCATGGCCGTTGCAGTAGGGGCCGTGAACGGGTGCAGTCAGGCACAAGGGGGACGAAGAAGAGATGAGAGAGATAGCCGACGATTTCATGAAACTGCTCGCAATCATCATGGTGCTGGTGACGCTGGCCGTCTCGACGGCCGCGTTCTCGATGATGTTCGGTTGAGCGCGTGCGAATGGGCGGAGGCAACGGGCAAACTCTCCCCGCCTCTCGCAGATGAGAAATTCGTGTCGATTAGTCGTTTACGAAAAAGGTTCTTAATGCCCCACCGCTTGCGGTGGGGATGGATGAACCATCTTGTGGGCGGGTTCGATGCCCGCCCGCAAGATAGCTGAGATTGCTAGAATGCGTGCATGGTCTTCAGAAGAGCCGCGCACGCCGCCTACGACACGGCGTATCACTTGGTCTGGTCGCCGAAGTACCGCAAGAAGATTCTGGAAGGTGCTTTGGCGATGCGAGTCGAGCAGATGTTCGCAGAGATAGCTGACTCTTATGACATCACGATAGATGAGATGGAAGTCAGCCCCGACCATGTGCATATCTTCTGCTCGTTCCCGCCGCGCTACTCAATAGCGCAGGTGATCGGGATGTTCAAGAGCCTGAGTGCGCGAGCCGTGTTCCGCGAGTTCCCACAGGTCAAGCGGCGGCTGTGGGGCGGGGAGTTCTGGGAAGACGGCTACTTCGCCAGAACAGTGGGCGACAAAGTGACGGCGGAGGTGATTCGCAAATACATCCAGCGTCACAAAGAAGCCCAAGATTCTCAATTAGACCTGTTTGAGTAAACCACTCGAATGCCCCACCGCTTGCGGTGGGGATGTTTTACTTCCGGCAAAGCTGAGGGAGTCGAACCGGCAGTCCCCGCGGATGCGTGTGCCTGCCGGCGAAAGGAACGAATGGCGACAAGTCTTCAGGCGGCCGGCGCCAAGCTGCACATCACGAACGCGCGCCGCCGCGCGCGCGCAACGTTCTATGAGGAGAAGGGCCGGCGCCGCCTGTTCACCTTCAGGCGCGTGCTCCGAGTCTTTGGCGCGCTGATCGTCGCCGCGGTCGTCGTCACCGCATCCGCCTTCGCATACCTTTATTCACAATACTCGAAAGTCGTTGACGCGCGTTTGGCCTCGGGCTATCTGACGAGCCGCGCGGGGCTGTACGCCGCGCCGCGCACGCTGCGCGAGGGGCAGAGCATGACGCCGGAGCGTCTGGCCGAAATCCTGCGCCGCGGCGGCTACGTCGAGGGCGAGGCGAGCCGCGTCTGGAACGGCCAGTTTAAAGTTGAGAGTGATGCGGTCGAAATCTTTCCTTCGGACTCGCCGGGTGTGACCGATGCGTCGAGCGCCTCGGTCGTTCGCGTCGAGTTCGACCGTCGCGGGCGCGTCGCTAAAATTCGCGGCGACGGTGCGCCGCTCGACTCCTACACGCTCGCGCCCGAGCCGCTCACGGTGGATGCCGTCGAGAAGACCTCCGACCGCGCCTCGCTCAGCTATGAAGAGATACCCGAGACGCTCCGTCGCGCCGTCCTCTCCATCGAAGACCGGCGCTTCTTCGAGCACGGCGCGGTTGACCTCCGAGGGCTAGCGCGCGCGGCCTTCAGTTGGAGCGACGAGGCGCGGGAGTTGAAGCAGGGCGGCTCGACCATCACGCAGCAGCTCGTCAAGAACACGTACCTCACGCCCGAGCGCACGCTCCGCCGCAAGTTCCGCGAGGCGGCGCTCGCGACCGTGGTCGAGAATCGGATGTCGAAGCAGGACATCTTCGCGCTCTACTGCAACGAGATATATCTCGGCCAGCGCGGCTCCATCGCCGTGCGCGGCGTGCGGCAGGCGGCGCGCGCCTTCTTCGGTAAGGAGCTGAAAGACCTCTCGCTCGCCGAGTCGGCCACCATCGCCGGCATGATTCAGAGCCCGGGTCGCTACGCGCCTGACCGTCACCCGGAGGAGGCGCGCGGCCGTCGCAACGTCGTGCTGGCGGGGATGCTCCGCGACGGCGCCGTCACACCCGAGCAGGCGCGCGCCGCGTGCGAGGAGCCCGTGCGCGTGGCGCCGCTTGAGCGCGCCGCCGCCGTCGCGCCCTACTTCATCGACTACGTCAGTCGCGAGGTCGAGTCACGCCTTGCCGGCTCTTCGGAAGAGTCGGGGCAGAACCTTCGCGTCTACACGACACTCGACCTCGACCTCCAGCGCGTTGCCGAAGAGGCCGTGGCCCGGCAGGTCGAGCGGCTCGAAAAAGTTTTTAAGGGTAAGCGCAAGCCGCAGGCTTCGCTCGTCGCGCTCGACCCGCGCAACGGTCACGTCCTCGCGATGGTCGGCGGCACGTCCTACGCCGAGTCGCAGTTGAACCGTGCGACCGACGCGCGGCGACAGCCCGGCTCGGTCTTCAAGCCGGTGGTCTACGCGGCGGCGTTGGAGTCGGGCATCTCGCCGCTCTCGCTCTCGACGGATGCGCCGCGCGAGTTCACGTACGACGTGCGCGCGCACTACCGACCGGCGAACTACGGCGGCGGGTATTCGTGTCGCGACGTGACCTTGAGGACGGGGCTCGTCCACTCGCTCAACGTCGTCACGGTGGACGTGGCGATGCGCGCGGGGCTGACGCGCGTCGCTTCGCTCGCGGAGCAGATGGGGCTGCCGCGGCCGAAGGCTTACCCCGCGCTCGCGCTCGGCACGACCGAGGCGACGCCGCTCGAAGTGGCGACCGCCTACACGGCGCTCGCGGGCGGCGGCCGACGCATGCGCCCGGCCGCGCTCCTGCGCGTCGAGGGCGGCGACGGTGCGGAGTTCAACGAAGCGTTGGTCGCGGGCGAGCAGGTCTTGAAGCCTGCGACCGCGTACATGCTGACCGACATGCTCTCGGCCGTCATCGACCACGGAACTGCGCGCGCCGCGCGCGGCTCCTTCAAGGGCACGGCCGTCGCGGGCAAGACCGGCACCTCGCGCGATGGTTGGTTCGCGGGCTACACGCCGAACCTCGTCTGCGTCGTGTGGGTCGGTTTTGACGACGGCGGCGAGCTTGACCTGACGGGCGCGGACGCGGCGCTGCCCGCTTGGACGGAGTTCGTCAAGCGCGCCGTCGAGCTGCGTCCCGAACTGGGCGGCGCGGAGTTCACGCGCCCCGCGTCGGTCACGTTCGTAGACATCGACCCGGAGACGGGGCTCGTCGCCTCGCCCTCCTGCCCGCAGCGCGAACGCGTCGCGCTCGCGCCCGCCTTCGTCCCCGACCACGAGTGCTCTCTGCACGGCGACCCTTGGGGCTTAACGGCTCTGGCAGCTTCGACAACCCCCTCCGGCCTGACGCCGACCGCGCAGGTCGAAGCGCCCTCGGTCGCGACTTACGACACACACGCCGCGCGCACGGTCAATCTTTCAGAGGAGTATTCAACGCCCCTCAAGGAAGAGACGCGAGCGACGCGCGTCGAGGTCGGCCGCGACGGGCGTCGCCGCCTCACCAACGACATGAGCGTCGCGCCGAAGACCGCGGGCGACTGGCAGGACTGAAGCGAGCAGAAGTAGCAGAATAGAAGGCGGAAGTGAGGAAGGGAAAGCACCTCACTTCCGCCCTTTCATTTCATCCCTTGCGAGCGCGCCGCGGTGTATAAACCTTCCGACACCTGTCAGAGAAATGGCACATGGAAGCCGCGTTGAGTCACCGCTCGAAGATGACCTGCGCGACGGCGTGCTCGCTGGTGTGTGAGAGCGTGAGGTGTGCGCGCGTGGCGCCCAACAACTCGAAGAGGTCGCGTGCGTGGCCGGAGAGTTGGAGGTGAGGCGCGCCGAGTTCGCCGGAGGCGACCTCGACGTGATGCCACGAGAGGCCGTCGCGCCAACCCGTGCGAAGCGCCTTGAAGGCCGCCTCCTTCGCGGCGAAGCGCGCGGCGTAGTGCTGCGCGGCGTTCGCGCCGCGCGAGTCGCAGTAGGCGCGCTCGTCTTCGGTGAAGACGCGCTCGCAAAAGCGCGGCGTGCGCGTGAGCACTTCACGCACGCGGCGGATTTCGATAATGTCTATCCCGATGGAGACGATCACGGCTGAGACTGAAATCGAACGTGCCGGCTTTCGCTGGCTCGAAGGAGTTGAAGGCGTGCGCGCGCTTGCCTGCACGCAGCTCGAACAAGCAGGGTTCGCCAACGCCTTCTCGACGCGCGTTGGCGGCGTGAGCCCTTTCCCCGAAGGCTCGCTCAACCTCGCGGGCTTCGATCAGGACTCGGCGGAGAACATCCGAGAGAACCGCCGGCGCTTCCTCTCCACGCTCGGCGGAGAGTGGAAGCTCGCCGCCTGCTGGCAGGTGCACGGCACCGACCTGCTCGTCGTGCGCGACCCCGGCGACCCGCGCCCCGACGACGAGCGCTGCGACGCGCTCGCGACGAACTTGAAGGGCGTGCTGCTCGGCGTCAAGACGGCCGACTGCGTGCCCGTCATCATCGGCGATTCGCACTCGGGCGCATGCGCCGCCGTCCACGCGGGCTGGCGCGGGACGCTGTCAGAGATTATCAAACACGCCCTTGCGCGCATGCGCGAGGAGTTCGATACCGAGCCCAAGAACGTGCGCGCCGCGCTCGGCCCGGCCGCGCTCGGCTGCTGCTACGAGGTCGGCGCGGAGGTCGTCGAACCCTTCCGCGCGAAGTTCGAGGGCGCCGACTCTCTCTTCAAATCAACCACGGCGGGGCATGCGCTCGTTGACCTGCACGAAGCGAACCGGCGGCAGCTCGTCGAGTCGGGCGTCGCAGCCGAGAGCATCCACGCGCTCCCGCTCTGCACGATGTGCCGTCCCGACCTCTTCTTCTCCTATCGACAAGACCGAAAGCTCTACGGCCGCACGGGCAGGCTCATGTCCGTCATCGGCATGAGGGGTTAACGTCTTTTGCGCCCGCCGCCGCCGAAGAGTTGGCCGTTGACACGGTTCGAGGTCGTGTTGCGGCCGACGATGGCAATGCGGAGCGCGAGGTCGCGCGTCGCGGGCGGGAAGCAGACCTCGTCGGTGCAGCTCTGGAAGCGGACGCTGACGCGCACGGTCTCCACGCCGAGCGGTTGGTTCGCGGGCACGCCCACGTTGAAGCGAAAGATGGTGCGCCCCTCGTAGACCGCGAGGCGCGAGGCGTCCGCGCCGCCGAAGCGGAACGTGCGCACGCTGCCGCGCGGGTAGTTGACGGGCGTGACGCGGAAGCCGCGCGGTGCGTCCACACGGACGATGGTCGGGACGGAGTACTTGCCGAGCGGCTTGTTCGCGTTGACGTGGAGGCCGCCGGGGATGTCCATCACGACAGCCGCTTGAAACGTGCTGCCCTGCTGCGCCGGGTCAACGGAGAAGAAGCCGTTGACGCCGATGTTGCTCGCCTGCGGCTCGGGCTCGGGCGCCGCTGCTTCTGTAGAGATAGTCTCGCGCGCGGCCGTAGGTTGAAGCGGCGCGAGAGCAGTCGCGAGCACGAGCAGCGCGAGGGCGAGTCGGATGACAAAGTCTCTTTTCATGCGTGTGGCACTCTCTGTCTGTCTTAGTCGGGTCGAGCTTCAGGAGAGTTGATAGAGCGCGGGCGGCGCGGGCTCGCTCACGCGACGCGCGGCGAGCTGGCCGCAGGCGGCGTAGATGTCTCGGCCCCGCGGCCGACGCACGTAGGCTTGGACGCCCTTCGCTTCGAGGAGAGCCTTGAACGCCTCGACGCGCTCGGGCGTTGAAGGCCGATAAGGCAGCTCCTCGGCGGGGTTGTGCGGAATCAGGTTGACCTTCGCGCGAAGCTGATGCCGGTTGAGCAGGTTCGCCAACTGCCGCGCGTGCTCGTCCGAGTCGTTGACGCCGTCGAGCAGGACGTACTCGAAGGTGAAGCGCTCGCCGGGTTTGAGCGACTCCTCAAACTCCTTGCACGCGGCGAGCAGCTCCGCGAGCGGCCAGCGCTTGTTGATGGGCATCAAACGGTCGCGCAGCTCGTCGGTCGGCGCGGCGAGAGAGATGGCGAGATGCGGGCGCTCAGAGATGTGCGCCAGCTCTCTAATCTTCGGCACGACGCCCGCGGTCGAGACCGTCACGCGGTTCGGCACGATGAAGAGTCCTTCCGGGTCTGCCATCACGCCGAGCGCCTTCATCAAAGGCTCGAAGGCGAGGAAGGGCTCGCCCGCGCCCATCGCGACGAGGTTGGTGCCGCGCGGCGTCTTTCCGGCGACGCCGTACGCGTCGTTGAGTGCGACGACGATCTGCTCGACCATCTCGGCGGCGGTCAGCGTGCGCAGCAGCCCGAGCTTCGCCGTCAGGCAAAAGTCGCATTGCAGCGGGCAGCCCGACTGCGAAGAGAAGCAGATGGTGTCGCGCCGCTCCTCGGGGATGAAGACCGTCTCGACGGGGAGCCCGTCATGCGTCTTCATCAAATAGCGGCGCGTGCCGTCCTGCGCGACGTAGCGCGACTCGACCGTGAGCGTCGCGGCGGTCGCGGTCTCTGACAGATGCGCGCGGAAAGACTTCGGCAGATCGGTCATCTCCTCGAACGAGCGCAGGCGCCTGCGCTGCAACGCGCCGAAGAGCTGGCGACCGCGATACGCGGGCTCGCCTAGCTCCTCGACGAAGCGCTCAAGCTCCGCCTTCGTCAGACCTGTCAGATGTGTCTTGTCACTCATCAGCTTAAAACGATTCTACAACGGCACCTCGGCGCGCACACAGCGCGGGGGCGTGCGGGGCGCGCCGGAATAGGCTATAAAAATTCGCGCCGGGTCGGAACCCGCGCCCGACGGCCCGGCGTAAAACCTCGCAGGGCTTAGATGCCGCCGGGGCGTGGAGGGATTGACGATGCAGAGCTTCGATTATCAAGTCTGTTCCGTGCAGTACGGCCGCGTGACGTTCGTCAACGGCGTGTGGCGCGGGCGCGTGCCGATGAGCGAGGACACGAGCGCCTCGCTTGAGTCGTGCCCGAACGTCTGGGACTACCTGCAAGTGGCGGGGCGCGACGGCTGGGAGCTGGTCGCGGTCGTGACGCACGCGCAGGCGCAGCCCGAGGCCGTGCAGGACACGTTCTACCTGAAGCGACCTTCGTGGTGAAGGCGGACGAGCTTATGATGAAAAGAGTGATACGCCTCACGTTCGCGCTCGTCGCGCTGTGCTGCGCGGTCTACACGACGGTCGAGTTAGTCATCGGCGAGATTGAGAGCGTCCGCTTCACGCGCGAGCAGGACGCACAGTCCGGCTACAAAGAGCTGCGCGTGACGCGTCGTGCCGCGCGGAGGTCGAGAAGATGAGAAAACGTTTCGCGCTCCCGTTGTGCCTCTTGTTGATTACGGCCGCGGCCCTCGGCTGCTCCGCGTCGCGTGGGGACGTGCGCGCGGCGCGTGTGGGGACGGCGAGTGCCGCCACGCAACAGACTGCCAGACTGCCAGACCCTCGTCCTCGCCCTTCGAGCGGGTCACCGTTCCTCGACCGGCTCGCGGAGGCGGCCGTCGAGCG
>JBJMGQ010000081.1:0-8538 GCA_045807845.1 Pyrinomonadaceae bacterium | reverse complement strand
GGCGGCAGGATATCTCAGCTGCCGAAAAGTTCTGGCGTGGTTACCTCAAAGGCTTCAACGCGCCGACGCCGCTGCCCGCGAGAAGAGGCGCGGGCGAGGGCGTGCGAGTTTCGGAAGCGGAAGTCTACGGCGAGCTAAACGTCAGGCTCGCGCCCGACTCGACCGCCGCGCTCCGCGAGATGGCGCGGCGCAACGGGCTGACGCTGAACACCGTCGTCGAGGGCGCTTGGGCGCTGCTGCTCGCACATCACAGCGGCGCGGCCGACGTGCTCTTCGGCGTCACCGTCTCAGGTCGCCCGTCCGAGCTTGCCGGGATGGAACGGATGATCGGCATGTTCGTCAACACGTTACCCCTGCGTGTGAAGGTCGAGCGCGGGGCGCCGCTCGTCGCATGGCTCAAAGAGCTTCAGCGCACGCAGGCAGAGGTCGGGCAGTTCGACTACAGCCCGCTCGTCGAAGTGCAGGGCTGGGGCGACGTGCCCCGCACCGCGCGCCTGTTCGAGACGCTGATAACTTTTCAGAACGTCCCCGCGCTCGACCCCGCGGCCGTCGCGGACGCACCGCGCGAAGGCGAGCTACAGATCAGTAGCGAGACCAGCACCAAGACACACTACCCGCTCACGCTGCTCGTCGAGCCCGCCGCCGAACTCGCGCTGCGCATCCTCTACGACCGTCGCCTCTTCGAGCCGGAAGACGTAGCGCGCGTGTGGCGACACCTCGAAACGCTGCTCATGCAGATGGGCGCGCACCCACGGGCGACGTTGGAGACGCTCGAAGCCGCGCTCCCCGAATCCGACCGGAGCGAGCGCCTGCGCGGCGAGCGGAACCGCGAACGCGCACACCTGAGCAAGCTCAGGACAATCAAACCGAGGGCCGTCAACCTGCCCGACGCAGAGTGAGCCGGCAACAGTTAGACACGCCCTGCCGGATTGGAGCAGAATGTCTCGATGTCGCAGCAGACCGATGCCGCCCAATGGTTCAAGTCCCCGGCGCCAAACTCAAGGAGTCGTGTCCGCCTCTTCTGTTTCCCATACGCGGGAGGCAGCGCCGCCATCTTTCATCACTGGTCGCGAAGCCTCCCGCACGACATCGAAGTCTGCCCCGTCATGCTGCCCGGCCGCGGCAGCCGCATGCGCGAGCCGCCTCTGACGCGCCTCTCCACGTTGGTCGAGCAACTGGCACGCGCCATCGAGCCCTACCTCGACAAGCCGTTCGCCTTCTTCGGTCATAGCATGGGAGCCTTCATCGGCTTTGAGCTGGCGCGCAGCCTTCGCCGTCAGGCCGGAGTCGAGCCGGCGCACCTGTTCGTCTCCGGCTGTCGCGCCCCGCAACTGCCCGACTCGCAGCCGCTCGCCTACGACCTGCCCGACCATGAGTTCATCGAGTACCTGCGCGAGTTGAACGGCACGCCGGAAGAGATGCTCGGGCACCCGGAGTTGATGGCGTTGATGATGCCGCTCCTGCGCGCGGATTTCGAGGCGGTGTCAACCTACGTCTACGCGGACGATGCGGCGCTAAGCTGCCCCATCTCTGCTTACGGGGGCTTGCGCGACGCGACGACGACACGCGAAGACCTCGCGCCGTGGAGCGAGCTGACTACGGGACGCTTCGTTCTGCGGATGTTCGACGGGGATCATTTTTTCATCCAGCACGCGGCCCCTCTGCTCCTTGCCACGCTCAGCCGCGAGCTTGCTCAGCTCGTCGCCGAGGTCAACTGACTGCGCGCCATGTCCGCACGCCAAAACCCTTGGCTCGACGCGCCCGAGCACCCCCTTCCCGTTGACGACGAGGTACACGTCTGGCGCGCCGACCTGAACCGCGACGGCGCGACGCTGCGCGAACTCTCGGAAGCTCTCTCGACGGACGAGCAACTGCGTGCGAGTAAGTTCTACTTTCAGAGAGACCGCGAACACTTCGTGGCGGCGCGCGGCACGCTGCGTCAACTCCTCAGCCGCTACACCGGCGTCGCCCCCCGGCAGTTGCGTTTCTCATACGACAGTTACGGTAAGCCGTCCTTAAGCGGCGACGCGGGCGCCGGCCCTTTGCGCTTTAACGTCTCTCACTCGCACGGTGTCGCGCTCTACGCCGTGACGCAGGGGCGTGAAGTCGGGGTTGATCTCGAATTCGTGCGCGAAGACTTCGGCGGTTTCGAGATCGCCGAACGCTTCTTCTCTCCGCGCGAAGTCTCGGCACTGCGCACGCTCCCGCCGGACGCGCGCGCCGTCCCCTTCTTCGACTGCTGGACGCGCAAGGAGGCATACATCAAAGCCCGCGGCGAAGGTCTTTCGCACCCGCTGCATCTCTTCACCGTCTCGCTCATCCCCGGCGAGCCGACCGCACTCCTGCACACCGACCAAGACCCGCGGGAAGCCTCTCGCTGGTCTCTCTTGGAGTTGTTCCCCGGCGAGGGTTATCGCGCCGCCCTTGCCGTGGAGGGCGAGCCCCCGACCCTGCGTTGCTGGCGCTGGCCTTAAGCCACACATCGCCAACAGGCAAGCAGAGGCCGCGCGTTCGCTGAAGAGGCGGGCGCGCGGCCTCTTCATTTTCGGCTCCTACCACCGCGAAGACGCTGAACCCTCCTCAAGAGCCTTATGCGTCACCGAGCCATCACCCAAACGCCGGTAGCGGTCGAGCGCTTGACCGCTGCGACCGGGGCGCGGCTGTGGCTCGGAGGCGCCGGAAGAGTTAAACTGGCGGGGAGACCAGACACACTCCGCCCGCGCGAAAGAGGAACGACGATATGAGCACGCAAATGCAGCCGTCGCCAGACAACTACATCTATCGCGGCACGAACCGGCAGAAGGGACGCCACCACGCCGTCACGCCCGAGAACAGCTCGATGAAGCACCTCGTCTACGGTCGCATCATCCTTGACGAGGAGACGGCGCGCGTCGCCTTCTCGACCGAAACGTACGAGACGGGGCTCATCTGTCTCGCGGGCGGCTGCACCATCAGGGCCGGGGGCGAGACGCAGCGCATCGAGCACCGCGACTCCATCTACATCCCGCGCGACACGGAGGTCGAGATTGAGACCGAAGGGCACGTGGACTTAGTCGAGTGCTCGGCCGAGGTCGAAGGCAAGTACCCTTTGCAGGTCGTGCGCTATGCGGACGTGGAGCGCGACCCGGCGCTCAAGTTTCAGGCGGGCGGCCCTTCGACGACGCGCACCATCAACATCGCTCTGGGTAAGAACGTGCAGGCCGGGCGCATCGTCGCCGGCTTCACCTCCTCGGAGCCGGGGCACTGGACTTCGTGGCCGCCGCACGAGCACGCCGCGATGCTCGAAGAGTTGTACGTCTACTACGACATGCCCGCGCCGGCCTTCGGCGTGCAGTTCGTCTACACGAACCCCGACGAGCCGGAGTTCGTCGGCGTCGTGCGCGACGGCGACGCCGTGGTGATGCCGCGAGGGTTTCACCCGAACGTCTCCGTGCCCGGCCACCGCATCAACTTCGTCTGGCTCATGGCCGCGCACCGCGAAAGGGAAGACCGACAGTTCGGCGTCGTCACCGTCCAACCCGGCTTCGACCAATCCGGCACCGGACTGGAAGCGAGCCGGAAGTGAGAGGCAGTAGGCAGTAGGCAGATGGCAGTAGGCAGTCGCTCCGCGTTCAGGACGTTGAAAGGTTAACTTAAAGTTCTCGACAGTGGCGCTTTTCAACTGCCTACTGCCTACTGCCATCTGCCTACTGTTTTATTCCGGCGAACCCGCTCCGCGCGCGTAGCATCCGACGTTGGGCCTCTCCCTTTGGCTCGACGGGTTGAAATCCCTCTGCACGTTATGAAAGAGTTCCCTGCCATGAAGAGACTAACGAAAAGCCTTGCCGCCGTCGCCGCCGCGCTGCTGCTGTCGGCCGCGCACGCCTCGGCGCAGTCGGGCGCGACCCGCCCGCGGCGCGTCACGCCCGTCCAGCCGACGGGCGAAGAGGCTGCGAGCGCCAACGCATCCATCACCGGCACCGCCGCGACGAGTGCGGGCTCGACCGCGCACGCGCTCTCGCTCTTTGAGCAGAAGCAGTACGACGCTGCTCTCACCGAGGCGAAGCAGTTGACCGCGGCCGACCCGAAGAACTCCGAGGCGTGGAAGCTGGCGGGCTTCTCCGAGTTCTACCTAAAGCGCTACGCGGAGGCCGCCGAAGACCTTGAGCGCGCGCTTGAGCTGCGCAGCGCCGAGGGGCAGAAGGACACGAAGACTGAGGACGCGCTCGCCAACGCCTACTTCTTCGCCGAGAAGTACGAGCAGGCGCTCCCGCTCCTCGTCGCCGCGACGACGCGCGCGGGCGCCAAGCCCGACGCCAACACGCTCTACTATCGCGCCATCGCCGAGATGAATCTGAAGCGGACGGCCGACGCCGAGCGCTCGTTCGGCGAGGTGCTGAAGGTTGACCCGAAGAACAAGTTCGCGCTCCTCTACCTCGGCCAGCTCGCCTTCGGGCGGCAGGACTACGCGACGGCCGTCAACATGCTCAACCGCGCCACGCTCGCCGACCCGACCTTCGCGCAGGGGTGGGATTTACTCACGCAGGCTTACATGTACCGCGGCCGTGCGGCGACCGGCGCGGCGGCCGACGCAGACTTCCTCTCGGCCGTGCGCGCGTCCGACTCGCTCGCGCGCGTGCGCCCCGACGCGCGCTCCGCGCTGCTGCAAGGTCAGGCGCTCGTCTTCGCCAAACAGTTCCCGCGCGCCGTCATCGCGCTCGAACGTGCGGCCGCCTCGCCGCAGGCGCCCGACGAGACCTTCTACCTGCTCGGCTACGCGCACACACAGACCAAGAACTTCCCCAAGGCAATCGCCGCGCTCGAAACGGCCGCGGCCAAGACGCCGCAGAATGCGGAGGTCTTCCGCCTCCTCGGCTTCTCCTACGAGTCCTCGCAGCAGTACGCCAAGGCGCTCGCCGCCTACGAAAAAGGTCTGCAACTCGCACCCACGGACGCCTACTTCAAAGAGTCCGCCGAACGCGTCCGCCCCTTCGCGAAATAAGAACGCGTAAACCGCAGACCGTGAACCGTGACCAGAGAGGAACAGTCCTTCCGGTCACGGTTTACGGTTTACGGTTCACGGCTTTTGCGTTAGCATCCTCGGCATGAGAAACATCAGTTTACGCCGCGCGCGGGCGCGTGCAGTCGCGTTCAGTTTATCGGCCGCCCTGACCGTCCTGCTCACGGCCGGCGCCGCGCGCGCGGCGACGTGGAAGGGCTTGGAGCCTTTCGTCTCGAAGCGCGCGGACGTGGAGCGCGTGCTCGGCGTGCCCGTCGCCGACCGCTTGATGGCGGACGGGACGTTGGAGTTCAACGTCGCGGGCGGGCGCGTCACGGTCTTCTTCGTCACGCCGAAGTTCATCGCCTCGAAGAGGCTGCCCGCGCACTACGAGGGCACGGTCTTGCAGATCGTCCTTCAGCACGACCGCGCGCAGGACACGCCCGAGTCGATGAACCTCGTCTCCAACAAAGCCTTCAAGCGCGAGGCGCAGGGCAACGTCGAGAAGTACACCGACGAGAAGGACGGCCTCATCTACACCTTCGTCGAGAGCCACCTCAAGACCACGCGCTACGCCTACTCGATGGATCGCCTCTCGCGCATCCAGAGGGGGAAGTAAGCGCTGAAGTATGAACGATGAACGATGAACTGAAGATGGCTTGTCTTACAGTTCATCGTTCATCGTTCATACTTCATCCTTCCAATCATGCTGTACCGCACGCACGTCATCGGCGCGCTTGAAAGTAAGCGCGAGGACTTCGCGAGGTTCGAGCGCTCGCTGCGGGGCGAGGTGGGCGAGCTGGCCGCGCGCTTGGTCGCGCTCGCGGGGCGGACGGGCGCGGAGGTGCGGCGCGAGTCGGGCGCGGACGCCGCGCGCGTGGCCTTCCCTTCGAGCGAGCTTGAGAGCGCGGGCACGACCGTCATCCCTTTTCGTGAGACGTGGCGCTCGCACGAGGAGGCGCGGCGCTGGGCGCTTGAGACCTTGCGGGCGCGCACGACCTTCGCCGCCGACGGCAGCCAGATCTTCCCGGGCCGCGAGGCCAGTCTCCTCGTCGCCGCCGTGCAGGTCGCCTCCTTCGAGAATCCGCACACGCCCGAGGGGCTCTACACGAAGGACGTGCATTTCGAAGTCCTCACGCCCGAACAACTACTCGGCCGCGTCGGCGACTTCGAGAGCCCCGAGCAGATCGTCGCGCTCCGCCGCTTCGAGCTTGAGGCGCGCGCCGTCTGCACCTTCCTCGAACGCCAACGCAACTGGCGCCGCCGGGGCGAGCGCGCGCCGCTCGCCTTCTTCGACAACACGCTGCTCGTCGCCTCGCTCCGCAAGGGGACTGACCGCCACCTCTCGCAGCGCATGGCCGACGCGCTCGCCGAGCTCATCATCACCTCGCGCGAGACGGAGGTGCCCGTCGTCGGCTACGTCGATCACTCCTACGCGCATGACGTGGCCGGTCTGCTCGCCGCGCTCCACAAGGACTTGCCCGAGTCGAACGCCTACGACGCGCAGATACTCCGCGCGCGTGTGAAGGGCACGGGCGCGCCTCCGCTCGCGAACTGGGGCGACCGCACGGTCTTCTTCCACTGCCGCCGCCCGAACCTCGCCGAAGTCTTCTTCGACGAGAACGGCGCGCCCCTCGTCGGCTTCGTCTACCTACAGACCACCGCGGACGGCCAGCCCGCGCGGCTCGACATCCCTGCGTGGGTGCACGAGGCCGGGCTCGTCGAAGAGGTCGCCGACGCCGTGCGCGCCGAGTGCGTCGTCGGCAACGGCTACCCCTACGCCATCGAGGCCGCCGATCAGGCCGCGCTCATGACCGGCCGCGACCGCGAGCAGTTCCTCCGCGCCGTACAGGAGTTCGCCGCCGAGCACCGGCTCGACTTCCACGTCTCCCACAAAGCCCTCAGCAAGGGCCGTCGCCGTTGAGCGCGGCGCCGAAATCTGTCATCATCCGTCCGCGACCGGCGGCAGGCTTCAAGGTTTCCGACAAAAAGTTATGAAGGGCCTTTCGGGCGACAGCGAGAGCGACCTCGACGGCCGCGAAGCATCTTCCAACCGAGAAGAGTCTTCCGGCGAGGCGACTCGCGTGTGCGCGGCGTGCGGGGCGCGTGCGCGGCGTGCGGGGGCGCGGTTCTGTGCGACGTGCGGGCAGACGTTGGGGGGCGGATATTTCCCGGCGGACGCTCTGCGCGCCTCTTATCGTTTCGAGCGCGTGCCTGTCTCATACAGTCTCGAAGCGTCGCGCGGGGCGGGTACGAAGCGCGTGCATTGGGATGCTTACTCGCGTAGGCGAACGGCGCGCGCGGGGAGGGAGTTGATGCCACGCAGAAGCGAGAACGGCGCGGCGGCGACGGCGATGGCCTTCGTGACCTACGCGCTGGTGCCGTACCTTGGAATACTCTTCTGCCCGGGCGCGTTGTTGTTCGGAGGCGTCGGGCTCGTGCGCGCGTGGCGTGCGCCGCAGGCCGGCCACGCGCGCTCCGCGGCCTTGAGCCTCGTCCTCGGCCTCGTCGTGCTCTGCGCGCAATTGCTGCTCTGGTGGATTCTCTACAAGGTGCCCGAGTGGTCGCGGCAGGCTCCGTTTTAGACCGATGACAAGAATAGCCAAGATAGTCAAATCGAACTCGCACGTGGACTACGTCGCGCGCGTGATTGACGAGCTGGACGCGGACGCGCCGCCCGCGCCGGAGGAGTATGGGTTCGCGCAGTTCGTGCGAATGCCCGTGACCGAAGCAGAGGAGGTCGTCGGCGTCGTCTACGACACGCAACTCGCCAACCCGGACTACGGAAGCTTCGGGCCGCGCCTTTCGTCGCACGCCGATTTAAAAGTCTTGAGCCCGGACTTTCTGCATGAGCAGGGCGTGCTGCTCGGCGTGCTGCTGCTCGGCTGGCGCGCGCGTGGGGAGGGCGGAGGTTGGGCCGCGCATCACGGCGTGCCGCGCCGGGTCGTGCCCGTCGGGCAGGAGGTCTTCGCGCTGCCCGAGCCCGAGGTCTTCGAGTTTCACAGGGGCGCCAGTGGTGCCGTGCAGTTACATTACTTCTCGCAGGCGCTCGCGCACGCGGGCGCGTTCGCCGTCCCGCTGGTCGAGGCGGTCATCTCGCAGTTGGAGCCGGCCTGCGAGCCGGCCGAGCGGCAAAGGCTCTGCGTCCTGAAAAAGTCTTTAGTTTGGCAACGAACTCTGGGCCAACTGCGTCTTTAAAGAGCACAGAAAGTTTCTCGCCTCTCGAAAGGAAGCCCACAAGATGAAGTTCGTAAGTAAGTCCCTGCCACTTCTGCTGCTCGCCGCGACCATCTCGCCGGGTGCCGTCTTCGCGCAGCGCACGCGCCAGATGGGCGACGCGCCGAAGCCCGTGCCGCCCCCTCAACAGCAGCAGGCGGAGCAGGGCGCGCAGGATGGCAAGAGCACCCCGAAGGTCGTCGCGCCGGCACCGCCCGCGCCGCCGAAGGTCGTCCCCGCCAAGTACATGGGCGGCTTCGCCGGCTATCGCAAGAAGCAGGAGGGCATGCTCACCTTCGACGACCGCAACCAGCGCCTCGTCTTCCGCGACAAGAACGAGAAGG
>JBJMGQ010000080.1:0-3939 GCA_045807845.1 Pyrinomonadaceae bacterium | reverse complement strand
TGCCTCAGCTCCTTCCAGAGATGGATTGGACGGAATGGAAGTTTCGACGACGCCCCGAAGGCTCGGCTCTGCGTGCGCTCGCGGGGTTACTGCGACGCCCCGCGCCAGTGCGCCGTGCGTTCAGGCTCGCGCGCCTGCTGCATCGTCGCCACGAGTTCTTCAAGGTGCTCCGTGTCGTAGAGCTACTCGGTTACTACGCGCGCTACCTCACACTCTTCCGCGGCGGGCGCTTTCAGCTCGCGGTGATGTCGAGCCACAGCAACCCGCACGGCATCGCCTTCAACCTTGCGGCGCGCAGGTGCGGCGTGCCCGTCGTGCTCGTCACGCACGGGATGCCCGTCCGTCCCGTTGCGCGGCTCTCCTTTGAACTGGCGGTGGTTCACTGCGAGGCCGCGCGGCAGACGTATGCGGACGAAGGGTGCACGATGGCGCGCGTCCTCGTACAGGGCCGTCGGCAACAGCACGCCCCGATGCGTGCGGAGCCGCTCCCGGAGCGTCTGGCCGTCGGGCTCTTTCTCTGCAAGGACGTGAACGAGGAAAGACTGCGCGCCCTCGTCGAGCTTCTGCTCGACGACCCGCGTGTGTCGCGCGTCCTCTTGCGCCCGCATCCGAAGAACCTCTGGCGCGGGCTCGCGGCGTGGGTGGAGTCGCGCCGTGACTTGCGGCTGAGTCTGAGCCCGGGCGGCAGTGTGTTTCAAGACATCGCTGCGTCGGACGTTGTTCTCGCGGGCAACTCAAGCGTGCTGGTCGAAGCGGTGACGGCGGGCCGACCCGCCGCGTACGTGCACGGCATCGACCACGGCTCTCCAGACCTCCACGCGTTCGTCGCGCGCGGCCTCGTCTACCATTACCGGGATGAGCTTGGCTTCGATCCCGGCGCGATGCAACGCTTCTACCTGCGTGCGGAGTGGGCGGCCACGCTACGCCTCTTCGCCAACATTGACGAGGACGAAACGCTTGTAGCTTTACGAACGAAAGATGCCTTGCGCGAGGTCGCGCGCGAAGGCTTTCGATGAGTGCGGCGAGCAGTTACTTGCAAAGAATTATGTTGACAGCCCACGGGTGTTGGAGTAGATTCCTGCGCGCGCGCCGACTCCCCCTATTCACGATTCAACGCGAGCTATCGATTGAGCACTCCCTGTCGCTAGTCTCACGCATTTTTTCGTCTCGCTTATGTTGACGTATCCATAGCGAAGACCCACGGGCCCTTGCAGGTGCCGGCGGGGGTTCAACCCACAACACAGTCCCTGACCCGTCTCAGCGCGGAAGTTGCATCGCTTGGCGGCACGCACCTCAGCGCACATGACGACAGGCTCACGATTCACGAAGGAGTGTTTCTGCCGTGATGCGCAAAGCACAACGACCCTTCATTCCGTACCGCATACCTATCATGCTCACGTCAGCGGCTCTGATTCGGACTAACCTTTCAATTCATCAAGCTGCGTGCGAACCCGGGGGCTACGTCTGCCCCGTGTCGGCGCTCATTAACAACGAGTAAGCAACGGCGCGGCGGCCGTCCGGAGCCTCGCGTCTCACGCGGGGCGAGGCGGGCCGCCCGCGCACCCGTCCGCTTGTGTCGCCCGGAAGGTGCCCATGTCAAAGAAGAGTAAGAAGCGAGCCCACGGGACGGCCGCGCCGTCGTCGCGCCGCCGCTCGCCGCGCCTGAGGCTGCTCGCCGCCGCGCTCATCGTCGTCGCGCTCCTCACCGCCGTCGCCGCTCCACGCTGGGCGCCCCTGCGCCGCGCCATCGGCCTCGCGCCACTCGCTCCCGCCGCCGCTCCACAAGGCGGCGGTGGCGGCC
Source organism: Pyrinomonadaceae bacterium (assembly GCA_045807845.1). Classification (GTDB taxonomy): domain Bacteria; phylum Acidobacteriota; class Blastocatellia; order Pyrinomonadales; family Pyrinomonadaceae; genus QHXN01. The sequence goes on along the minus strand of JBJMGQ010000080.1, from coordinate 2,138 downwards.
TCCAACTCGCCAAAGAGTACATCTACGCGGGCGGCCGTCTCATCGCCACCGAGGAGCCCGCCGCTCCGCAGGCGCCCTACGGCGGCACCGCGCGCCCACTCCCCGGCACCCTCCAAGCCGAAGACTTCGATGAGGGCGGCGAGGGCATCGCCTATCACGACACCGACCCCGTCGATAACGTCATGAACGGCTATCGCCCTGACCCCTCGGGCGTCGATATCGAGGGCTGCGGTGATGCGGGCGGCGGCTTCAACGTCGGCTGGACGTGGGGCGGCGAGTGGCTGGAGTACACCGTCGAGGTGACGGCCGCGGGCACCTACGACCTCGGCGTGCGGGTCGCCTCGGGCAACGGCGGGGGCGGCACCTTTCACGTCGATGTGGACGGAAACAACGTCACCGGGGCGATGAGTGTGCCGAACACGGGCGCGTGGCAGAGCTATCAGACGGTGACGCGCACGGGCGTCACGCTGACGGCCGGCCTGCACCTGCTCCGACTCTCGCTCGATACGGAGGGGCCGCAGGGCGGGGTGGCGAACTTCAACTACTTGAGCGTGAGCGCGGGGACGGTAGGCGAGGCGCCGACGAATCTGGTGGCGTCGGGAGCATCCACGTCGAGCGTGGCGTTGTCTTGGACGGCTCCGGCCGGGAGCGTGGTCGGCTACGTCGTCGAGCGCCGAAACGCACTCAACGCGCAGCCGGTCGAGATTGCGACCAACAGCAGCGCGACCGTCTTTACCGACACGACGCTGGCGGCGGGCGACTTCTCCTATCTGTATCGGGTCAAGGCGGTCTTCGGCAACGGCTCGTCGCCCTACAGCAATACTGATATCGCGACGACGGTCGTCTTCACGGACGACCCGCTGGTGGGCGCCAACGACCCGCAGGGACGGCCGGCGACGGTCGTCTATGCACGCCATCTGACGGAGCTGCGGCGTGCGGTCAACGCGGTGCGGGGGTTGGTGGCGGGGCTGGGGGCGGCGGCGTGGACGTACCCTGACCCGGTGTCGAGCCCGCAGCGGGCGATCTATCTGGAAGACGTGAAGGATTTGCGCGACCGGTTGGGGGAGGCGCTGGGGCCGTTAGGGGTGACGCCGCCGAGTTACGTGGACGGGACGCTGACGCGCAACGTGACGCCGGTCAAGCGACAGCACTTCCAGCAGTTGCGCGATGCCGTGCGATGAGCCGGAGCCGCTCGACAAGGGCAAGCCGTTTAAGAAGCCAAAGGCGAAGTAGCTCACCTCACCTCGAAGATTGGAATCTCGACGAGCTTCCAACCGGCGGGCGTGCGCGCGAAGACGTAAACGGCCGGGCCCTCCTGCGCGCGCCCTGAGACGCGTGCCGAAAGCACCACGTCGGCCGCGACGCGGTTCGGGTCGAGCTGCTCGGTGCGCAGGACGCGCGTCTGCCACAGCTCCGGCGGGATGCCGGAGAGCCCCTTTGCGAATCCGCCCAACTCGCCGCCGACAATCTGCGCCTCAATCTCCGCCTTGTGTCCCGTCTTGATCGCCGCGTCGAGGTTTGCAACCGCAGTCCTGATCTGCTCGTCAACCGGCGGCGTGCCCGTGGCCGTCTCCGCACGGATGCGCGCCGCGCGCGCCGCGAGCGTCGAGGCGTACTCAGCTTCGGAGCGCGCCGCGGCGTCGAAGAGTTTGGCGGCGTCGGCGGGATGGTTGCGCTTGAGGGCTATCTCGCCGAGGCCGATGTCGGCCCAAGCGAGGGTCGCGGGAGCGGGCAGCGGCGACGCGACGGCCGCGCTAAACTCGCGTTCCGCCTCGTCGGGCCGATTCTGTTCGAGCAGCGCGCGCGCGAGCACGATGCGCGCCTCCTCGCTCGAAGGCACACGCGCGAGCACTTCCCGTGCGAGCGACTCGGCGCGCGCGGGCTGCTGGCCGAGTTGGATGCGCGCCTGCTCGACGGCCTCGACGAGACCGGCACTCTGCGGCACCACGTCGTTGGCGAAGTTCGTCTGCGGATAAAGCTTTTCGGGGTCGACCTCGACGCGGACGATTCTTGCGGTCGTCTTAAACTGCGCCTCGCCGAAGTCCTTCGCAGGGATGCGCGCGGTCGTCGTCAGGCGCTCGCCGCGGTCGGTGAGAGCCAGCACCGTCACCTCAACATCGAACGAGCCCGTGTTGCGC
>JBJMGQ010000079.1:0-16879 GCA_045807845.1 Pyrinomonadaceae bacterium | reverse complement strand
GAGCGAACGATGCCACGAGAGCGGCTCTTCGAGCCCGACCGCCGTGCGCGCCGGATAGCGCCCCGTCACGAACGCGCAACGCGTCGGCGTGCAGACGGGCGCGGCCGAGTACCCTTGCGTGAACCGCACTCCCTCCGACGCCAGCCGGTCGAGGTTCGGCGTGCGGTAGTCCGGGCGTCCGTAGCAGCTGAGGTCGCCCCAGCCGAGGTCGTCCGCCATGATGTAGAGCACGTTCGGCCGCCCGGCCTGCGCGCCGAGAGACGTGTCCGCCGCAATCGCCAGCGCCGATGCAGTGACAACAGAGGCGACGAATTCACGTCGCGTGATGCCTTCCTTGCGCTTTGTAGTTTTAGCCATGTGAACGCACCTGCGCGAACCTTTAAGGCAAGAGTGTTAAGACAGGAGTTGCTGACGGGGCGAGTGCGACGCTCGGTTGCTGTCAGGACGCGCGCAGGAACGCGCGCTCGACTTCGCGCGGCAAGTCAACGATGACGAAATACTTCGCCGGATACAGGTAGTCTTCGCCCTCATTGTCGATGACGCGGACATAGTCGGAGCGTGCCGCGCTATCGTCGGGCAGCACTTGGTAGATCATGCGCGGGGTGAGCAAGTCTGGGTCGTCCGTCTCGACGCAGACCGCGAACCTCGGCGTTGTGTTCCGACGCTTGGACATTTCCGCTCAGTCGAGATAGCGCTTGATTCGCATCTTCCGTTTGCCGATGCCGTGCGCCTCGAACCAGTGAACTTCCGCCAGCCGTATCGTACCATCCGAGAGCCGGACGTTGGCAATGCCCTTCAGCTTCCGCCAGCGTCCCCTGCCGTACTGCTCCCGCAGCAGAGGGAGTATCCGAATGCCGCTCCCGGCCGCGATGACCTCAACTCTTGAAATCTGGCCGACGATTTCAAAATGCATCGCGTGGCTTCATCCTTCGTCAAGATTGAAAGTCTGAAGTCTGTTGAGAGCGACCTCCGAATTGACCGCGCACACGCAGAAAGCGGCGCTTGCCGACTTGGATGAGCCGACCGGGGTCGGCGTTGATTTCAACTTCGGCGTCGGGACGGGCAGCGCGCTCGCCGTCGATGCGGACGCCGCCCTGCTCGATAAGGCGTCGCGCCTCGGCTATTGAGGGGGCGAGGCCGGTCTCGACGAGAAGGCGCGGCAGCTTCCATGTCTGCGCAGTAACCACTTGTTCCTCGACCTCGTCGGGCACTTCCTTGTTGCGGAAGCGGCGGACAAACTCGTCTTCGGCGGCGGCGGCGGCGGCGGGGGAGTGGAAGTCGGAGATGACGTGGCGGGCGAGGCCGACCTTGAAGTCGCGCGGGTTGTCCTCGCCTGAGCCGGCGCGCTCGCGCATCCAACGGATGTCGTTTGGGGTCAGGTCGGTCAGCAGCTCGTAGTAGCGCCACATGAGGTCGTCCGAGATGGACATGATCTTGCCGAACATCTCCTGCGGCGGCTCGTCGATGCCGATGTAGTTGCCAAGTGACTTGGACATCTTCTGCACGCCGTCGGTGCCTTCGAGCAGCGGGGTGATGAGCGCGACCTGCGGCTCTTGGCTGTACTCGCGCTGGAGGTTGCGGCCGAGGAGGAGGTTAAACTTCTGGTCGGTGCCGCCGAGTTCCACATCCGAACGAAGAGCGACCGAGTCGTAGGCTTGCGTCAGCGGGTAGAGCAGCTCGTGGAGGGCGACGGGGCGCTCTTCCGCGATGCGCTTCTGGAAGTCGTCGCGTTCGAGAATCTGCTTGACCGTGACGTGCGCGGCGAGGCGGATGAAGCCGTCGGAGCCAAGCTTGTCCATCCACTCGGAGTTGAAACGTATCTCGGTCTTGTCGGGGTCGAGGAGTTTGAAGATCTGCTTCTTGTACGTCTCGGCGTTGGCGCCTATCTCCTCGCGCGTGAGCTGCGGGCGCGTGGCCGACTTGCCCGAGGGGTCGCCGATGAGGCCCGTGAAGTCGCCGATGAGGAAGATGACGGTGTGCCCCAGCTCCTGAAAGTGGCGGAGCTTGCGGATGACGACCGTGTGGCCGAGGTGTATGTCGGGCGCCGTGGGGTCTGCGCCGAGCTTGACGCGCAAGGGCCGCCCCGTCCGCTCGCTCTTCAACAGCTTCGCGCGCAAGTCCTCTTCGCGGATGACCTCGACCGCGCCCTTGCGCAGAAACTCCAGTTGCTCGTCGATGTTCATAGGCGAGAGTTTAAGGTCGGAAACTTGAAAGTTCAAAGTTTTACGACGCGGCGGCCGATAATCTCATAGCGGCCGGAGCAGACGAGGGCGAGCGCGTCGGGATAAGCCTTATGCTCTTCGACAAGGATGCGCGCGGCGAGGGTGCCGGGGGTGTCCGTGTCGAAGACGGGGACGGCGCGCTGCGTGACGATGGGGCCGCCGTCGAGTGTCTCGTCCACGAAGTGAACGGTGCAGCCGGAGATGCGGGCGCCGTGCTCGATGGCTTGGCGCTGCGCGTCGAGGCCGGGGAAGGCCGGGAGCAGAGAGGGATGGATGTTGAGGAGGCGTCCGCGAAACTCTTCGACGAAACAGAGCGAGAGCAGGCGCATGTAGCCTGCGAGGCAGACCAGCTCGACCCTGCGCGCTCTCAACTCTTTAATAATCTCGCGCTCGTGCTCCTCGCGCGTGCGCCCGCGACGCTCGACGACCGCCGTCTCGATTCCTCTCTCTCGCGCGGCTTCGAGCCCGGCCGCGTGCGGCTTGTCGCTTAAGACGAGGACGAGACGCGCTCCCGGCAGGCGCCCCTCTGCGACCGCGTCGGCGAGCGCCGTCATGTTCGACCCGCGTCCCGAGATGAGAATCCCGACGCGCCGCCCCTCGCCCGCTTCGTCCGACAAGAGTACCTCCGCTCCTTTGTGTGTTGAGGGCGGGAGTTTATCACAGAGACACAAAGACACAGCTTGAACATGGCTTGTTGCCCTTAGCCATGTCTTGGCTGTGTCTCTGTGTCTCTGTGTTTAATTCTCACGACTCAGGCTTCGGCCACAGGCGGAAGACATCGATGAGGTGCGGCCGTAGTTCGCGGCCGTCGTCCGAAGGGTCGTTGACGGCGATGACGTAGCCCGTCAACTCGCCCTCCTCTGTCAGGCGGAAGCGGATGAACTGCTTGAAGCGCTCGATGCGCGCCGCGCCGCCGACCTCGTTGTTATGTCCGTTGAAGGCGAAGCAGACGCCGAGATACCAGCCGAACCAGTAGCAGCACAGCACCGCGCCCGCCACCGCCGCGAAGGCCGCCGGCAGAAGCCCCCACCATCCCGTCCAAGTGGGGCCCGCGAACCACTCCTGCGTGAGCCACGGGACGTTGGCTGCGGCGACCCAGCCGACGTTGGAGAGCCACTTGACCACGTACGGGAGCAGGAGTACCAGCACGCCCAGAATGAACCATGCGCCCCCGAGCAGCGACCGCCCCTTCTTCGACCTGAGCATCGCCCTGCCGCCCGCCGTCCCCAGCAAGACGAGCCCGGCCACGACGAGCCACAGCAGCAGGCTCGCCTTGCGAACGAGCAGCAGCGGCACGGCGATCTGAAGGATAAAGTGCCACGCCCCGATCAGTATCTTCCCGGTGACGCGCGTGGCCTTCGACTTCGTGGCGAAAAGGTCGGCCCCCACCTTGAAGGGGAGCGCCCAGCAGAGCCCGACGCAGAGCCCGATCACCACGGCGACGAAGAGCCCGTCCGAGATGAGCAGCGCCGCCGGGTTGTTCTGCCCGAAGGCCCAGAGGCCGAACCCGAAGACGAAGACGCCGAGCGCGGGCAGAATCCAAGGCAACCATCCCTCCATCCACTCGATGAACGGGTGGCGCCGCTCGTCCTCGAAGGGGTGGGGTTGCTGCTTCTTCTTGAAGAGGTATTCGCTGTAGCGGATGCCGAGCGTCGCGGCGGCCACCGCCCATGCGAAGGTGAGCAGGACGATCAGGCTGTTGGCGAAGGGCGTGATGTACTCCCAGAAGGGCGAGATGGCGAGCGCGCCGAGCGCGAAGAGCAGCAGGCCGAGCCCGAAGCGTCGTATCACGGGGCCGAACGCCTCCTTCAGCTCCGGCGTGTCGTCTGGCTTAATCTCATCGCCGCTGGGGGTCTGGACGGTGGCGCTGTGCATAGCGTCCGTCCCACTGTCACTTCCCTCGGCCGGCTCGTGCTCGTAGAGGAGCTTCCGGAAGGCGGCGACGAAGAGCGGGACGGAGGCCCCGATGAGGCAGAGGATGCCGGGCCAGAAGTAGAAGGGCGGGGGAACCTTACACGGGCCGAAGAAGTAGCGCGGCGCTCCCGGCTCGCAGAATAAGTCTTTGGGGACGCGCTCGTGCGGCGGGATTCTCGCCACGCCGAGCCAGCCGCCCCACCAGGGCGTGAGGAGCTTCTCCTCATTGTTGTCGCCGGTCGCCGACTCCGTCTTGTCGTCTGACTTGTCGGCTGCCGTCGGCGTCGGGCGGAGGACGGTGGGCTTGATCTGCTGCTGGTCGGTCAGGTGAAGCCGGCCGGGCAGGAAGTTGTGGAGGAACTCGCGGCTGCTCTGTGGCACCGCGAAGGCGAAGTAGATGATGAAGGCCACGATGGCCCCGGCGAGGAAGACGTTGCCGCCCATCCAGATCGTCCGGAAGTCGAAGATGCTGCGCGAGACCTCCTCGGTCGAAACCTGCTCGGAGGGGTAGAGCGCCTGCTCGCGCACCTCGCCGACGTAGGTCTCCGAGGGGTGGTGGAACGCGCCGCCGATGCCGGAGACGACCGACGCGTAGCTGTCCGCGTTGCGCGCCTCCGCCCGCGGCTCGACGCCGACGCGCGGCTCGATGCCGCCGCTCAGACGGGGCGGCCCCCAGTAGCGCGCGTAGTGGTGCACGTCGCCCGAGAGGTCGAGCCGGCAGTTGCTCTTTTCGAGCCGCACGTCACCGGTCTCCAAGAGGTCGTAGGAGTAGCCGCGCGCCGGGCCGGCCTCCTTCGCCTTCTCCTTGCCGGCCTTCGGCAGGAAGGGCTGGTCGAGGTTGAGCTGGCCGAAGGCGTCGGCCGACTTGTAGTCCTTCGGGTCGGCGAGCTTGCCGAAGGCGGTCGTCGGCGAGCAGGTCGCAACGATCAGCTTCTTGGGCGCGTTGAAGGGCGCGTCGTCCTCGTGCCCGGCGGGACGGCAGAGGCGCTGGAAGAAGTTCTTCTGCCGGTTGTCTATCTGCCCGACCTCCGTGTCGAGCCCCCACAGCGTCCAGCCGAAGGGGAGGCGCAGCGCGAGGTAGCTCGCCTCCTGCACGCGGTTGTAGCCGCCGATGATGAGCTGCGCCTTCTTCTGGTAGTTGGCGGGCTCGGGGCCGGGCGAGCCGGGCTCCCAGCGCGACGAGTGTCGGAACTGGCGGCGGAAGCCGTCGAGCTGGTCGTAGTAGTCGTGATTGCCGGGGATGCCGAAGAGGGGACGGCGCCGCGCCTCCGCGCCGAGCATCTGGTCGCGCCCCGCGTCCTCGTGCGCCCACTCGAAGGTGTTCTGGATGCGGTTGACGAGCGTCATGTAGTCGGAGGCGTGATAGGCCGTGTCGCCGCCGACGAAGAGGAACTCGCCGCGCGGCAGACGGCGGTGGCCGTTCGGCGCCGCCGCGCCCGCCTTGAGCTTGCCCAACTCCTCGCCGGCCGTCAGCGCCTTCGGCTCCAGCGACGAGAGCGTGAGGTCGCACAGGGAGAGGTAGGCGATGCTGTAGGTGGCGCGCATCCCGTCGCCCGTGTCCGAGATGTAGTCGAACCAGAAGCCGTCCTTCTGGTCGATGGCCGCGTCGAGGTACTCCTTCGTGATGCCCCCGGGCAACTCGAAGCGCTTGTCCGTGTTCCGTGGGTCGAAGGAGAATGCCTTGGCCGTCATCCAGTCGCGCGGGTCGAGCTTCTTGCCGTAGGCGGAGTAGAGGAGGATGCCCTTGATGCTGCCGAGCATCTGGCTGCCGAGCAGCCACGCCACCGGCCCCTCGAAGACGCGCGCCGGCCGCGGGGCGATGCCGAGGGTGACCTTGAGCCGCTCGAAGAAGCCGGGGCCTTTCCGCCCTCGCCCGCTCCGCCGCGGCCCGTCCGAGTTGAGCTGCCCCTGTGTGGGCTGGGTGACGACATCGGTCGTCGCCTCGTCTACGACTCTTGTCACAGCGATATTCTCCTTAACTCCGGCAAGATGAGGTAAAGCGCTGGCGACTCGGCGCCGCCACGGCAGCCGGGACGCAGGGAACGAGTCGGACGGACGCCGAAGAATGGCGAACAGACTCGGAAGAAAGCCGCAACCCCTTGACAGGAACGCGGGCGCGAGGCTCAGGCGAGCGTGACTTCGCGCGCGCCGGCGGTGACGCGCCCGATGGTGTAGCACGTCTCGCCGAGGTTGTCGAGATGTGTTTTGACGACGAGCGCGTCGGCGGGCGCGCAGATGATGACCATGCCGACGCCCATGTTGAAGGTGCGGTGCATCTCGGCTTCGGAGACGTTGCCGAGTGCGCGCATGGTCTCAAAGAGCGCGGGCACGGGCCACGAGCCCCGCTCGATCTCGACCGCGGTGCCCTCGGGCAGCACGCGCGGGATGTTCTCCAACAGGCCGCCGCCCGTGATGTGCGCGAGCGCCTTGATGGTGCCCGTGTCGAGCAAGCCTTCGAGCGGCCGGAGGTAACTGAGGTGTGGACGCAAGAGCGCCTCGCCCACCGTCTCGCCGAGCGCGTCGATGCGCGTATCAACTTTGTAGCCCGCGACCTCGAAGAAGAGCTTGCGCGCGAGCGAGTAGCCGTTGGTGTGCAAGCCCGCCGAAGGAAGCCCGAGCAGCACATCACCCGGCTCGACACTGTGCCCGTCGATGACCTTCGCGCGGTCAACGACGCCGACGATGAAGCCCGCCACGTCGTACTCGCCCTCTGCGTAGAAGCCAGGCATCTCGGCCGTCTCGCCTCCCAAGAGGACGCAGCCGTTCTCGCGGCACCCGCTGGCGATGCCGTCCACGACCGAGACGATTGTCTCGGGCGACAGAGAGCCCGTCGCCACGTAGTCGAGGAAGAAGAGAGGCCGTGCGCCCTGCACGAGGATGTCGTTGGTGCAGTGGTTGACGAGGTCGCGCCCCACGGTGTTGTGGACGCCCGTCATAAAGGCCACCTTCAGTTTCGTCCCCACACCGTCGGCCGAGGCGACGAGCACAGGCTCACTCATGCCGGGGAACGCGCCGTCGAACATCCCGCCGAACGTGCCGATCTCGGAGAGCGTCCGCGTGTTGAAGGTGCCGCGCGCCAGCCGCTTGATCTGCTCGACCGCCGCGTTCGCCGCGTCAATCGAGACGCCTGCGTCGGAGTAGGTGATTGATTTGCTCATCTCTTTTGGTCGCGCGGGAGGGGACGCGGCGCGGGCAGCCCCGCGACCGTGTGGTGCCCGCAGCCCGCGTCGCCGAAGACCTGCAAGCGCTCAGGCCGACTCTTCGACGCATCTACCTTGTATTGCAGCAGGCAGATGTCCGGCCCGCTGACCTGCACGTAGTAGACGCCGGACTTCAAGCCCTTGAACTCGAAGTTGCCGCTCTGCCCTTCAGTCCACTTCGACGCGACGCGCCGCTTCGCGCGCCCCTCGAACAGCTCGACCAGAAAGGAATAATCATCCGGCGAGTTGTTCGTGAAATAGACGATGCCCGAGATTGTGCGGTCGGCTTTCTTGCGGCCGGGTTTGTCGTCTGCCCGCGCGCCGCCGCAGAGGCTTATCGTTAGAAAGACGCAGAGCAGAACAGTTCTCTTCATAAGACCGCGCACAATAAGGTACGAGCCCTTCGGGGCCGGAACGTTTCAACGCCGTCAGAGCTTGAAGCTCTTCTGCCCTTCGCCGCCGCCGCGCTTCTCAAGTCTCTCCTGTAGAGCCTTGACGCGGTCTTCCGCTTCGCGGCGCGAGGCTTCGTCGAGCGTGAAGGTGATGGAGAGGTGGCTGCCCCCTTCGGCGCCTTCGGGGAGGAGCGAGGCGGGCAGCTCGACCTTGTGCTCGTCTTCGCCGACGAGCAGGACGGCCGTCCCATTGTCCTCGATGCGGTCGATGACGGCGCGCGTGTGTTTGGAGTCGCCGCCCTTCTTCTCTTCAGGCATCGCGCGTCACCTCCCGCCGCGGGTCTTGTTGGTGTTGGCGTTCTTCGCGTTCGAGTTTGAGCGCGCTTCGTCCTTCGGCTTCGGCGCGGGCGGGAGGTCGCCGAAGTCTATGAAGCCGCGCTTGGCCGAGTCGTCGCGCAGCGCCGGACGGCCCGCCCACAGGTCTTCGTTGCCCTTCGGCTCACGCGCGGTCGCGATCTTCACGTCGCCCTCCTGCCCGCGCGTCGAGATGACGATCTCGCCTTCAAAGTCTGTGCGATAAATTTTCACGCCTGCCGCCTTCAGGCGGTCGAGCGCCTCCTGCGAAGGATGGCCATAGCGGTTGTCCACCCCGGCGGAGATGACCGCGTACTTGAACTCGCCGCGCTTGAGGAACTCTTCCGAGGTCGCGTACTTCGAGCCGTGGTGCCCGACCTTCAACACAGTCGCGCGAATGTTCGCGCCGTTCTTAATCAAACGCTCGCGCTCGGTCTGCTCCTCCGCGTCGCCCGTGAGCAGGATGGAGAAGGCGCCGTAGTCGAAACGCGTGACGACCGAGTTGGCGTTCGGCTCGTTGCCGCCCGAGCGCAGGTCTTCCTTCTTGAAGAGGGGCTGGATGGGCGCGAGCACGCGCATAACGGCGCCGCCGCCCAGCTCGAACGACTGTCCCGGCTCGGCGCGGATGAGGTCGATCTTCTTCTCGTCCACGGCCTTGAGGAAGTCTTCGTAGTTCTTCGTCGTGTTCGGCACGCCGGAGTAGAGCACGTGTGCGACCGGCACGCTCCGGATGACTTCGTCGGCCGCGCCGATGTGGTCGGCGTGCGCGTGCGTGGCGACGAAGAGGTCGATGTGGTCAACGCCGTACTTCTTCAAAGCCGCGAGCACAATCTTGCCATCACCCGGCTCGCCCGCGTCCACGAGCGCGGTCTTGCCCCCCGGCGTAATGATGAGGATGGAGTCGCCCTGCCCCACGTCCAGCACGACGACCTTCGTCTCATCGCCCGAGGCGGGCGGCGGCGCCTCTTGCGCGCGCTTCTCCGACCACGGCTTGTAAACAAACTTGTAGGCGGCGTACCCGCCGACCAGCAACACCGCCGCCAGCGCCACCAGCGCGCACCCGCACCCGCGTCTACTCTGCGCCACTAAATTTAACCTCCACCTACTCTCCCGTTAATCCGGCGCTGAGAGACGGAATGATTCTTTGCCCGGGGTTCGAGAGTCGAAGGGATGTGCCAATCCGCGCCCCTTCGACAAGATAGGAAAGACTTGCGGGATACGAGACGGAACCGGGTTCGCTTTTCTCGCATGAGAAGAACAGGCTCGTTTGGATAAGCGTCAGGGCCTAACCCATTGTTTCGGCCAGTCGTCAAAGTCTGCGACTTCTTCGCTGTCAACGATGAGAGTGTAGAGGTGCTCATCCGGAAAATCGTTGAGGCGGATGGCGAGCCTATCCTTATTAAACTCTGCTTCGTAAGGATAGGCAGGATTAGAGCCCTGCCTCCAGACTACCTTCTCCCCGAGATAATTTTGCACTTTCGTCGCCATACGCATACTCCTTATCTCATAAACCGAGCTTCTTATTCAATTCACGATCCGTGCGGTAGGAGTGGCCGATAATGGCTTCATAAATCTCATCCCCTTCCAGCTCGGCATCTTTAAGGCGCTCAACAAGAAGTTCAAACGTCGGCCCGTCCGGGTTGCCATACTTGGCTATATCTCTCGCCCGAAGAAGTTCAATCTCGGCGACATCTGTCATCGAAGCGCGAGCCTCCAAGCGGGCCTCATGCCTAATGAGCCAAGCCAATTTTGCCCGGTCATGTGCTGATATACCTTGTTTGATCCATTCTTCGTTCATACCCGGTATGACAGCGACGCGTTCCAGGTACCGTCGGCGTATCTCGGCGTTAGACATGCGCTCCTCTGCGTTCGATTCAAGGTAAGGGATTGCGGTCGAATCAGGCGCACCCCGAAATGAGCCGGGACGTTGATAAAGGCCGGGCGAATCGGAAGGGACGGGCTCGTGCTCGCGCGCGTATTGGGTCTCGGCGGCCGTGTTGATGCGGGTCGGGTAGCGACCCGTCCAGCAGGCGACGCAGGAGGTCTCTTGGGGCAGGCCGCAGGCTTCGAGCATGCCCTCCATCGAGAGGTAGCCGAGCGAGTCGGCCTCGATGAAGCGGCGCACCTCCTCAATCGACATCTGCGCGGCAATCAGTTCCGATTTGTTCGGCGTGTCCACGCCGTAGTAGCAGGGGCTCACGGTCGGCGGGCAGCTTATACGCACGTGGACTTCGCGCGCGCCCGCCTCGCGCACGAGCCTCACGATCTTCTTCGAGGTCGTGCCGCGCACGATGGAGTCGTCGATCAAGACGACGCTGCGGCCACGGATGAGGTCGCGCACGGGGTTGAGCTTGAGGCGGACGCCGAAGGAGCGAATCGACTGCCGGGGCTCGATGAAGGTGCGGCCGATGTAGTGGTTGCGCACGAGGCCGAAGCGGAAGTTGATTCGGCTCTCGGCGGCGTAGCCGATGGCGGCGGCGACGCCCGAGTCGGGGACGGGGACGACGAGGTCTGCGTCGGCCGGCTGCTCGACCGCAAGGCGCTTGCCCATCTTGTGGCGCGACTCGTTGACCGAGCGGCCGTAGATGATCGAGTCGGGGCGCGAGAAGTAGACGTGCTCGAAGACGCAGAAGGAGCGCGGGCGTTCGGGCAGAGGGAAGGTGGAGCGCATCCCTTCGCGCGTGATGACGAGCATCTCACCCGGCTCCACATCGCGCACGTACTCGGCGCCGATGAGGTCAAACGCGCACGTCTCGGAGGCGACGACCCACGCGCCGTCGAGGCGGCCGAGCGCGAGCGGGCGAAAGCCGCGCGGGTCGCGCACGGCGATAAGCGCCTCGGGCGTGAGGAAGAGCATCGAGAAGGCGCCCTCCGTCTCACGCAAGACTTCGGGGATGGCCTCTTCGACCGAGTCGGCGAGCGAGCGCGCGATGCGGTGTAAGACAATCTCGGTGTCCGAGGTCGAGTTGAAGATGGCGCCGTCGCGTTCGAGTCGCTTTCGCTCTTCGGTGGCGAAGGGGAGGTTGCCGTTGTGGCAGATGGCGACCTGCCCGTGCTTGCACGCGATGAGGAAGGGCTGCGCCTCGCGCACGGAGACTTCGCCCGCGGTCGAGTAGCGCGTGTGGCCGATGGCGGCGGTGCCCGGCAGACGGTTCAAACGCTCTTCGTCGAAGACCTCTGAGACGAGCCCCATCGCGCGTTCGGAGCGCAGCATGCCGTCGGAGGCGACGATGCCGCAAGACTCCTGCCCGCGGTGCTGGAGCTGGTAAAGCCCGAGGTACGCGAGGCGCGCGGCGTCGTCGTGCCCGTAGATGCCGAACACGCCGCACTCGTCGCGGAAACCGTCCCTCGCCGTCTCGTCCACGCCGCCGTCGTTTGGAATCATGTGGTGGCCGAAAACCCTTGACCGAGTTTGAAGCGACATTGTAGCACCCGCCCGCGGGAACGATGAACTATGAACGCTGAACGATGAACCGAAGACAGCGTGCCTTACAGTTCATCGTTCAGCGTTCATAGTTCATCGTTCCTCAGCCCTGCGTGCTATCATGACGAACGCAGATTTCGTGAGGCGGAGGTGAGGCCCGTGTTCGGAGTGAAGGTCTACGGCGAGGAGGGGTGCAAGGACACGCGGCACACGCGCGAGTTCCTCGACCGGCTCGGCGTGCAGTACAGGTACGTGGACATCGAGCAGGACGCGTCGGCCGCCGCGTGGGTCAGAGAACAGAGCGGAGGCAAGGAGCGCAAGCCGATTGTTGACGTAGCCGGGCAGGTGCTCGCGGTGCCGACCGACCACGAGTTGACGAGCGCGCTGCGCGAGCGCGGCCTGATGGCCTGAAGAAGTTGAACGACCCGTGCGCGGGGACGAGCCCTTACGACGGATGAGCGAGGGACAGAGCTTCACACGCAGACTCTTGGTCGTGCTGGCGGGCGGCGCACTCATCGCCGCACTCGGCGGGGCCGTGTGGGCCGTCTACCGGCGGCTGCCCGTGGACGAGCACGCCGCCGCAAGCGCGCCGCGCGCCGGCCAGCGCACGACGCTGCTGCATGTGCGTCTGCGCCGCGAAGGCGTCGGCTTTCCCGTCTCGGCGAAGAAGGTGCCCGTCCAGCTCTTCCCCATCAACATGGCGGCCGCGCGCAGCGAGTACGACTCCGAGCTGCGGCCGGGTCAGCGCTTCGACGATTTCGCGACGCGCCTGATGGGCGGCCGTCAACGAATCGACGCCGAGCTGGACGAGGGCGGCGAGGCCGTCATCGCCGTCCCGCCCGGCCGCTGGTGGATACACGCCGAGATTGATGGCGAACGCGAACTCGCTTGGCGCCTCCCCGTCGAAGTCAACGGCCGCGAGAAGACCGTCGAGCTGACGAAAGATAACGCCTACCTCCGCGCGAAAAGGTTTTAAAGGCAGTGATGAGTGATGGGTGATAAGTGATAAGAGAAGACAAGTCCCGCTCTTCTTTCTTAACACTTAACACTTATCACTCATCATTTATCACCCATGAAGGCTCTTCGGTTCGAGGACAGACGTGTCAGCGTGGCGGACGTGGCGGTGCCCGCGCGCGAGGGCGAGGCGCTGGTGCGCGTGCGTCTGGCCGGAGTGTGCAATACGGACTTGGAGATTGTGCGCGGGTACGCGGGGTTCGAGGGCACGCTCGGGCACGAGTTCGTGGGCGAGGTCGAGCGTGCGCCGGGTGCGCCGGAGCTTGAGGGGCGGCGGGTCGTCGGCGAGATCAACGCCGGCTGCGGTCGTTGCCAGCTCTGCCGCGCGGGCGATGCGCGCCACTGTCCCAAGCGCACCGTGCTCGGCATCGTCGGCCGCGACGGCGCGTTCGCAGAGTACCTAACGCTTCCCGTCGTCAACCTCCTACCCGTGCCTGATGAAGTGCCCGACGAGCGCGCCGTCTTCACCGAGCCGCTCGCCGCCGCGTGCGGCGTCACAGAGCGCGTGCGGGTCGAGACGGAGACGCGCGTCGCCGTCATCGGCGACGGCAAGCTCGGGCTGCTCTGCGCGCAGGCGCTAAAGGCGACGACGGGCGCGGGCGTCACCCTCGTCGGCCGCCACGAACGTAAGCTTGAGATCGCGCGTGGCCGCGGCGTCCGCACGTTGAAGACGGACGAGCTGCCCGCCTCCTTCGAGCGCGCCTTCGACGTGGCGGTCGAAGCCTCGGGCTCGGCCGCGGGCTTCGAGACCGCGCTCAGACTGTTGAAGCCGCGCGGCACGCTCGTCCTCAAGTCCACCTTCCACGGCACGACGGAGCTGAACACCGCGCCCGTCGTCGTGGACGAGATCAGCATCGTCGGCTCACGCTGCGGGCGCTTCAAGCCCGCGCTCGAACTGCTGCGCCGCGGCGCCGTCGAGACCGACGCCCTCATCACCGACGAGTTCCCACTCTCCGACGGCCCCCGCGCGCTCGCACGCGCCGCCGAGCCCGGCGTCCTCAAAGTCCTGCTGAGACCGTGAGTAGACAGTAGACAGTAGTTAAGAAGCATGAGAGCGATGCTGTCTTAACTACTGACCACCGTCTACTGCCTACTGTCTACTGCTTTCCTTTGCGGCGAGTGGCGGCATTAGTTATACTCTGGGCTCGCCACTGTGGTTTTTGAGTCTCCTTGTCTCGGCGCACAGAACAGCAGGCGGCCGAACCGGCTTTGATGACGGCGGGCGCTTTGACCCTACCGGCTCCTTTTGAAATTTAGAAGGTGAAGAGTTTTATGTTGCAAATCCCGAAGGGCCATACGACTGAAACGGAGCGCGCTATCCTGCGTCACCTCCGCGTGTGGATCGCAGCGCTGGCCGCTGGCTGTCTCATTGTCGGCGCATCGGTCGGCGCGATGCTGAGCCGGACGCGCGTCTTCGCGGGCGAGGGTGAACAGCCCGCCGTGCCCGCTTCGGTCGCGCGCGCGCCCGAGGCTCTGTCGGCCTCGTTCGCCGAGATCGCGCGCCGCGTCGAGCCGTCGGTCGTCAACATCGACACCGTCTCGGCCGCGCCGCAGGTGGCCGACAAGGACGGCGACGACGACGAGGACGGCGCGGAGAGCGGCGGCGGCGGCGGCGACAATCCCTTGCTCGACATGCTGCGCCGCAACGCCCGCCGCCCCTCGCGCGGAGTCGGCAGCGGCTTCATCGTTGACACGAAGGGCATCATCCTTACCAACTATCACGTCGTCGAGAACATGACCGGCATCATGGTCAAGCTTCAGTCCGGCGAGCAGTTGCGCGGCACGGTGATCGGGATGGACGAAGAGACCGACATCGCCGTCATCAAGGTCAACGCGGGGCGCGACCTCCCGGCCGTCAACCTCGGCAACTCGGACGACATGCAGGTCGGCGACTGGGTGCTCGCCATCGGCTCGCCCTTCGGGCTGGAGCAGACGGTGACGGCCGGCATCATCTCGACCAAGGAGCGACAGACCGACCCCTTGGCGAGCTTCCGCCGCTTCATCCAGACCGACGCCGCGATTAACCGCGGCAACTCCGGCGGCCCGCTCGTCAACATGCGCGGCGAGGTCATCGGCAGCAACTCGCAGATTGCCACCTCGACCGGCGACTACCCTGGCATTGGGTTTGCGCTGCCGACCAACATCGCCTCCTCCGTCTACAAACAGTTGACGACGACGGGCAAGGTCAGGCGCGGCTACCTCGGTGTCTTCCTCGACTCCGTCAAGCCCGAGTTCGCGCGCGTCTACCAACTGCCCGAGGCCCGGGGCGCCATCATCAAGGACGTGGCCGACGCCAAAGGCCCCGCGGCCAAGGCCGGCATCCAGACCAACGACGTAGTCGTCGAGTTCAACGGCCAGCCGGTCGAGAGCGCGCAAGACCTCATCAACAAGGTCGCCTCGACGCCCGTCGGCCAGTCCGTGCCCGTCACCTACCTGCGCGAGGTGGCCGACAAACTTGAACGCCACTCGACCAACGTCACGGTCGGCGAACGCCCGCCGCGCACGGCCTCCTCGACGGACGGCGAGTCGAAGCCGGAGGAGAAGCCCGGCAAGGTCGAGAACCTGAAACAGGAAGTGACGCCGACGGACAAGAACGACCGCCCCGTGCTCGGGCTGAAGCTGAGCGAGTTGACGCCGCAGATCGCCAACGAGCGGAACCTGAAGGGCGTGCACGGCCTCTACGTACAGGACGTTGACCTCGCCGGCATCGCCTCCGACGCGGGCGTCCAGAAGAACATGGTCATCCAGCGCATCAACCGCCAGTCGGTCGCGACCATCGAGGAGTTCGAGCGCGTCATCAACGCGCTCAAGCCGGGCGACCCCATCGTCCTCCACGTCTCGGCCTACGACGGCAAGAAGGTCGCGCAGTCGATAGTCCAGTTCACGTTCCAGTAGAGCCGTGAAACTTGAACCGTAAACCATGAACCGTGACAAGAGGCTGCTCTTGTCACGGTTCATGGTTTACGGTTCACGTCTATTAGTTTACGATAAGAACAAATGGCACAGGCGAAGAAGGCTCTCGGGAAGAGTCAGAAGAAGAGCGGCGCGTCGGCGCGCGCCAGCATCAGGAAGTATCCCAACTACATCGGCGGCGAGTGGGTCGCTTCCCAATCGGGCGAGTGGTTCGAGGACGCGAACCCGGCCGACACGCGGGACGTGGTGGGGCGCTTCCCCGTCTCGACGCGCGCGGACATAGATACGGCCGTCTCGGCAGCCAAATCGGCCGCCGACCGCTGGCGCAGACTCCCCGCGCCGCGTCGCGCCGAAATCCTCTTTCGCCTCGGCGAAATTCTCATCCGCAACAAAGACGCTTACGCGCGCGACATGACGCGCGAGATGGGTAAGGTCTTGAGGGAGACCGGCGGCGACGTGCAGGAGGCCATCGACTGCACCTACTACACGGCCGGCGAGGGGCGCCGCCTGCACGGCTTCACCACGCCCGCCGAGATGCCCGACAAGTTCGCCATGTGCGTGCGCCAGCCCGTCGGCGTCTGCGGGCTGATTACGCCGTGGAACTTCCCGATGGCGATCCCTTCGTGGAAGCTCATCCCCGCGCTCGTCTGCGGCAACACGGTCGTCATCAAGCCCGCCGAAGACACGCCGCTCTCAACCTACAACTTGGTCAAAGCCTGCGAGGAGGCGGGCGTCCCCGCGGGCGTCGTCAACCTCGTCACCGGCTACGGCGAGGCTGCGGGCGCAGGCATTGTCGAGCATCCGTCGGTGCGGCTCATCTCGTTTACGGGCTCGACTGAAACGGGCCGCCTTGTCGCTTCAGCTTGCGCCGAGCGCAACGCCATCTGCTCGCTTGAGATGGGCGGCAAGAACGTCATCATGATCATGGAGGACGCAGACCTCGACCTCGCTGTCGAGGGCGTCGTCTGGGGCGCGTTCGGCACCTCGGGACAGCGCTGCACGGCCTCTTCGCGCGTCGTCGTCCACAAGAAGGTCTACAAGAAGTTCACGCAGATGCTCGTCGAGCGCACGAAGAATTTGAGAGTCGGCAGCGGGCTCGACGACAAGACCGATGTCGGCCCCGTCATCAACGCCGACGCCGTCAAAAAGATTCTCGGCTACATCGAGATCGGCCAGCGTGAGGACGGCGCGCGACTCGCCTGCGGCGGCAACCGCTTGGACAAGGGAGAGCACGCCAACGGCTACTTCATCGAGCCCACGGTCTTCGCCGACGCCGCGCCGGGGATGCGCATCTCGCAGGAAGAGATATTCGGCCCGGTCACCACCGTCATCCCGGCGAACTCGCTCGAAGAGGCCGTCGAGATCGGCAACGGCGTGCGCTACGGTCTGTCGGCCTCCATCTACACGCAGGACGTGAACCGCGCCTTCCGCGCGATGCAGGAGATG
>JBJMGQ010000078.1:0-1974 GCA_045807845.1 Pyrinomonadaceae bacterium | reverse complement strand
CTGACATCTATGATTCGTTACTCCAACCGTGCCGGCCGATGAGCGGGACGAAGGCGCAGGCGCCGTGCTCCTCGTGCTGGAAACCCTCTTCGGTGCGGACGACGCGGACAAGGCACTGCGACTCGCGCGACTCGCCGACGGGAAGGACGAGACGCCCGCCGACCTTGAGCTGCGCGAGCAGAGGCTCGGGCACGCGCGGGCCGCCCGCCGCGACGAGGATGCAGTCGTAGGGCGCGTGCGCGCTCCAACCCATCGTGCCGTCGAAGCACTTGACCGTCGCGTTGTAGATGCCTAAGGAACGGATGCGCCCCTGCGCCTGACGCGCGAGGTCGGCGATGCGCTCGATGGCGTAGACCTGCCCGGCGACGCGCGCGAGCACGGCCGTCTGGTAGCCGGAGCCCGCGCCGATTTCGAGCACGCGACTCGTCTTGTCGGCTTCGAGCAGCTCCGTCATGCGCGCGACGATGTAGGGCTGCGAGATGGTCTGATTGGCGTCGATGGGCAGCGCGTGGTCGCCGTAGGCTCGACCCTGTAGCGCCTCGGGGACGAAGAGGTGGCGCGGCACTCCGAGCATCGCTTCGAGCACGCGCGGGTCGCGGATGTGGTAGTGGTCGCGCAGGCGCTCGACCATGCGCTGGCGCGGGATGCGGTAGCTCGAAGATTGCGCGGCCGACCAGTTTGAAGACGAAGAACTCAAAAAAACCCTCTTCCCCTGACTCACGAAAAAAACGTCACCCGAGACCCGCCGGCTGATCCTCTTCCCGGCCCTCGACCGCGTCGGTGCTCAAACGGTTCCAGAGGTCGAGCGCGTCGAGCGCGCCGTGGTTCGTCATGTCGCTCCGGAGCGGCGTGACCGAGACGCAGCCCGCCTCGACGGCCGCGTAGTCCGTCCCGTCCTCTGTGCTTGAGCCGTAATACTCCTCGCCGATCCAGTAGTAAGCCTTGCCGCGCGGGTCGATGTGCTCGGTGATGATGGGGCGCGCCTTCTTGATGCCCTGCCGCGTGACGCGCACGCCCGCGATCTCTCCCGGCGGGATGTTGATGTTGAGCAGCGTGCCTTCGGGCAGAGGCTCGTCGAGCACTTTGCGCGCGGCCGTGACGGCGAAGCGCGCGGCCTCGGTGAAGTCGAAGTTCTCGCGCGCCACTAGACTGAAGGCGAGCCCCGGCACGCCGAGTATCGTGGCTTCGAGCGCGCCGGCCACTGTGCCCGAGTAGGTCGCGTCGTCGCCGAGGTTGCCGCCGTGGTTGATGCCCGAGCAGCAGATGTCAGGCATCTCTTCGGGGCCCAAGATTTGGTTGAGCGCGAGCGTCACGCAGTCGGTCGGCGTGCCGTCAACCGTCCAGTGGCGCTCGTCGATGCGGCGGATGCGCAAAGGACGCGACAGAGTCAGACTGTGCGAGGCGCCGCTCATCTCCGAAGCGGGCGCGACGACGTACACGTCGCCCAGCTCGCGCAGAGCCTCCTCCAACTTCGTGAGGCCGTCGGAATGTATGCCGTCGTCGTTTGTCAGAAGAATGCGAACCATAGGATTAAACCGCCAGACATTACACCTTAACGATTCGATTTATTCAAGTGAAAGCCCCGCGGACTGCAACGTCCGCGGGGCTCTTCGGTGTAGCGGGTCGGACAAACTTTAGGCGTTCGTCGTCTCCTTGCTCTTGCGCGAGAGGCCCTTGATCTGGACGGGCGTGTTCTTCTCCACGTCCGAGCCGAGCTTCTTCTTCAAGACCATCTCCTGATAGAGCTTGCGCATCGCCGCCGCCTCTTCGGCCGCCGTCTTCGGCCCCTCCATCTCGGGTTTGTTCGGGCGCTGCAAGTCAACTTCGTTCAGGATGAGGCTGACGGGCGCTTCGGGCAGCTCGACCTCCTTGTTCTTGGCGAAGATTTCGTGGCGGCCGTGCTCCTTGTACCACGTCGCGACGGTCGCGTTCTGGTGCATCTGCTCGATGATGTTGCGCCAGCCGATGCCCGTG
>JBJMGQ010000077.1:0-8955 GCA_045807845.1 Pyrinomonadaceae bacterium | reverse complement strand
CCACCTTGAGACCGTGCGCCTGCGCAAGGACGGCACGCGCATCGAGGTCGCCGTCAGCGTCTCGCCCGTCCGCGACTCTTCGGGGCGCACCGTCGGCGCAGCGAACATCGCACGCGACATCACCGCGCGACGGCGCCGCGACAGCGAACTCGCGCGCCGCATCCATCAGGCCGCGCTCGGCGCGGAGGTGGGCGCCGCGCTGGCCGAGGGCGACGTGCCTCTGCCTCAGGTCTTACAGCGTTGCGTCGAGGCCGTCGTCAACCATCTCGACGCGGCCTTCGCGCGCATCTGGACGATAGAGCGCGGCTCGGACGTGCTCGAACTACGGGCGAGCGCGGGGATGTATACGCACCTCGACGGGCCGCACGGGCGCGTGCCCGTGGGCAAGTTCAAGATCGGGCTCATCGCGGCCGAGCGCCGGCCGCACCTGACGAACGCGGTCGTCGGCGACCCGCGCGTCGGCGATCAGGAGTGGGCGCGCCGCGAGGGCATGGTGGCCTTCGCCGGCTACCCTTTACTCGTAGAGAACAGGCTGGCCGGCGTGCTCGCGATGTTCGTGCGCAGGACTCTGCCCGACGACACGCTCGAAGCGCTCGCGTCCGTGGCAAACATCATCGCGCAGGGCATCGAGCGCCGTCGCGCAGAGGAGAGGCTCGCCGAGCTTTTGCGCGAGCGCGAGCAGACCATCGAAGAGGTCTCGACACCCGTCGTGCCCGTGCTCGAAGGCGTGCTGGTCGTGCCGCTCATCGGCTCGCTCGACAACGAGCGGACGGCGCGCGCGACACGTGCGGTGCTTCAGGAGGTGACGCGACAGGGCGCGCGCGTCTGCATCCTCGACATCACGGGCGCGCGGCTGGTTGACTCAAGCGCGGTCGCGAACCTGACGAATCTGGTGCAGGCTCTCAAGCTCGTCGGCGCGGAGGCTTGCGTGACGGGCATCGGCGCGCAGGTCGCGCAGACGCTCGTCGGGCTGGGCTTAGACATGCGGGGCCTGCGCACCTATCGCACGCTGGCGCAGGCGCTCGCCGCGCTGCTCGACGCTCGAAGAACACGAAGTTAATTTCAGGGAGACAAGGTTTCAAAGTAATGGCACTACCTAAAACACTCGGCGAACTCAGGGCACAGGGCTACCGCGCGCGGCCCGTGAAGGACGAGATGCGCGCCAATCTCCTCGACAAGCTCCGCCGCGGCGAGCGCGTCTTCCCCGGCATCGTCGGCTACGACGAGACGGTCATCCCGCAGATCACGAACGCCGTGCTCGCGCGCCACAACATCATCCTGCTCGGCCTGCGCGGGCAGGCCAAAAGCCGCATCATCCGTCAGCTCGTCAATCTTCTGGATGAGCGCATCCCGGTCATTGCGGGCTCAGAGATTAACGACGACCCATTCAAACCCATCTCGGCCTACGGCCGGCAGACAATCGAGCGCGAGGGCGACGAGACGCCCGTCGCTTGGGTCGAGCGCGACGCGCGCTTCGTCGAAAAACTCGCCACGCCCGACGTGACCGTCGCAGACATCATCGGCGACGTTGACCCCATCAAGGCCGCGCGCGGCGGGCACATGTTGAGCGACGAGCTGACGATTCATTACGGCCTGTTGCCGCGCGCCAACCGCGGGCTCTTTGCCATTAACGAGCTGCCCGACCTCGCCGGCAAGATTCAGGTCGGCCTCTTCAACATCATGCAGGAGGGCGACGTGCAGATTAAGGGCTACCCCGTCCGGCTGCTGCTCGACGTGATGCTCGTCTTCTCGGCCAACCCCGAGGACTACACCGCGCGCGGCAAGATCATCACGCCGCTGAAAGACCGCATCGGCTCCGAGATTACGACGCACTACCCGGCGGAGCTACAGCTCGGCGTCGAGATCACGCGGCAGGAGGCTTGGGTCGAGCGCGAGGGCGTCCAAGGCACTCTGCGCGTCCCCGACTTCATCCGTGAACTCGTCGAGCAGATCGCCTTCGAGGCGCGCGACGACCAGCGCATCGACAAGCGCTCGGGCGTCTCGCAACGCCTGCCCATCACGGTCACCGAGTCGGTCGTCTCGAACGCAGAGCGCCGCGCGCTCATCACCGAAGAGGAGGAGATCGTGCCACGCGTCTCGGACGTGTACGCGGCTGTGCCTTCGATGACGGGGAAGATGGAGCTGGAGTACGAGGGCGAGCAGGTCGGCGCCGCCAAGATTGCGCGCGACCTCATCAAGCGCGCCGCGGGCGAAGTCTTCGAGGGCTACTTCGTCGGCTTCGACTTCGGCGCGGCCGTCCGCTGGTTCGACTCTGGCAACAACCTCAAGCTCTCCGACGACGCGCCCTCGGACGAGTGCGTCCGCCTGCTCGAAGCCGTCCCCGACCTCATCGACAACGCCGTCATCCCCTTCGACTTCAAACGCTCGGACGACGCGATGCTCGTCTCCGCCTGCGAGTTCGTCCTCGAAGGTCTCTACGCCCAGAACAAGATCAGCCGCAACGAAGAGGGCGGCTACACCGCCGCCACCAAGGCGAAAAAGGATCGCCGCGGCATGATCTACGACGACCTGACGGAGTCGGGTCGTTACAGTTGAGAAGTGGAAGAGCGAATCAAAACTTCACTGCTTGAGATAGAGCGCGACGAGGGCGTGCTGATTTTCTACGCTTGCGAGTCGGGAAGCCGGGCATGGGGCTTCCCCTCCGCCGACAGCGACTACGACGTGCGGTTCCTCTACGCCCGCCCGCGCGACTGGTACTTGTCGGTCGATGTGGAGCACAAGCGCGACGTGATTGAGCGGCCCATCACCGACGAGCTTGATGTGAGCGGGTGGGACATAAGAAAAGCCTTGATGCTGCTCAAAAAATCCAATCCGCCGCTGCTTGAGTGGCTCGGCTCCCCGATTGTTTACAGGGAGGAGCTTACAATCGCCGACCGCCTCAGAAACTTGTTGCCCGAATACTACTCGCCTAAAGCGTGCCTACATCACTACCTGCACATGGCGCGCGGAAACTACCGCGAGTATCTGAAGGGCGACACCGTCCGCGTGAAGAAGTATTTCTACGTACTGCGCCCCGTACTCGCCATCAAGTGGATTGAGGAGTGCGACGAGGTCGTCCCGACGGAGTTCGGCGTGCTGGTCGAGCGCATAATCAAAGACGAGGGGCTGAAGGCGATCATCGCCGATCTCATCGAGCGGAAGCGACAGGGCCAAGAGCTTGACCGCGGCCCTGTGATTCCGCAAATCAGCGAGTTCATCAGGGCCGAACTCGAACGACTCGAAACAACTTCTGCCGACTTTCGCACGCCTAAGACGACGACGGAAAGATTGAACGAAGTGTTTCGCGCATCTCTGAGCGAGGCGTGGGGCGACGGCAAGCAAGGGGTAAGAGCGCAATGAAGTTCATACGCTATTCAAGGTTCAAGGGCTTCGACGTGTCGGGGTTGAGCCTCGGCGATTTGATGGGGTTGTTGCAGGACTCTCTGCTGTCGTCGGGGTATGACGAGGACTATTACTGGACGCGGCAGCGGCAAGACCCGGACAAGTCTTTGGATGCACTGCGGCAGGCGCTCCTTCAGGCGCTCCTTGAGATGGGCGAGTTATCAGAGCGGGACGTGGAGGAGATGCTCGCCGAGAACAAGGGGCAGTTCAAGGGGTCGCAGTTGGAGGAGCTGCTGAATCAGCTCATCGAGCGTCTGGTCGAAGAAGGTTATCTGAAGCTGCAAGAGGAGCAGGCTGCCGACGAGCGGCGCCGGCGCGGGCAGATGGGGCCGGGCGAGGTGGGCGAGCCGCTGCCGCGCAACGTGAAGTTCGAGGTGACGGAGAAGGGGCTCGACTTCCTCGGTTATAAAACGTTGCGGAGCCTGCTCGGCAGCCTCGGCAAAAGCTCGGTGGGGCGCCACGACACGCCCCACCTCTCGACGGGCGTCGAGGCTTCGCAGTCGCCGAAGCCTTACGAGTTCGGCGACACCATCAACCTCGACGTAAACACGACGCTGCTGTCGGCCATCAAGCGCGAGGGCTTGAGCGTCCCTCTCAATCTCGAATACAGCGACCTGCACGTGCATCAGCAGGACTATCAGTCGTCGTGCGCGACCGTGGTCATGCTCGACTGCTCGCACTCGATGATTCTCTACGGCGAAGACCGCTTCACGCCGGCCAAGAAGGTCGCGCTCGCGCTCGCGCACCTGATACGCACGCAGTACGCGGGCGACTCTCTGAAGATCGTGCTCTTCCACGACGACGCCGAAGAGTTGCCGCTCGCGCGGCTCGCCACCACACAGGTCGGCCCCTACCACACGAACACGGCCGAGGGCCTGAAGCTCGCGCGCCGTCTGCTTCAGGCGCAGCGCAAGGAGATGAAGCAGATCGTGATGGTGACCGACGGCAAGCCTACCGCCTGTTTCCTTGAAGGCGAGCCGGCGGGCGCGGGCGGGCGCTTGCGCCAGCCGTTCGGAGAGATAAGCGGTGGCCGCAGGCTCTACAAGAACTCGATGGGCGGCGACCCGGTCGTGATGGACGCGACCTTCCGCGAGGTGCAGGCGTGCCGCAAGGCAGGCATCCAGATCAACACCTTCATGCTCGCCTCGGACTACTACCTCGTCGATTTCGTCAAGCAGATGTCCGCGATGACCAACGGCAAAGCCTACTTCGCAACCCCCGGCAACCTTACTCAGTTTGTGCTCATAGACTTTCTGCGGCGCAAGAAGAGTCGCGTCAAATAGCTTCCGCCCTTTGCGTTTTCGCCAGAGTTGTCAAAGGGTATCCAGAGGACACTGAGTCTATCGCAGCTCACTCGTGAGCGGAGGTACCTGCTTCACCACCTCACAACTGCAAGATAGACATACCGAAAATGTTGTCTGCCCCGAGACATCTGGATTAGAATCCAGCGCCGAATCTCACTTGGAGCGTGGTTAATGTCAACTGACCTCAGAGACCTCTCGCAAACCTATTACGAACTGTCGAGCCTCTACAAGAACCCCACCAGAGCAAGCCGGCCGTCGCTGGATGGAAAGATCGCCGCCAACCACGACGCGCCCTTGACCGCCATTCATAGGCGGCTGTTCGACCTCTTCAAAGACAGAGCGGCGGAGCTGGCACGCGCGGCCGATGTGGAGACGCGGACGCTCTACTACAAGGTGCTCGCGCTCCTGTACGAGATAGACGACTACCGCGGCGTTGCCTCGCCGTCCGTGGCCGACCTGATTCGCGTGGAGTGGGATGCAATCCTGTCGGAGCTGAAGGGGCCGAAGGACAAGAGACACGGCGGGCAGCCCTTCCGGCACCTGAAGGACAGCTTCGAAGCCCCGGAAGTCCGTTCCCTCTGGAAGGCGAAAGTTCTGTGCGGCGTGGCGGCGGTGGAGATCAGAAGGAAGAGCAGCTTCGTGGACACGCTGTTGGACGAGCTGGACGTTCTCGAATCGTTCGTCCTGCGAAAGCTTCACAGCCCGGACGACAAGCGCCCGACCTGGACGATGCTGGCGTTCGTTCAGGCCGCGCAGGCGAGGGTGGCGCGGCAGACCCAAGCTTACGATTACGGGCAGGAGAGGCTGCTGAGCGCCATCCAGAGCTTAGACGAGCGCGCCGCCGACCTGATCGAAAAACTGTCCGCGGCAGAGGACGACGCGGACGTGGACGAGTTGACCGATGACCTCGTCTTTATCCGGCAGAAACAGACGCTCGTCAGCCTCTTCAACGTCGGGCTCGCCAACCTCCAGCGCGGCTTCCTCCACAGCGCCGAGTACGCGTGCCGGTCGGCGCACCTGCAATTCCGACTGCACGGGCAGTCCTTCCATCGCCGCTACAACGAGCTGATCCTGCTTTCGATCAGGAGGGCGCGCACCTCGACGAAGAACACGAAAGGACTAGGCGCGCTCAAGGACGAACTTGTGCACGACATTCTTCCGCCGCTGAAGCCCGAGGGCGACGCGGGGAATCCCAAACTCTACCTGTACGGCCTGAGGGAGAAGGCCGTCATCCAGCACTACTGCGGCGAGAGCGACGAGGTGCTCGACACCCTTCGGGAAATGGAAGAGCTCGGCCCGCTCAGCCCGCAGTGGAACTCGCGCATCAGCATCCTGCGCGCGCGCAACGCCTACCGGCGCTGGAAGCAGACGCCCGACGAGCAGAAGGATGACTCCCTCCTGCCGGACGCCTTGAGTCACAGCGAGGACGCTTTCAAATACGCGACCGGCCTGGAGGCCGACATCAGTAGTTTCACCGGCTCGAAGCGTCTGCTCGACAGCATCAGGAAGTCGGAGGGCAAGAGCCTCATCGACGCGGTCGAAAGCCTCATCGCTTACGCGACGACGCAGTTGTTCCTCAAAAACCCTGAAGAGGCTATCAAGAGTGCCGACGCCGTCGTCGCGCTCAGCATCGACGACAACCCGCGGCTGCTGGCCATGGGCTACCTCGTGCTCGCGGAGGCGCACTTCCTGACCGGTCTCCACGTGGAATTTCACGGATACCTCGGCGACGCCAAGGCGCTCGAAAGTCGGATAGACCACAAGTACGTCCAAGATCGAAGGAGGGCGGTCGAGGACTTAATGCCTGAATGCCTCACCCTCAACGAGATCAAAAATTTCGGCGTAGCCAAAGACCTACTCATGGGCTGGCTCATCGACCGCCATTCGAGCAAGACCTCACCCTACCAGATAGCCAGAGAGATTGGTGCAGACCCGAAGACGGTCGAAACTTTTTTAAATAAGCTGCGCTATCCCCAATATAAAAATTTCCGATACCTCCACCTCGCCAAGATCACCGACAAGAAGAAGAAGAAGAAGTGACGAGCACCGCAGATTACACTTGCGCCGCCCGCGCCGCCGCCCACCACCCGTCCTCCTGCTCTGCCCACGCCTCATTGTGAGCGCCTGAACACCTCTTTAACTCTCCCAAACGGTGCGATATTTTGCGGGAATTTTGCTCGTAGAAAAGTTGCCCTTTCTTGGAGTATTTTGACAACGTTGGTCTTCCCAGACGACTTTCGTTATCCAACTCTACCGTTCAGACGACATCACATTCAGACCGCTTGAGCCCGTTAGACAGGTTCGGCCGTGCGGCACGCGGCCTTCAACCAAAGGGAATCGCCATCCTCGCAGTCAGTTCGTGAACTCGTTCTTCCGCGGCCTCCCTTCGGACGCAAAGTCTGAAGGAGCTAGAACCTGACCCTTCGTGCTCCAAAGGAGGAGAAATGAAAAAGCTACGAGCCCTCGTGATCATCGTCCCGCTCTTGTTACTGATGGCGGAGGAGAATGCTCAGGCCCTTCCGCTCTCGGGAATGACGCGGGATCAGTTCGAGTCGCGGCCCGCGAAAGGGGAGCTAGACCCTCTCGCGGCGAACAAGACGAACTCGGCCCTAACGCTCTCGAAGGGCGAGGCGGCCGGAGGGAAGAAGAGCGCCGCCGCGGCCCACCAGCGACGGCACGGCAGGCGGCGTGGGCACCGTAAGTCCAAGCGCTATTCGGACGCCGCGCGCGCCCGGAAAAATCTCGACAGCATCAAGGGTGATTACAGACGCCGGACGCACAAGGGTCTGGTAGTCACCAGCTTCGTACGTACCGAGGCGCAGCAGGCGAGCGCGATCCGCGGGCTTCTCAGCCGGCACAAGGTCAGATACGTGCGTAGGCTGTACCGCAACGGCGTCACCATCGACGAGATTTTGGCGGCCTACCTCGAAAATCGTCGCAACCCGCAGGAGGCGCAGCACGCTATGACAAAGGTCATCTCGGATCAAGTCGCCCGCGGCGTCTATGTCAGTAAACATTTGAGGGGGTTCGCAGCCGATATCAGAAGGCATGGCAAAGGCGCGGCCCGCCTCTCGGCGCTTCGCGCCGCCGCGCACACGGTGGGCGCGACGGTGCTGGTCGAGCCTGAGTGTTATCACCTTGACTTGATCTAAAAGCCCACGCCGGCGAAGAAGGGTTACGTGAGCCATGGGAGAGAGCACGTTCCCTAACACACCCATGCCGCCAGCCGCGGGCCATCAAGTGACCCCGGCCCCGGTCGCCGTCTCACGCCCGGACTACCGACACGGACGTGAGACGGCGGCCCTCTCAGCGCGCTGGCCGCAGCCGGTTCTCTTTTTGTTCGCCGCGGCACACGCAACAAAGCATAGGAGAGATTCCCCGTGTTGACAGAAGGGCAAAACTTCACCCGGCGATATCACGACGTACGACTGCTGAGTCAGGGCGGGATGGGCGCGGTCTACCGGGCCATCGACATCCGCCTCGGCGTCGCGGTGGCGATCAAGGAGAACGGCATCGCAGACCCGGAGATGCGCGCGGCTTTCAGGCGCGAGGCGCAACTTCTGGCGAACCTCCGGCACCATTCGCTCCCGATCTGCATCGACTTCATGGAGGTGAACGGGGGGCAGTTTTTGGTGATGGAGTTTATCGAGGGCGACGACCTTGCGACGGCGATGGTCAACGCGCGCGCGCCGCTGTCGAACGCGACCGTGAAAGAGATGGCCCGACAGCTACTCGACGTGATTCAGTATCTCCACGAAGAGGGCGTACAGCATAGGGACATCAAGTGCCGCAACCTCAAGTTCGTCAACGGGCGCTTGTACCTGCTCGACTTCGGCATCGCGTATGGCGCGAGCGGGGAGATGGAGACCGTCGGCGTCGGCGAGGGCAAGGGGAAGTACAGCTCGAAGCGGTACTCGCCGCCCGAGCAGTTGAAGGGCGGGAAGGTTGGCCCGTCCGGCGACCTCTACTCGGTGGCCGCGACGCTCTTCTACGCGACGACGAACGTCCAGCCGGCGGACGCCGAGGAGCGGCTCGAAAGCCTTGCGAGCGGCGGCAAAGACCCGCTGGAAGACGTAAGGATTTACAACCGTCTGGCGGACGAGCGCATGAGCCGGGCCATCATGCTCGCACTCTCGCTCAGACCCGAAGACCGCCCGCAGAGCGCCGCCGAGCTTCGCGAGATGATGTTCCCGCGAGTCTACACGCCGCCGAAGGCCGCGGGTGTGCGCCGGTTCCTGACCTTGCGGCT
>JBJMGQ010000076.1:0-15712 GCA_045807845.1 Pyrinomonadaceae bacterium | reverse complement strand
CGAGTGACGAGTTAAGACAAGCTGCTTACTTGTCACTCGTCACTTGTCACTTGTCACTAGAGCTTAGCTGGGGAGGAAGGACTCGAACCTTCGAATGCCGGTTCCAAAGACCGGTGCCTTACCACTTGGCGACTCCCCAATCCCGGTTTCAAGCCCCGCCGCCCGGCCGGAGAACCGCCGCGACGCGGCCGAGCGCCGCGAGATATTCGGCGCGTGTCAGCGTCTCGCACGCGAAGACTCGCCAGCCGCTTTCGGCCTTTAAGCCCGCTCGCGCGCGCGCCGCTTCCCCCTTGCTTTCAAAGACTCCGAAGACGCTTGAGCCGCTGCCCGAGAGCATGACCCTGCGGGCGCCCGCCCCTTCGAGCGCTTCGCGCGCGCGGCCGATTTCAGGGTAGAGCCGCACCACGACGGCCTCGAAATCGTTCGACCACACATCACAGAGTGAATCGGGTAAAACGGCCTCCGTGCGCGAAACAGAAAGGTTAACCAGCGGTTCAACCTTTGTCAAGGCGGGAGCGCCGAGCGCACCGTAAGCCTCCGCCGTCAAGACGTGCACAACCGGCGCAACGATAACAAGGTGCATTTTCGGCGCGTCTTCGAGTGGACGGATGTCCGTGCCCGTGCCCGTCCCGAGCGCCGTCCCGCCCGTCAGAAAGAAGGGCACGTCTGCACCCAAACGCGCGCCGATTTCCGCCAATTCGCCCGCGTCAGCCTCTATCTCCCAAAGGGTCGCGAGCGCAGCCAACGTCAACGCCGCGTCTGCGGAGCCGCCGCCTAACCCCCCCCCGGCCGGAATCACCTTCTCAAGTACGACGTGCGCGCCCTCACTCACGCCGAAACGTTCGCGCAGCGCCGAGGCCGCGCGCAGAACGAGGTTTGAATCGTCGGTGGGGATTGACGAGTCGGAACAGACGAGTCCTAACTTTCGGTCGGTTGTGGTTTGAAAAGAGAGCGTATCGTGGAGGGTGACGGTCTGGAAGATTGTGCTTATCTCGTGGTAGCCGTCGGGGCGCCGGCCGTGGACGCGCAGGCCGAGGTTGATCTTGGCGAAGGCCGGGACGTGTATCTTCTCTGCTGACACTGAGAGCGGCCGGCGCCTCCTCTAATGAAAGCGCCGGCCGCCCGGTAGCTCAACGTTCGTTGCGACCTGCGGCGCTAACGCTTCATGAAAACCTGCGTGAAATAGTACGTCCCGTCCGCAGCTCGCGCGATGCCGACGGCCGCGTGCGTGTAGTCGGTGCTCAAGGCGTTCTCGCGATGCTTCTCCGAGATCATCCAGCGCTCGACGGCAAACGCGGTCGGGTCGTCGTAGCCCTGATTATACGCGATGTTCTCGCCAAGCGTCCTCCACCCGTGCAGCCCGAGCGTCTGCGCGCGCGCTTTAAGGTCAAGCCCTTCGCGGTCTACGTGGCTGAGGAAGCCGCCACGCGCCATGTTCTGCGAATGGTAACGTGCGAGCCGAACCAAGTCGCCGTCCCACGCGAGCGGGCTCAAGCCCCTGCGCTGGCGTTCCCGATTGATGAGGTCGAAGGCGCGGCGCTCGTCGCCCGTCGCGCCCACAACCGCGGCGGCGACGGGAGCCGGTGCGTAGGAACGCGTGGCGGCCGGAGTTGGAGCCACCTGTCGTTCGCGCACGCGCCCGGGAACTTCCGTGTAGACCGTCCCGATAAGACGCGCCACGGGGTGCTCACCCGTGCGACCTGACTCTTTAGGCGAGCCGTTGCCGCCGTTGCGTGCAAAGACCGCCGGAGCCATCAAACTCAAAGAGAATAACAGTAAAACTGCGCGCGCCGCCGAAACCTGTGGCGCGCGGCGGGGGAACCGCCCTGCAAACATAGGGGGAACTCCTTGTATTTCAAACCCTTCGAGCCGGAGGAGGCCCACATAATTGACCTGACTGGGCAAGTGGTCAACCTGTTGGCAATGTTAAAACATCGTTTAGCCGTAGTCAATCTTTAAAATGCCGTAACAGAATCGACACAGGCCGGGTACACGACAACCCATTTAAAATTAACACTTACCTCAATTAAGGCGGAATTTCGCGACTTAAAGGAGAGATGCGCTTCAGTCGGTCAAAGGGGTACGACCGTTTGAAGGCGGGCACACTTTAGCGGTTAAGTGCGAGAGAAATCAACCCTTATTTCGTCTCGGTCAGTTTGGCTTTGATTCTGGCCGTGTCCGCGGCTTCCACCGCGAGGGAGAGGGCTTTGCGCCAAGAGGCTTGGGCCTTTTCCTGTTGGCCGAGCTTTTTGAAGAGGTCGCCCAGATGCTCTTGAATCGTGGCCGAAGTCGGGTTGCGGCGTGCCGCGTCACTTAGATAGCGTTCGGCCTCTTTCATTTTGCCGAGCTTGTAATAAACCCAGCCGAGGCTGTCGAGGAAGGAGGGGTTCTGCGGCTCTGCGTGGACGGCGCGGTCGATCATGTCGCGCGCCTCTTCGAGCTTCTGGTCGTGCTCTGTGAGGAAGTATCCTAGGTTGTTGAGCGCCGTCGGGTTGTTCGCGTCCTTGGCGAGCACCTGCCGGAGCGTCTCTTCGGCGCCCTTCGTGTCACCGGCGCGCTCCTGCGCGGAGGAGAGCATGATGAGGGCGTTTGTCGCCTGCGCCGGGTCTTCGGCCGAGGCGAGGGCCAGCGCCTTGCGTGCGGCTTCGACGGCCTCCGTTCCCTTGCCTGCGCTCATCAGCATGTTCGACATGAAGAGGTACTCTTCGAAGTCGCTCGCGTCGCCCTTCAGGCGCGGGCGCAGGAGCGTGAGAGCCTCTTCAGCACGCCCCATCTCGGCGAGCGTCTGCGCCTCAAGCCGGAGCAGGCGCCCATCTTCGGGGAAGCGCTGGCGCGCGGCGCGCACGCCTTGAAGCGCTTCGGCCCGCTTGCCGTTCGAGCGCAGGAACTCGACCTTCTGGATGTCGGCGGTCGGGTCGGTGTCGGGGAGCAGAGAGCGCATGCGGTCGAAGGCGGCGAGCGCCTGATCGATCTGCCCGGCCTGCTGGCGCAGCCCCGCTATCTCAAGCAGCACGGAGACGGCGAAGCGGCGCTCGCGGTCATTGGCGAGCGGCGTGTCCTTGATGTTGCGCGACTTGAGAAGGTCTTCGTAGACGCCGACGGCTTCGTCGAACCGCGACGCCTCTTCGTAAACCTTTGCAAGCGTGAGTTGGAGTTGGAGTCGCTCCACATCGCTGCCGGGCTTGACGGCCGCGAGCGAGCCTTTGAGGGTCGCAATCGCGTCGTCAATCTTGCCGGTGCGCGCCTGCGCGCGCGCGAGCGTCTGCGCGGCGCCGACGTTTGAAGGGCTCTGCGCGACGATTCGCTTAAGCTCCTCGATGACGCCCTGATCGGCCGAGCCGCCCGCCTCGAAGGCTTCGCCGAGCAGTTGCAGGTAGCGCGGGTTGTCGGGCTCGATAGCCATCGCGCGGCGGATGGCCGCAACGGCCTCGGCCGTCTGGCCTGCGCCGAGCAGCACTTCGCCGAGGCGCGCGTTGGCCGAGTCGGGGCTCAACTCGCGCCCCTGCGTGACGACCTGATAGAAGCGGCCCTCCATCGACGCGGGCAGCGTCGTCCACATGCGCAGAGCCTCGACCGCCTCCCTCTCACGTCCCGTCGCGACGTAGAACTCTGCGAGCAGCGCGTAGGCTTCGGCGTCGTTCGGATGGACGCGTATCACCTCACGCCACTCGCCCACGGCCTTGTCGGCGGCGGCGCGATTGAGACTCTTGTCGGCCAGCCCGCTCTGAAGCGTGTAGACGCGTGCGAGCGTGCGGTGCGCGCCGTAGCTGTCGGCGTTGGCGCGCACGGCGGCGAGCCCTTCGGACTCGGCCTGCTTGAGATCGTTGACGATGAGGAAGGTTTCGGCAAGCGCGGCACGCGCCTCAGAGAGTGTCGGTTCGAGTTCGGCGGCCTGCTGGAAGGCGGCCTGAGCACGTCGCAAGCCGTCGAGCGTGAGCGTCCCGTCGCGCACGCCCTCGAAGTAGCGCTGGCCTTCAAGAAGTTTGGCGTAGGCTTGCGCGCGCCGCGAGAGCGTTGAAGTCTGCGTCGCCGCCGACTGTGTCTGCGCCTGCGGTGTGGCCTGCGTTGCCGGCGCCGCGTCGCGCGCGGGTTGTGCGTGAGCGGCGGAGGCGACGCAGCAGACGGCCGCGAGTGCGTAGGCCGCGAGGCTCGCGCGCTTCACCTGCACGGGACAAGAAGACGGGTTCAAGCTAGTGTTCCTTTCGCGGCTTCGACGGGGTCTGCGTCCCCGCTCTCGGTCGCGCGGACGACCGCCTGCCAAGCCGCGCGCCTCGGGTAGCAGTAGATGAGCACGGCGAAGGCGATGACGCCGAAGTAGAGCATGTCCGTCCCGGCGCTCGTCATGATGCTGATGACGAGACCGAAAATCGCGATGAGGGCGCCGATGAGAGCGACGATAATGGTCGTCATCTGCAAAGTCTCAAGCAGACCCGTGGCGCCGCGCAGCGCGCCGATGTCTTGCAGGCGCATGGCCGAGAACTTCGTGCGCCGGTAGACGAGTGAGCCGATGCCGAGGAAGACGATGACTAGGCGGAGCGTGTTGGCCGCC
Source organism: Pyrinomonadaceae bacterium (assembly GCA_045807845.1). Lineage (GTDB taxonomy): Bacteria > Acidobacteriota > Blastocatellia > Pyrinomonadales > Pyrinomonadaceae > QHXN01. Next base: position 11,163 of record JBJMGQ010000076.1, on the reverse strand, counting down.
GTCGGGTTGAAGCGAACGACGCCGTTCAAAACTCCCGAGAGCGCGACCAGCATCAGCAGAAGCGTGAAGACGCCCACCAGCTTCACGACGTTCACGGCCGCCGTGTGCCTGCGCACCAACTCGCCCTGCGTGCCTTCGACAGTCTGTGCCAACGCCGCCTCCTCACCTCGCGGGATCGCTCCGTCAGATAGAATCTGCTAAAGGGGACGCGGAAAATTCTAGCACCCGCTCAACGGGCGGGCAAACATAAGTCCCTGTCACCCTCGCCCTTAAGATTCAAAGAGCGCGCGGGCCTTCGGTTGAAGACCCGCGCGCTCTTTAAAGGGTCGCGCTCGAATTCAAAGCGGTTACGGCTTCACCGCGTTGTTGCTTGCGGGCGGCGCGGTGGGCTTGGCCGGCGCGGGCGCCGGGAGCGGCCTCACGTCGCGCGCGGGCGCGGTGCGCTGTGTGGGGCGGTCGTAGTTCGCGGGCAGCGTCCCGCCGTTCTTGATGACCTCGTCAATGATGTCGTTGCCCTTGCTCGAATGGCTGATGATGACGCCGTCCTTGACGACCGTCTTCGGCACGACGCCGCTGATCTCGCGCAGGACGCCGCTGACCATGCCCGGCCCCTTCGGCTCCTCGAAGTTGAGGCGGTCGGGGTCGGGGTCGGGCACCTGCGCGCCGATGGCGGCCAGCTTCTCCTTGGCCTTCTCGGCATACTCGCTGTTCGGGTGGCGACGCACGATCCGCTGGAGGTGCTTCGTCGCCTCGTCCGGCTCCTCCTCCTCAAGGTAGGTCGTCGCGTAGCGATAGAGTACCTCGGCCATGCCCGTGTAGTCCGGGTACTTCTCAACGATCTCGCGGTAGCGCGACTGCGCGCCCTTCAGGTTGTTGGCGTGGTGCTGGTAGAACTTATTGAAGTACTGGTCGCCGACATCCTTCTCATGGTCGGCAAGGTTCTCCTGCACCTCGCGCAGGCGCAGCTCGATGTCGGGCCGCAGCGCCGACTTCGGGAACTGCTGGAGGCAGAACTTCAGACGGTGCTCGGCCTTGCGCGCGGGCGAGATGTCGCGGTTGGAGAGCCCCATGCGGCGCATCTCGACCTCACCCATCTTGAGGCACACGTCGTCGGAGAGCCCGTGGGTCGGGAAGAAGGTGACCCAGTCCTGATAAGCCTGCCCGGCCTGTATGAGCGCGCTCGTCGTGCCTTCGAGATAGAAGGTGTCGGCGATGGCGAGCTTGGCGAGCGGCAGGTAGACCGAGTCGGGATACGTGTTGATGACGACGCTGTAGAGCGCGCGCGAAGTCTCGAAGCTGTCCCGGCGCGCCTCTTTGGTGGCCTCCTCGAACAGCTCGCGGTCGCGACCCGGGGCGACGGTGCCGACCAGCTCGTCGTACTTGTCGTCGCCGCCGTGGCCGAGGATGCGCCCGATGAAGCCGGGGCCTTTCTTCTTCTTCTTGTCGTCGTCCTTCGAGGCCACGGCCGGCGCGGCGCTGCGCTCGCTCATCGTGTCGCGCATCGAAGCCTGCACGCGCGTGTCCAGTTCGACGACGGCCACCTCAAGCTTGTCGAGCTGCGACTGGTCGTAATGCTCGGCGCGCTCCTGCTTGCCGCGAATGTCTGTGACCTCGTTGAGGAGCTTGCCGGCCTCCTTCTCCAAGCCGCCCAGACGTTGGCGCGGGTCGTCGGCCGTGGCTTCCGCCCCCTTGTCCTTCGCATTCAGACCGGCGATGGCACTGTTGAGCGTGCGGCGCATCGTCTCCAACCGCGAGCGCATCACGTCGAGCCGCTGGATGGGCGTGAGCCGCGTCTCCTGCGGCGCCGCCGCGAAAGCCCTCAACGCCCCGGCCGGCGCCGCGCCTGCCAACAGCGCGGCACAGAGGACGGTCAAAACCACTTTGCGAAAACGCATCAGCAAAACCTCCGAAAGAAAACGCTGAACTCTGAACGCTGAATGATGAACTGAAAGCCTCTTGCCCTCAGTTCAGCGTTCAGCGTTCCTAACTTTACCCTTCAAACTAATTGTGCCGCCGCGTTGAGCAGGTCGCGGGTGGCGGCGGCCGGGTCGTCTTGGCCGAAGACGGCCGTGCCTGCAACGAAGATTTCGGCTCCGGCGGCGGCCACCGCGGCGATGTTGTCGGGGCCGATGCCGCCGTCCACCTCGATGCGCACGTCGAGGTTGCGCTCCCTGATGGTGCGGCTCAGGCGCCTGATCTTCTCGACCGAGGCCGGGATGAACGCCTGCCCGCCGAAGCCGGGATTGACCGACATGACCAGCACGTAATCGGCGAATTGCAGGACTTCATCGAGCGCACTCAAGGAAGTCGCGGGGTTGATGACTACCCCGGCCTGCGCGCCGCACTTGCGGATGGCCGCGAGGGTGCGATGTATGTGTTGGTCAACCTCGATATGGACGGAAACCATCCGCGCCCCTGCCTCTGCGAACTGCTCGGCGTAGCGCCCCGGCTCAGAAATCATTAGATGCGTGTCGAGGGGTAGATGGGTTGCGCGGGCCAGCGAACGAACTACGGGGAGGCCGAGCGTGATGTTGGGCACGAAATGGCCGTCCATCACGTCCACGTGAATGATGGTGGCGCCGCCGCGCTCGGCCGCCTCAATCTGCTCGCCGAGCCGCGTAAAATCTGCCGACAGGATGGACGGCGCAATCTCAATCATAAATTAAAGGGTCGGGCGGCGGTTGGCGTTGGCGCCCGCGGGGCGCGCGCTGTTGGTCGTGCGCGGGCGGGAGTTATTGTTGGTCGGGCTCTGGTTCGAGTTCCGCGGGCGCGCGGCGTTCGCGTTCGAGTTCGAGGGGCGCGCGCTGTTCGAGTTGCGGTTGGCGGCGCCTCCCGCGTTCGTGTTCTCTTCGTGGCCGCCCGCGTTCATGTTCCCGCCCGCGTTGGTGTTGGCCGAGGCGTTCGCGTTACCGTTCGAGTTCCGGTTGGTGTTGCGGCGCCGGTTCGCGTTCTGGTTCTTGTTCTGGTCGAGCGCCTCTGTGCCGCGCTCCTCACGTCGCTCTTCGATGACGGTCTCGTCGGGCGGCTTCTCGCCCTCTTTGGGCGCGCGGCTGACGACGACGGCGACGGTCTGCCCGGCCTTGATGACCTCGCCTGCACGCGGCGACTGGTCGAGGATGCGGCCGGGCTCGACGCCGGACTTGTAGCGCTTGGCGCGCTCGCGTATGTCGAGGCCGGCGCGGGCGAGCGTCTTCTCGCCGTCGAAGTAGGACTGGTTGACGACCTCGGGCACGGAGATGTCTGGACTGCGCAGCGAGAGGTAGATCGTCGAGACGAGGCCGAAGGCGAATGCGACGGCGAGCAGCGCAACGATGCCCAGTTTACCGAACGCCGACAGGATGTTCCGCACGGCCACTAACTTCAGTTGCCTCTCATGAGCCCGACGGGGGAATTTGCCGCCAAAAGACCGACTCCAGACGGCCGGCGCAGTCTAACACCCGCCGCGCGCGCGTCGCAAGGAAGTAGGAAGTTTTCAGTTTTGAGTTTTCAGTTTTCGGCAAGCCCTATAGCCTCAATCGCGCGCCTTCGCCAAACGCTTCCGGCTGAAAACTGAAAACTCAAAACTGAAAACCCCTCACTGCTTTTCCAAAGCAGCGACGAAGAAACCGTCAACGTCATCGCGTTGGGGCCAAGTGCGTGCGGCGCCGCCGGGGAGAAGGAGTTGGGCGGGCGCGGGCGTGGCCTGCGTCTGTGTGAAGTCCGCGTGAGATTGAAGGAAGGCGGCGACGACCTCCTCGTTCTCTTCTCTTTCGACCGAGCAGGTGGAGTAGACGAGGCGTCCGCCGCGCCGCAAGCACCGTGCGGCCTCCGAGAGAATCCTTCCCTGAACCGCGGGCAGCTCGCTAAAGCTCTCGCGCGAGAGGCGCCAACGTATCTCCGGGTTGTGACGCAGCGTGCCCGTGCCCGTGCAGGGCGCGTCCACGAGCACGCGGTCGAAAGTCTCATCGACAAACGGCAACGCGACCTCCGCGTTGAGCGCAACGAGGGTCACGCCGGCAACGCCCAGACGCGCGCAGGTCTCGCCGACGACACGAAGCCTGTGCGTGTGTAAGTCTCCGGCGACGACGAGGGCGCGGCCTTCGGCGAGCGCCGCGACGTGCGTCGTCTTGCTCCCCGGCGCGGCGCAGGCATCGAGCACACGCTCACCCTCACGCGCGCCGAGGACGTGCGCGACGAGCTGCGAAGCCTCGTCCTGCATGTAGACGAGTCCTTCGGCCGCGAGTCCACGCAACGCGGCGCTCGTCCCGCCCGCGACGCGCCAAGCGCCGTGCGCAACGCGCGAGGGCACGAGTGAAAGACCTTCGGCCCGCAGCTTTTCGATGAGAGCCTCGGGGTCGGCCTTTAAGGTGTTGACGCGGAAGGCGGCGGGCGCGGAGTCGTTGTTGGCTTTGGCTAGCCCAGCGGCCTCTTCAATGCCGAAGGCTGCGGCCCAGCGGCGTATGAGCTTGGGCGGGTGTGAAGTCTCGACAGCGATCTTTTCGAGCGGGTCTTCGACTTCGGCCGCGGGGTCGAAGTCGGGCTCGCGCGTGGCGCGACGCAGCACGGCGTTGATGAAGGGCGCGGCGGAGCGAAAGCCGGAGGCGTGCGCCATCTGGACAGACTCGTTGACGGCCGCGTGCGCCGGCACGCGCGCGAGAAAGCGAAGCTGAAACAGTCCCAACCTCAAGGCCAAACGCACCGGCGCGTCGAGCTTCCCGGCCTTCCGTCCCGAGAAGTGTTCGATGACACGGTCGAGCCACAACTGCCGGCGCAGCACGCCGAGCGTCAGCTCGTACGCGAGCCCTCGGTCTTCCGTCGAGAGCCCGCCCGGCAGATTCGCCAGCAGCGGCGCGGCGAACGCGCCCTCCTCCTCGACCCTGCGCAGCACCTCGAAGGCCGCGCGGCGCGCGGGCGAGACCGTGGGACGGCCGCCCGCGCCCTTCTTCGCCGCACGCTTCACGATGCGCATGCGCCCGGCCATATCGTTCAACCTAACGGCTCGCACGCCTGCGCGTGCGAGCCGTTGATGAAGTCGCGTGCGCGCATGAGCTGCTTACCCTCGGGCTGCACCTCAAGGAGTTTGAGCGTCGTCTCGCCGCCGCAGGCCACGACGAGGTCGTCGCCGCGCGCGACGACAATCGTGCCCGCCACCGTCGCCTCTTCGTCGAGATCCGCCTCGCGGCCTCGTGCTTCCGCGCGCCGGACGATGAGGCGTCGTCCGTGGTGTGTGGTGAAGGCGTTCGGCCACGGTTGAAAGCCGCGCACGCGACACTCTATCTGCGTCGCGTCGAGCGACCAATCTATCAATCCATCCTCGCGGCGGAGGATGGGCGCGAGCGTCGCTTGCGCGTCATCCTGTGTGCGCGGCTCTAGCTCGTTGAAGCGCGACAGCGTCTCGACCAACAGCTCAGCTCCCACCTGCGACAGACGTTCGAGCAGATGTGGTGCAGTCTCGCCCACTTCAATCGTGGTTGCGCGTTTGAGAAGGAGGGGGCCTGTGTCGAGCCCTTCGTCCATGAGCATCGTCGTGATGCCCGTCTCGCGCTCGCCGCGCACGATGGCCCAGTTGACGGGCGCGGCGCCGCGGTACTTCGGCAGCAGCGAGAAGTGCACGTTGACGCAAGCCCTGCGCGGCGCGCGCAGAAACGTCGGCGGCAGTATCCGCCCGTATGCGACGACGACCGCCACGTCGAACTCGCGCTCGGTGAAGAGCGCGAGCGTCTCCGCGGTCTTTATCTTCGTCGGCTGGTGAACGACCAACCCTTGCGAGAGCGCGTACTCCTTCACGGGCGGCGCCTTCAACTTATGCCCGCGCCCCGCGGGCCTGTCCGGCTGCGTCCACACGGACAGAACCTCGTGCCCCTCCTCGACGCAACGCCTCAGCGTCGGCACCGCGGACTCGGGCGTGCCCATGAAGATAATTCTCATCTTCAGTAAGCGCAGCGGTAGCTGTAGCTTTCGTACACCGAGCGCCAGATGCCGCGCCGGCGTTGGTAGGCTCTGTAGGTCGTGCCCTCAAAGCTGCGCGAGAGGGTGAAGACTTCGCCCACGCCGTCGCCGTCCGCATCCAACTGCTCGACGTACAGCTCCGTCCCGAGCCCATCCTCGCCGAGGTTGTCAATCAGCGACGGATCCATCAACTCCTTCGCGTTAACGCGCTCGTACTTGGTCAGCAGCGCGCGGTAGCTGCTCCCCTGCGGCGCGGCGACGAGGAAGAGTGTGTCTCTGACTTTCGGCCCAATCTTGACAACGTAGCTGCCGACCAACTCCTCGCGCCCGTCGCCGTCGAGGTCGGTCGCGGTGAGGTTGAGCGTCTTCGTGCCGCGCTCAATCACGGGCGCGCTCACGCGCTTCCCCGCGAGGAAGCGCTTCACCACAGCGAAGGCGGCGGCGCGTTCGTCGGCGGTCGGCGCGCGTCTGGAGCTTTGCGTGCGCGGCGCGTGCGCGCCGTCGGTCGCCAGCGCCATCACGTTGCCGCCGAGCTTCAACGTCGTCGAGTCGAGGTCGGCGCTCGCGGCGTTGGGCGAACACTCGGCGGGAGTGGCCGCGCGTATCGTCAAGGTGCCCGCGTCGGCGCCGCCGAAGATCAAGTGATACTTCGCGCCCGTGCGGTAGTGGCGCGCGAGGAAAGCGGCGTGCTCTCCGTCACCCGACGCAGGCTCGGCGAGCGCGCCGCGGCTGTCGATGATCGCGACCGGCTCGACCTGCGCGTCCTGCGTCGCATCTTTCGTGACGAGGAAGACGACGGACTCTTTCTGCGTCGTCTTCCGTTGTTGCTGCGGCGACGCGGAGGCGCGCGGGAAGGGCTGCGCGAGAAGGAGCAACGCCGCGACGAGCGCGACGGCTCCGGCCGTTCGAGGGTTCATCAAATCACGTCTCGCTTCTCCGCCTTCGTCTGCCCGGGGCGGATCTTTTCGGAGACGACCTTGGCCTGCATGAAGAGACCGAGGTAGTCGTGGCCGCCGGCCTTCGAGTCGGTGCCCGACATATTGAAGCCGCCGAAGGGATGGACGCCGACGAGCGCGCCCGTGCATTTGCGATTGAGATAGAGATTGCCCGCGTGGAACTCGCGCGCGGCGCGTTGGAGTTTCTCCGGGTCGTTGGTGTAGACGGCGCCGGTCAGCCCGTACTCGGTGTCGTTGGCTATCTGCAAAGCCTCGTCGAAGCTCGACGCCTTGATGCAGGCGAGCACGGGGCCGAAGATTTCCTGCTGCTCGACGCGGTCACCGGGCTTCACGTCGGCGATGACGGTCGGCTCGATGAAGAAACCCTGCTCGCCGTCGCTGCCGCCGCCCGCGACGAGTCGGCCGCCGTCCTCCTGTCCCCATTCGACGTACTGTGTGATGGTCTTAAACGCCTTCTGGTTGATGACGGCGCTCATGTTGGTCGAAGGGTCTGTGGGATGGCCAACCTTCAGCTTCGCCGTGCCCTCGATGATGCGCTGCAAGACGGGTTCGTACGCCTCGCCGACGATGATGGCACGCGAGCAGGCCGAGCACTTCTGCCCCTGAAAACCGAAGGCGGAGGCGACGACTCCGGCCGCCGCTTCGTCATAGTCCGTGTCGGCATCAACGACGATGGCATCCTTGCCGCCCATCTCGGCCACGACGCGCTTGATCCAGAGCTGCCCCTGCTGGTGCTTGGCCGCGCGCTCGTTGATGCGGAGGCCCACCTCCTTCGAGCCCGTGAAGGCGACGTAGCGCGTGAGCGGGTGGTCTACGACCGTGTCGCCGACCTCGCTGCCCGCGCCGACCATGAAGTTGACGACGCCCGCAGGCATCCCCGCCTCTTCCAGTAGCTCGAAAAATTTATAGGCGATGGCCGGAGCGTCGGACGAAGGCTTGAGCACGACGGTGTTGCCCGTAACGACCGAAGCGACGGTCATGCCCGCCATGATGGCGAGCGGGAAGTTCCACGGCGGAATGACGACGCCGACGCCGAGCGGAATGTATGTCAGGCGATTGTCTTCGCCCTCGATGTGTGTGAGCGGCTGGCCTGCGGCGTAGCGCAGCATCTCGCGCGCGTAGAACTCGCAGAAGTCGATGGCCTCGGCCGTGTCGCCGTCGGCCTCGGGCCAAGTCTTGGCGACCTCGTGCACCATCCACGCGGAGAAGTAGTGCTTGCGCTGGCGCAGCAGAGAGGCCACGCGGAAGAGAAGGTCTGCGCGCTGTTGCGGGAGCGTGTTGCGCCAGGTCTTGAAGACCTCGTTGGCCTTCTCGACGGCCTGCGCCGCCAGTTCCTTCGTCGCCTTGTGGAAGCGGCCGACGACCTCCGTCCGGCGCGCGGGGTTGAGGCTCTCAAGCAGGTCGCCCGTCTCAACTCGCTCGCCGCCGATGACGAGCGGGTAGTCGCGCCCCAGCTCCGAACCGACTTGCTCAAGCGCCTCGCGCATCGCGCGCGCGTTCTCTTCTTTTGAGAAGTCGGTGAAAGGCTCGTTGCGAAATTCTTCGTGCTTCATCTGCTGCATACTCTTCTCCTCGTCGGAAACGATGATTGATTATGTTGGGCTGAGATTTCGTTTATGCTACCACATTGAACCACCGCAGACACAAAGGCACAGCTAAATGCTCTTAGCTGTGCCTTTGTGGTCAATTCGTTCTCGCTGTCCAGTCAAGAGGAAACTTCTAGACCCAGCGCCCCTGCTTCTGAAGCCGCTTGATCTTGCGCTTGACCAGCTCGCGCTTGAGTGAGGTGGTGCGGTCGATGAAGACGATGCCGTCGCAGTGGTCTGTCTCGTGGAGCATGCAGCGCGCTTCGAGGTCGAGACCGTCGAACTCGAACTCTTCACCGCTCAAGTCCTGTGCGCGGACGACGGCGCGCAGGTTGCGCTTCACCTGAAAGAAGATGCCGGGGAAGGAGAGGCAGCCCTCGTCGCCCGTCTGCTCACCCTCGACGTTGAGCACGACGGGGTTGATGAGCGCGACGCGCGCCTCCGGGTCACGGCCGCCCGAGCAGTCCATGACGAACAGGCGCTTCGCTACGCCGATCTGCGGCGCCGCCAAGCCCACCCCGCGCGACGCGTACATCGTCTCGAACATGTCCGAGACGAGACGCTTCAGCCCCGCGTCAAACTCCGTCACGTGTTCACCCGGCGTCTCCAACACCGGCTCGCCGTACTTCACAATCTCCAAAAGTGCCATCTCTAAAACTTCGCTCGGTTCGTCTCTAACAGAATGGCGCGGGAGCGGCGTGAACGCCCACCCGCGCCATCGGATTTTACTACAAAGCCCCGAGGCCACGCTAAGCGCGACCGCCCGCGGTCACTTCTTGTCGAAGACGAGCGTGGAGGTCTGCGACCCGCGCGGCGACTCGCTGCTGCGCTTGATGGTGAGGGTCTTGCCGTCGGCCGAGAGCGACCAGTCTTCGGTCGTCGTCGCCGTCACGTCGCTACCCTGAAAGTTGAATTTGCTGACGCGCTTCAGCGCAAGCGTCTTGCCGCCGTCCTTCCACTCGGCCTTCATCGTCGAGGTGCCGCCGCGCCCGCCCATCGCCTCGGCCGTCGTCTCCGTCCCGTCGAGCTTGTAGGTCGTGCTCGGCGGGAAGCCGCCCATGCCGCGCCCGCCGCCGCCCATGCCCCCGCCGCCGCCCGCGTTCGCGTCCGGCGTCCGCTTCATCTCGGACGCGACGACGATCTGCTGCGCGTCCTGCGTGACGGTCAGCGTCAGGCTTTCGAGGTTCGACCACTGCGGCGGAAGGTCTGTGCTCTTCGACTTGTTGAGCGCCCATGCGCCCGCGAAATTCGTCTGCGCCGCCGGGGCCGCGAGGGTGTTTACCAGAAGCGCGCATACCAGCGCGCTTCCGACGAAAAACTTACGCATCGTTGTCATCTCCTTGGGTTGGAAAGAAATCGAGAGGCGGGCCGCTCCCGGCCGCCGAAGTGAAATATCAATTGTCCCGACAACCCTTAAAGACGCGACGAGCGCGCAGGCGGTTACAACTATTACCTTTCAGCCCCGGCCCTTCCCGAATTGCGGCGCGCGTTTCTGCATGAAGGCGGTGACGCCTTCGACGAAGTCGCGGGAGCGGAAACATTCGGCTTGGCCTTCGGCTTCGAAGTCGAGGGAGGCGGCGAGGGCTTGCTGGCCGGAGAGGTTGAGGGCGGCCTTGATGCGCGCGAGCGAGGGCTGGGGCGCAGCGGCGAGGCGGCCAGCGATCTGGTCGCACACGGCGTCGAGCTCTGAGCGCGGGACGACGCGGCCGACGATACCGAGGCGGAGCGCGTCCTGCGCGGAGAGCGTGTCGCCGGTCGCCATCAGCTCGAAGGCTTTGGTGCGACCGACCAGCTCGGGCAGGAGGTACGTCGCGCCGCCATCAGGCATCAGGCCGACGCGGACGAAGCTCTGGCTGAAGGTCGCTTCTTCAGACGCGACGACCACGTCGGAGGCAAGGACGTAGCTGAAGCCGATGCCCGCGGCGGGGCCGTGCACGCGCGCGACGACCGGCTTCGCAAGCGTGCGCAGGCGCATGACGGGCGGATTGATCAGCTCGCGTATCCTCGCGGCGATGTCCATCGCGGCCAGCTCGGACGGGTCGATAGATTTCATGTCGAGGCCGGCGCAAAAGAAGTCGCCCGCGCCCGTGATGACGACGACGCGGCTCTCGTCCGTCGCGGACTCTTCGACCGCAGCGGCGAACGCCTCGAACATCCCGAAGTCTACGGCGTTGCGCCGCGTGGGGTTGTTGAAAGTGATGCGCTTGACGCCCGCGTCGAGCGTGACCTGTAGTTTCTCGTTGGTGTTCATACGGGGTGCGTGCCGGCGTCTGTGGCTGTTGAATTGAACTCTCTTCAGCGGCGCCGACCGAAGAGTTTCGGCGAGGCGAAGACGGCGTAGCGAATGGGTTCATGGGCACGGCGGCGCCACCAGACGGCGACCGAGCGGCGGACGACGACCTCCAACAAAGCGTCCTTGTCCTTGCGCGCGATGCCGCGCACGAGGCGGCTGATGTCGTGGCGAAAGGTGGCGACGACAAGGCGCCGGTTGGGGTCGGCCGCCTTCACGCGCGACTTCTCGAAACGCAGAAGGTCGAGCGTCCAGCCCGAGCCGAGATAGTCCTCCTTCAGCCTCTCCTCAAGGTACTCGGCGAAGAGCAGCACGTCGCCGAACAGGCGCGCGACGGCCGGCGCCCCGTGCTCCGCGACGTAGCGGTTGAAGAAGTTCGTGCAGCGGTCGCGCAGGACGCTGT
>JBJMGQ010000075.1:0-10337 GCA_045807845.1 Pyrinomonadaceae bacterium | reverse complement strand
GCCCGAGCAGGTGCCCGACCTCGTGCGTGAGTGTGGACTCAAGGTCGTAGGTGCCGGGGCTCCCGTCGGTCGAAAACTTCTGCCGCGGGTTGAGAAGGATGTCGGCCTCGCCGATCTCGCCCGTGCGCAGGTTGTAGAAGAGCTTCGTGTAGCCGATACCTCGGCCCGAGAAGAACGAGTTGTTCTCGGTCGTGTCCGCGATGGTGATCAGGCTGACGCCGTCGCCCTCCGGCCCTGCGCTCGCCGAACGCTCGTCAGTCCAGAAGGTAATAAAGCGTACGCCGGCCGCGTGCTCCCAACGCCCGAGCGCACGGCGGACGGCCCCCTCCACGTCGCTGCCCGCCTTGATGTTCGGCGGGGGCGTCCTGATAGACGTGGACAGGTACAACCGTACGGGCTGACGCCGCCAGTTCATTGACACCGTCCTGCTGCCGTCGGTGTAGAAGAGCGAGTAACAAAGCGCCCGCCCCGGCCCGGCGCACACCAGTGCCCCGGCGCACACGATTGTGAACCAAAGTTTACGCATCAGATTTTCTAAAGCCGGCGTGAGGAGGCCCGCGGAGAGATGCAGTCTTGACTACGCGGCCTTCCGTGCCGCCTCGGAACTTCTTTCGCCCGGCTGAGGCGTTTCGTCGCGCCGGGCGGCTGGCGCGACCCTCGGCCCGCCCTCACACGCACAGGCTGACATGAGCTTGATATCGCCTTCCGACGCAGCCGCCGCAGGCGCAAACACGTCCGACCCGCACTCCTTACAAATACCGATTCTTGTGTATCTCGTGTACATGGGGATGCCCCCCTTCTCTTCGCTCACGACTCGCTCCCTATTCAATATTGAAGGAATTAATCCAACGTTGCTTTTGATGCTCGGCGACTCGCCCATGTTGTTCGGTTGCGGACAAAGAGTCGGGCCGATGTGAACCGACGTTGAGGACGTGGTGACGACGGGCGGTGACCGGCAGGCCCGTGGAGGGGCCGAAGATGCGGGGCGAGATTTCTACAAATTGAATCGGAATTATTAACAAAACTGTTGCCCGCCGTCTCCTGTTCGCGCCCGAACATACTTGCCCGCGCCTCATATGTATTCTATGTCCACGCAATTCAAGTTGTGGCGCGGCGCGTTGTGTGCCGTGCAAAAGTTTCAGTCACAGGCAGAGTTCTTCAACAAGGGGGAGTTACATTCATGAAGCAGAAACTAGCGCTGGCGCTGACGCTAACGCTGCTCGCAGGCGCGGGCGCGATGTTGGCGGCGCAGAGCCAAACGGGTAATCAGACGGGTACGCAGACCGGCACGCAGACCGGCACGCAGGGCAGCAGCAGGCGCGGCACTCAGACGAACGCGAACACGGGCACGACCGGGTCGCAGAACACGACCGGCTCAATGCAGAACGACAACGGCTCGTCGTCAACCGGCGCGGGGTCAACCGGCGCGGGCCAGACCGGCACCACCGGCACGGGCACGACCGGCTCAAGCACGACCGGCTCAAGCATGACTGGCACGGGGACGAACAACTCGCAGGATACGATGGGCGGCCAGAACGGCACGACCGGCGGCCAGACGTGGCAGGGCGGACAGTCCGGCTCGCAGGGCACCAGGACGGGCGCGTCCGGCACAGGCGGCGGTAGCTATGGCACGGGCGGCAACAACGGCACGGGTTCCACGGGCGCGGGGCAGACCGGCACGACAGGCAGCGGCACCGACACGATGGGCACGGCGGGCGCTCAGGGCACCGACGATTTCGGCGGCGGCGCGACGGGCGGGCGTCGTCGGATGATGAAGCTCTAAGTCGCGGGCCGACGAAGTTGATATGCAAAGACGTTCGGGGCCGCACCTCCGAACGTCAGACGCCGACTTACATAGACCGGCGAACCGCGCAGCAAGAAGGGCAGCCGTCTTCTAGAACGGCTGCCCTTCTTGCCGCGCGGTCATCCGTCTCAGTTGGTGTTGTCGCGCGGTCGTCCGTCTCAGTTGGTGCCCGCGGGGACTCTCGCCATGCGCGAACCGTCGACCTTGTCCCCATCAAAGCCGCCATCTCCGCGGGTGTCACTGTACTCACGCGCCGCCACTTCGTTGACGAGGGCGATGAATCGCTGCATCAGACTCTCGCTCTCAGCGGCGGCGAACACGCCGGCCGACTTCTCAGTCACGTAGCCTTCGGCCGTCAGCTTTAAGTCCGGGTCGTTCAGGAGCATCCCGATCAGGGCGTCGGAGACGACGAATCGCCCGCCGGTCGCGCCCGCCGGTCTGACGGCCTTCTCTGTGCCGGGGTCGCCGCCGAGCAGGGCGATGGTGCGCGGCGCGAACTCGCGTATGTAACCCTCGTTGGCCGCTTCGAGGTGACTCGCCGCCGGGTAGAGCACACGCATGTCGCTCTCGTTCGCGCGGAAGCCGGGCGCGGCGTTCACGACGCCGCGCGTGGCCGGCAGGAACAGCGGGTCGCCGGGGTGGGTGTCGAGCGTGTAGTAGATTTCAGGGCGGAACAGGCGGCCGGAGTTACAGGCGGCGATGACAGAGAGTCGCACCCCCGCGCCCGCGAGTTGCTGCTGTAGCCCGCCGACCGAGACGTACGAGCGCGGGGCCTTCGGCGCGCCTCCCGCCTGTAGCTTCAGCCCGTGCCCGTTCGTCCCGTGGGCTTCCAGGATGAGCGTCTCTATCGGGCGTTCGGGGTGCGTGCGGTTGTAGGCGCGCACCCGCGCCAGCACGTCGCGCCAGTCCGCGCCCTCGAAGTAGGCGAAGCCGAGCCGCTCATAGAAGCGCCGGTTCTCGGGCACGCTGAAGTCCGGGCTGAAGACGATGCCCTTGCCGCGCCCGATCTCAACCAGCCGCTCGAACCGCGCGCCGCGCGGCCAGACCTCGGTCGTTGCGGTCGCCACGGACGGCGCGTCATAGACGGCCCCCGCCGGAGGCGCTCGGACTGTGACGGGCGTCGGCAGCCCGTTCGCTGATGCGGTCGCAGTCGCCGCGCTCGTGTGTGCCGCGTGGCGCGCGACGGCGAACGCGCTGAACAGGCCGAGCACGAGCAGAAGCGCCGCGTCGTAATGAAATCCCCAACGCTTACGCACCGATGAAAGGAGATGTAAGATATTTGTCATAACTTGTTCGGGGAGATGAGAGAAGTCTAGTGAAGCCGTCGGCCCGCGTCTGTACACACGCGCACGCACAGGCGGCCCGCCAGCACCGACCTCAGCGCGCCGCCTGTGCGTGAAGGTACAGACGGGCCGCCCCCGCGGCTTGTATGGTTTGGACTTTATTTCCTCCGGATCGGGCGGCGCGCGCCGTCCTTCTTCCGCACGCGGCGGGGCAATCACATGCAGCAAGAAGAAAATCGGCGTAACTCTTACAGGCGGGTCGAAGACCTCTACCGCAAGTCTATCGAGGAGGTAAAGGACTACGCCATCTTCATGACCGACCCCGGCAACCTCGTCGTCAGTTGGAACCTTGGCGCCGAGCGCATACTCGGCTACACGGAAGACGAGATCACGGGGCGGAGCGCGGCGCTCTTCTTCACGCCCGAAGACCGCGCGAGGGGCGAGCACGAGAGGGAGTTGGCGACGGCCGCCGCAGAGGGTCGCGCGGAGGACGAGCGCTGGCACGTGCGACGCGATGGCACGCGCTTCTGGGCGAGCGGCGTGGTGACGCCCGTGCGCGGCGACGACGGCCGGCTGCTCGGCTTCACGAAGGTCATGCGCGACATGACCGAGCGGCGGCGGCTCGAAGAGGAGCGCGACCGCTTCTTCAAGCTCTCGGTGGACATGCTCTGCATCGCCGGGCTCGACGGCTACCTCAGGCGCGTCAACCCCGCGTTCGAGCACGCCCTCGGCTACACGGAGGAGGAGCTGCTCGCCACGCCCGTCCTCGACTTCGTCCACCCGGAAGACCGCGACGCGACCGTCGCCGACTACGAGAAGCTGGCGCGGGGCGAGCCGACGACCAACCTTGAGAACCGCTTCCGCTGCAAAGACGGCTCGTACAGGTGGGTCGGGTGGAGCTACTTCCCCGTCCCCGAAGAGGGCCTGGCCTACGGCGTCGGGCGCGACATGACCGAGCGCAAACGCATCCACGAAGTCCTCACCCTCCGCGCGGAAGAGTTGGAGCAGGCGAACCGCATCAAGGACGAGTTCTTAGCCACGCTCAGTCACGAGCTGCGGACGCCCCTCACCGCCATGCTCGGCTGGTCGCGGATGCTGCGCTCCGGACAACTGGACGAGGCCGGGCAGGCGCGCGCCGTCCAGGTCATCGAGCGTAACGCCGAGGCGCAGTCGAAGCTCATCGAAGACCTGCTCGACGTGTCGCGCATCATCACGGGCAAGCTGCGGATGGAAGTCCAGCCCGTCGTCCTCGCGCCCGTCGTCGAGACCGCCGTCAGCGGGCTGCGGCCGGCGGCCGAGGCCAAGCGCCTGAGGCTCGACTCCTCCCTCGATCCATCGGCGGGCCCGGTCGCGGGCGACCCGGCGCGCCTGCAACAGGTCGTCACCAACCTCCTCTCCAACGCCATCAAGTTCACGCCCGAAGGCGGGCGCGTCGAGGTGCGACTGGAGCGGTCGGGCGACCGCGCGCGGATCGTGGTCAGTGACACAGGCACCGGAATCAGCCCCGAAGCGCTGCCACACGTCTTCGAGCGCTTCCATCAAGCCGACTCTTCCAACACGCGCGCGCACGGCGGGCTCGGCCTGGGTCTCGCTATCGTCCGCCACCTCGTCGAGTCGCAGGGCGGGTCGGTCTCCGCGCAGAGTCCGGGGGAGGGTCTCGGCGCGGTGTTCACGGTGGAACTGCCGCTTGCGGCCGTGCCGGGCACGCAGCCCCCGCGCGGCCGGCCCGAGCTGTTCTCGGGGCAGGCGCGCTCGACACTCAACGAAGGGGAGACGTTCGGCACCCCCGGCGCGCTCGAAGGCGTGCGGGTGCTGCTGGTCGAAGACGAGCAGGATACGCGCGAGTTGTTGAAGACCATCCTCGAAGGGTGCGGGGCCGCCGTGACGGAGGCCACTTCGGCCGTCGAGGCGCTGGCCGCGCTCGAACACACGAGGCCGGACGTGCTCGTGAGCGACATAGGGATGCCGGGCGAGAACGGCTACGAACTTATCAAGAGGGTGAGGGCGCTCCCGGCCGAACGCGGCGGGCGCGTGCCTGCGGTGGCGCTGACGGCTTACGCCGGGACTAAAGACCGCCGCCGCGCAATGCTCGCGGGGTTTCACACGCACCTCGCCAAGCCCGTCGAACCGGACGAACTGCTGGCGGTCTTGGCGAGCCTCAGCGCGCGCAAGGAGCCCGGCGGTTGACCGGGCCGGGCGGGACGGCGAATCTTACCGGCGCCGTCACCTCGACGCCCTGCCCCGCCGCCGGGGCCGCAGAGTCAACGCTGCGACCAACAGGAGACCGAGCCCCATGAGCAGAGAAGGCATCCCCTTTGCCCCGCCCGCCGACAGCCAGACCGCGTAGAACAGCAGGGCCACCGACAGCACCGCGCAAGTTACTCCGACCACCCGCGTCATCTACTGCCCCCCGTACGCGCGGGCGTCCAGAACCTTGTCGCCGTAAATGAGTTTGAAGAGCGGCGCGGCCAGCGCGGGGTCGAGCGTCTGTAGCTTCTTATATTGACGCAGCGCCTCGCCCTTCTGCCCCGACGCGAGGTAGATGATGCCGAGCGCCTGGTACGCCTCGGCGTAGTCGGGCCTCAACTCGACGGCCCGCAGGCACGACGCGCGCGCCTCTTCGTACCGGCGCAGCCTGAGTTGTGCGTACGCCGCGTGGTAGTAGACCTCCGCGTAGTCCGGCTTGAGTTCCAGCGCGCGCCGGTAGCATTCGAGCGCGCGCCCGTACAGATTCATCTCCGCGTAGACGACACCGAGGTTGCCGTGAACCGTGGGCTGGTCGGGGATCAGGCTGGCGGCGCGCTCCAGAGAGGCCGCGGCCTCTTTCAGCCGCCCGAGCTTGTAGTAGACGCCGCCCAGGTTGTTGAGCGAGGCGGCGTCGCCGGGGTCAAGGCGGAGCGCCTCGACAAAGGAGCCGGCGGCCTCTTCGTAGCGCCCGAGGTCGGAGTAAATTTCCCCGAGGAGCCCGTGCGCTTCCGCCCAGTCGGGCCTGAGCCTGAGCGCCACCCGCGCCTCCTCGGCCGCCTCCCAGGCGCGCCCCGACTCTTTGAGCGCGCGGCCGAGGTTCAGCCGTATCTGTGGCGAGTCGGGCTCCGCCTCGGCCGCGCGCCTGCAAGCCCCCGCCGCCCCTTCGTACTCGCCCAGCTCGAAGCGGGAGACGCACAGGCCGTTGTGCGCCTTCGCCCATTCGGGCGCGAGCAGTGCCGCCTCCCTGTAGCCGCTCGCGGCCTCGGCGAACCTGCCCTCTTTGAAGAATGACTCGGCCTTCGCGTAGAGGGCTTCGGCCTGCTTGAGCCGGCCGCCCTCGTTCGCATTCGTCTGGGCCGATGTTGAAGTCAAAGACAAAGCGACCGTGATGAAGGCCGCCGATAAAAGCGTGGCGCGTGACATGTACTCCCCCTTGCTCTGTCGGAACCTGTGAACTCGTTGCGGGGAACGTGCGGGCGCGATGTTATGGCAGACCCGCATCGGTTTCGGTTCGCCGACGCACCGCAGGTATCTCTTTTCTTTTCATTTTTCGTCTTAACTATTTCGCGCGGGACGCCCGCGAGATCAGACGTGCCGGCGGGCCGGACGAGTCCATATTTTCGGAACATATATTCTTCTAAATTTCGTCGCACAAACTAAAAATCTCGCGCGACCTGTTGCTCGCTTTGGGACAGAACCGGTGCCTGTACTCTTCGTATGGTATGCGCCTCGACAGACGTAACTCGCACAAAGTTTCTGAACGATTCGTCCTCCCGAGCGAGCAGTTACCGCGTGTGCGAGTTTGACCAAAGTATCGTTCCAGGGGTTAACAAGGGGGAAGTATGTCACACGTTCAATTTCGCCTGTGCGCAATGCTCACCGCGCTGATACTGCTCGTCATCAGCCCCGCGGTCTCCGCGCAGACCAGCAAGGGCTTCATCGTCGGGAACGTCACCGACCCGAACGGCGCGGCCGTCGCCGGGGCCACCGTCAGGATCACCAACCCGGCCACGGGCGCCACGCGCGAAACCACTTCGCAGTCCGACGGCGCCTACCGCTTCGATGCCGTCGATCCCGGCACCTACAACGTCGAGGTCGGCGCGGGCGGGTTCAGGACGACGACGCGCTCGGGTGTCATCGTGGCCGCCGCGCAGACCACCGACGCGGCGATCCAACTCGAAGTCGGTGCGGCCAGCGAGGCCGTGACCGTCTTAGCCACCAACCCGATAGAGATACAGTCGGCCGACGGCACGCGCGTCAACACGCTCGACCAGCGGCAGATTACAGACCTGCCCGTGCCCGCGCTCAACCCCGTCAACCTGGTCTTCACGTTGCCGGGCGTCGTAGACCCCGGCCCGCTCGCGGGCGGCTTCGTGCAGGGCACGGAGTTCTCCGTCAACGGCCTGCGCGCGCGCTCGAACAGCCAGCTCATCGACGGCCTTGAGAACAACGACAACTCGGTCGCCGGTCAGTTCTACCAGCCCGTGCTGCGCGACGGCTACGACGAAGTGACGGTGCTGCAATCCGACTACTCGGCCGAGTTCGGGCGCGCGGGCGGCGCCGTCGTCAACGTCATCACGCGCCGGGGGACGAACGACTTCCACGGCTCGGTCTACGACGTAATTAACAACAGCGCCTTCAACTCGCGCACGGCCGGCCAGCGCAGCCGCGGCGACCGCCGGCCCGTGGTGGTCGAGAACACGCCCGGCTTCTCGCTCGGCGGCCCCGTCTACCTGCCGCACTTCGGCGAGGGCGGCTCGCCCTGGGGCTTCCGTGGACAGAACAAGCTCTTCTTCTTCACGACCTATCAGGGCGACCGCGTGCGGCAGCAGACGGTCGCGACCGCCTTCGTGCCGACGGCCGCCGGGGTCGGCACCTTGCGGACGCTCTTCCCGAACAGCCCCTCGCTGGCGCAGTACCTCGGCGTCATCGGTAACTTGCGCGGCACGACTAACATTTCCAACGTCGCGCTCGGCGCGGGGCGGCCCGACATCCCCTTCGGGGAGGCTTCGCTCACTTCGACGCAGCCCGTCGACGACGACCAGTTCCTCGCGCGCGTGGACTGGACGCCGAATCAGCGCGACACCTTCACGGTGCGTTACCTGATCGAGCGGCAGAACTTCTTCAACCAGTTCCCGAGCACGGGGTCGGGCGGCAACCCCTTCCCCGGCTTTGAGATTGACGTGCCGAGCCTGATCCAGAACGCGTACATCAACTACACGCGGGTGATATCGCCGCGCTCGACCAACGAGTTCCGCTTCGGCTTCGGGCGCTTCAACGCCTTCTTCACGCCGCGCAACGAGTCGGCCTCGGGCTCGGTCTTCGGCCCGACCATCGCCTTCACGGGCGGTGGGCTAGGGCAGGGCATCACCGGCCTCGGCATCCCCTCCGGCTTCCCGCAGGGGCGCATCTTCAACAACTTCCAGTTCCAGGACACGATCACGCACACGGCGGGCGACCACACCATCCGCGCGGGCGTGGACTTGATCGACCAGCGCGCCAAGCAGCTCATCCCCTTCAACGCGCAGGGCACCTTGACCTTCGGCAGCGGCGGCGGCTTCAACGCCTTCGCCAACTTCCTTGAGAACTTCTCGGGGCGCGGCTCGGCCGGCGCGGCCCAGTCCTTCGGCAGCCAGGTCATCTACCCGAACGCGTTCATCCAGAACTACTTCGTCAACGACCAGTGGCGCGTGCGCGAGAACCTGACCTTGAACCTCGGGCTGCGCTACGAGAACTACGGCACGCCCTACAACGCCATCGCCTTCCCGGCCTTCGCAGGCTTCGGCGTGCCCTTCAACACGGTCGCGCGCCAGCAGCGCGACAACAACAACTTCGCGCCGCGCGTCAGCTTCGCCTACCAGCCCGGATGGGGCCGCCGCCTCTTCGGCGAGAACCGCACAGTCATCCGCGGCGGCTTCGCCGTGAGCTACGAGTTCTTCTTCAACAACATCCTGGTCAACACCGCGGCCACGCCGCCCAACGTCTTCGGCGTGACGAACCTGGCCTCGACGCTCAACGCGACCGACTTCCCGCGCGGCTTCGTGAACTTCGGGCGCGGCAACCTGCCGACCGTCGGCTCGCCCAACCCGCTGGCCGGCATCAACACGATCCCGCCGAACCTCGTCAACCCGCAGGACTACGCCTGGAACCTCGGCATCCAGCGCGAAGTCTCGAACCTCTTCGTCGTGGACATCGCATACGTCGGCACGCGCGGCACGCGCCAGTTCATCAACGAGCAGTTGAACCCCGGCGCCGAGAGCAACGTGCTGGGCGCGACGCTCACGCGCGTCCACCCCGGCCGCGGCCCCGTGACCGCGCGCACCAACGGCGGCGACTCGAACTACCACTCCTTGCAGACGCGCGTCGAGCGCGGCCTCTCCAACGGCCTGCTCTTCCGCTTCGCCTACACGTGGAGCCACGCCATCGACGTGGCGAACAGCGAGGTCTTCACGACGACGGGCGGCACGAGCGTGCCCTCAAACAACTTCAACCGCCGCGTAGACCGCGGCAACGCCGCCTACGACATACGCCACCGCGGCGTCGTCTCCTTCCTCTACGACATCCCGACGCCGTTCGGGAACGGCCTCGCCCGTTCGCTCCTCGGCGGCTTCACGCTCTCGGGCATCTACCGCCTCCAGTCGGGCTTCCTCCAGTCGCCCTACGTCGGCGGCATCGACCTCAACAACGACGGCAGCGCCTTCAACGACCGCCCGGCGCTCGTCAACGCGAACGCGGCGGCCAACTCCGTGGCGCTCTCCAACGAGGTCGCCCTCTTCGCCGGCATCATCGGCGAGGGGCAGGAGTCTGCGACCGGCTACGTCACGAACACGGGCGCGCCCATCAACCTGTCGGACGCGCGCTTCCTCGTCGACCCGACGGTGCGGACGGGGCTGGCCGGGCGCAACATCCTGCGCGGGCCGCGCGTGAGCCGACTCGACCTGAGCCTCAACAAGGGCTTCCGCCTGCCGTTCATGGGCGAGGCCACGCGCTTCGAAGTGCGCGCCGACTACTTCAACGTGCTCAACCACCCGACCTTCGGGCCGGGCACAGGCGACGTGCTCGACCCGACCTTCAACGACCCGCGCTTTAACGAGGGCGGCATCACTGTGGGCAACGTGACGGGCGGGCGCATCGGCCAGATGCAACTGCGCTTGGTCTTCTGACCCTTCCGGGCTGACCTTATTACCGGTAAACTTTTGGGGCGGCCCCGCACGGGGTCGCCCCCTTTTTGTCTCCGCCGCCTCACTCCCCTACCGGCAGGCACCCTGGCCCCGCACCCGGCG
>JBJMGQ010000074.1:0-3612 GCA_045807845.1 Pyrinomonadaceae bacterium | reverse complement strand
GCGCGAGCGACGCGAAGACATCCCCGTCCTCATCGACTTCTTCCTGAAGAAGCACACGCGCAACACCTCGCGCCTCATCCGCGGACTGACGCCCGACGCGCGCAAGGTGATGCTCGACTATGCTTGGCCCGGCAACGTCCGCCAGTTGGAGTCCGCAATCGAGCGCGCGATACTGCTCGCGGAGGCCGACCACATCACGGCCGAAGACCTCCCGCTAGAAGTTCGACTCGAATCGCGCCCGGCGGCCGAAGGTGCGGGCTTCAAGCTGCCCTTGGACGGCGTCAACTTCGAGGACGTGGAGCGCAACCTCATCCTTCAAGCGATGGAGCGCACCGACTACAACATCACGAAGGCAGCCAAGCTCCTCGGCCTCACCTTCCGCACTCTGCAATATCGTCTGGAGAAGTTCGGCATCAAGCGCCCCGAACGCCACGGCGCGCGGGACGAAGAGGAAGATGAGGGCGGCGCCGAAGAGTAACGCCACGCATTCAGTCACGGCCGTCTATCATGTAAGCTGTGAGTACAACAACTACGCTCCAAGAACATCAGATGAAAAGATTCCCCCTGCTTCTCTCGCTTCTCGCCTGCGCGCTGCTCTGCGCCGCACCGACGAAGGCGCAGACGCGCCCCGCCGCAAAGGGTTTCCGCGGCGACTGGAACTACGCCACCTACGCGAAGGACAAGTCGGAGCTGCCGCCCGCCTATCAGGAGATGAAGTTGGAAGAGGTGCCGCAGTTCGCCATCGACATTCACATCAAGCAGACCGGCAATCGCCTGCGCGCAACCTGCGGCATCGTGGCGAACTACCTCGCGCGGGTCGAGGACTGCGACTTCACGGCGACGGTCAGGAACGGCGCGGCGCAGTTCCGCTTAAGCAGTCCCTTCGGCGGCTCGGCCACCGTCAAGCTCACGTTGAGCGGCGGCAAGCTGCGCTGGCAGACCGTCCGCCGCACAGGCGTCAGCTACTACCCCGAGGACGTGACGCTGCGCCGTCTCAAACCGGGCGAGACGCCGCCCTACTTCGAGAAGGATGACGCGCGCTGAGCTGCGCAAGCGGCGCCCCGCACGCCCGTTCAAACAACGCCCTAACAGACTCCGGCCCCAGGAGGCATTTTATGAGACCGTTGACAACGTTCGTCCTCATGCTCGCGCTCGCGGCGCTGACCGGCTGTGCTGCCGCTTCTCAGCGCGAGGCCCAGCCGCTTGCTTCTTCGTCGAGCACTTCGACCGCGCCGCCGCAGAGCGCGGAGGCCGCGGCGTCGGGCGGTGGCGGTGACATCGCCATGAAGACCGTCTCGCTCGAACGCACGGAAGACCCGGCCGCGCCGCCGCAAGGCCCGGCCCCCGCCCCCGTCGAGCGCAAGATCATCCGCAACGCGACGCTCACGCTCGAAGTCGAGCAGCCCGCCAAGGCCATGCAGCGCATCGCCTCGGTCGCGGAGGCGCGCGGCGGCTTCGTCGTCACCTCCGATTCGAGACAGCAGACGGGCGCGCATGGCGAGCACGCATACGAAGTCATCACGGTCGAGATGCGCGTGCCCGCGGCGCAGTTCGACGCGGCGCTCGCGGACATACGCGCGGCCGGAGGCAACGTCACCGCGCAGAAGATTACGGGCAAGGACGTGACCGAGGAGTACATCGACCTCGAAGCACGCCTGCGCACG
Organism: Pyrinomonadaceae bacterium; assembly: GCA_045807845.1. Taxonomy (GTDB): domain Bacteria; phylum Acidobacteriota; class Blastocatellia; order Pyrinomonadales; family Pyrinomonadaceae; genus QHXN01. The sequence continues at coordinate 1,948 of JBJMGQ010000074.1, read as the reverse complement.
CAGCGCGCGCTCGAAGCGCAACTGCTCGAAATCATGAAGAACGCGCACGCGGTCTCCGATGCCATCTCCGTCCAGAGCGAGCTGACGAAAGTTCGCACAGAGATCGAGCGCGTGGAGGGTCGCCGGCGCTTCCTCGAAAATCAGTCGAGCCTCTCGACCATCAGCGTCACGCTCCAACCGCCCGCGCCGCTCATCGGCACCACGGGCTTCTTCCGCAGCATCGGCACGGCCTTCGGCGAGGGCGTTGACATCGCGGCCGCCATCACGCTCTTCTTCATCCGCCTGCTGCTGGCCCTTCTCCCCGTCGCGCTCTTCATCGGGCTACCGGTCTACTTCCTCCTGCGCTACCTCGTGCGCCGTGCGCGCCAGCGCCCACCGCGGAACGCGCCGCAGTACCAGCCGCCGCCGCAAGAGTTCCAACAACAGCCGCCGCCGCCCGTCGTGTGAGGCGGCGTCGGCGGTCGGGTAAACAGACGTGTTTGAGATAAACTCTGAGCCATGCGACGACAGAAACTTTTCCTGAGTCTCTTCATCTGTGCGCCCCTCGCCTTCGCCTCGTGCGGCGGCGAGCAGTCGAACACGAACGGCGTCGCGGCTGTCACGCCCGCGCCCAAACCGGCCGCGACGGCGCAGGCCACGCCGACGCCCGCGCCACAGGCGCAGCCCGTCACAGCGTTGGTCGAAGAGGTGCGACTCGACGCGGGCGGCACGGGCGAGGCCAGCATCCGGCTCAACATCGCCGGCGGCTACCACGTCAACGCCAACCCTGCCTCCGACAAGTTCTACCGGCCGACCGAGCTGAGCGCTGAGCCGCAGGACGGCATTACACCCGGCAAGCCCGCCTACCCGCGCGGCACGCCGCGCAAGCTCGCCTTCGCGGAGAAGCCGCTCTCGCTCTACGAAGGCAGCGTCGTCATCAAGCTCCCTCTGCGCGCCGACAAGAACGCGCTCAAGGGGCGCCACACGCTCCGCGCCAAGCTCCGCGTCCAGCCCTGCAACGACGAGGCGTGCCTCCCTCCGCGCGACATCGACGCGCCTATCAACGTGACCATCAATTGAAGGATGAAGAAGTAAGGATGAAGGACGCGGGCTTCGACTTCGCGCGCCTGTGGCGCGTGGCGGCTTACGCGCTCGTCGCGGCGGCATTGGTGCTGCTCTACCTGCGACGTACAGACCTGTCCCTCTTCGCGTTTGCGCTCGGCGTCTCGGCGTGGTTTCTCAACGTGAGGACGGCCATCGTGCGCAAGCACGACCTCGTCAAAGACGGCGGCCGGAACTGGCGCCCACGCGCCGAAGTCGAAGCGCGCTACACGGAAGAGGACGAAGAAGAGTAAGGCCGTAAACCGTAAAGCGTGAGCCGTGACAAGTAAGAAGCGTGTTCTTACTTGTCACGGCTCACGCTTTACGGTTTACGCTCTTAAAGCATTTCGGCGAAGGACAACTGCGGATCGTCGCGCTCTGCCTCTTCGGGCTGGCGACGCTTCGTGCGCGCGTCGGAGCCGTCGAGGGCGCGGTAGACGGCCCTCAGGTTGAAGCGGACGAGACGCGGGGTGAGCCGCACGCACGGGATGCGGCCGTCGCGCGCGAGGCGGCGCACGGTCGATTCGCTCACCTGCAAGACCTCGGCGAGCTGGCGCGCCGTCAAAAACTCCTCGCGCGCCTCTTCCCTGTTCGGGTGCGCGTCCTTCACTTTATCTTTACGTCTCCGGCCGCCTACTTCTTGGCGGAGTGGAGCGAGAGCGCGATGCGGTAGATGGCCGCACCGTCGATGTTAAGTTCTTCGGTGGCCGGCTCGGCGCCGTCGGCCTTCGCCGTCAGACGGTAGCGCGCGTGGTCGGGCGGCAGCCGGAAGGCGAACGAGCCCGTCGCGTTCGAGACGCGGTCGTCGAGCCGCTTGATTGAGCCGTCGGCCTCGACCCGCGCCAGTTCCACCTTCGCCCCGCCGACG
>JBJMGQ010000073.1:0-12014 GCA_045807845.1 Pyrinomonadaceae bacterium | reverse complement strand
GCCCCCCGTTACCCCCCCCCCCCCCAACAGTTACGGGCGGCTCGAAGGAGAGGGTGTTCTGTATCTCCTTCGCGTCTACTTCATCGATCATTCTTTTGGCGGCGACTTCAAGATATTTCTCGTCCAACTCGAAGCCGACGAAGCGGCGGCCGAGGCGGGCGGCGGCGACGCCGGTGGTGCCGCTACCGCAGAAGGGGTCGAGGACGAGGTCGTGGGGGTTGGTGGAGGCGCGCAGGATGCGGTCGAGCAGCGCCTCGGGCTTCTGCGTCGGATGCTTGCCGTAGCGCTTCTCGCGCGGGGCGGGCGGCTTGATGTGCCAGAGCGATTGCATCTGCTTGTCGCGGTTCTCGCGCTTCATCTCGGCATAGTTGAACGTGTGGCGGCTCTTGGGAGCGCGCCGCGCCCATAGAATCGTCTCGGTCGCGTGTGTGAAGTATCGGCACGAGAGGTTGGGCGGCGGGTTGACCTTGTACCAAGCGATGTCGTTCAGGATTTTGAAGCCGAGCGTCTGGAGCGCGAAGCCGACGCTGTGGATGTTGTGCGCCGTGCCCGTCACCCAGATGGCGCCGTTCGGCTTGAGCAGCCGGCGGCACTCGCCGAGCCAGAGCTTGTTGAACTCGTGCATCTCCTCGAAGGTCGTGGCCTTGTCCCACACGCCCTTGTTGACGCTGACCATCTTGCCCGCGTGACAGGTGATGCCGTCGTTCGAGAGGAAGTAGGGCGGGTCTGCAAAGATGAGGTCGAAGTGCTCGTCCTTCGCGCGCTGCAAGAGTTCCAGCGCATCGCCGCGGTAGAGACGTAGGCCGCGCGGCGCGTCCTCGAAGAACGGCTCGGGTACGTCGTGAGGCATCTCCCCCTTCCAGAGAAATTCGTCCGTGGACTCTTGAGCTGCCTGGCGGGGCAAAGACATTTGATGTGTGCGCGCGCTTCAACCTTTCGGAAAACGATCCGGATCGTTGATCGAATCGGCGGGAACGTCAAGCGTCGCACTCAGAGAAACAGCCCCGCGCCTTTGGTCGTCTCCGACGCGCGGGGCTGTCGTCTTGGTCGGCGGCGCAGGTCGTCTTCACCAGTCTGTTTTCAAAGGCGAGCCGATGATGAGGCGGTAGGCGACGGGCGCGATGGCGAGCGTCATGCTGATCCACGTCGCGGGGTACTTATAATCTTCGACGAAGAAGAGAAGGCGCGGCGGGAGATAGAAGAGGAGGATGACGGGGCTGAGGAGGATAAAGCCGAGGGCGCGCGAGAACACGTCGCCGATGCCCGTCGCGCGCACGTTCGACCCCGCGGTCAGAGTATTCCAGACGGCGAGGTTCACGAGCATATACGCGAAGAGGCAGAGGTCTGCGACAGCCTCCGCCCCATGCGAGTTGCGCCAGCCGGGCTCCGGCGGCTTCTTGTACGGCGTCATCGCGCGCCAGACGAGCGCCGTCGGAATCAGGCAGAGGAAGAAGACGAGCACCGAGACGCCGCCCGACGAATTGGGCAGCAGCAGCGCGACGATCCCGCAGGCGGTGACGAGCGTCAAGGCGAAGTGAAGAATGATTAAACAGCCGAACAGACTCGCGCCGCTGTCTTGTCGCGCGAACAGACGCGCCTGAAGCGGTCTGCGTTTAAGCCAAGCGCCGACGAGCTGCGCGGCGAAGGCCGCCGAGATGATGATGAGCAGGGTGCGGCTCGCCTGCGGGTCGTCGCTCAGAAAAGTTAGTGACAGCAGACGCCCGATGTGACGCGTCAGCAGCCGGATGAGGAAGACGTTGACCACGAAGACCGCCAGATCGAAGAACAGCCCGCGATAGTTGACCGGCAGGAACTGGCGTCGCCCCTTCTGTTTGCTTCTCTCCGGCAAGGGAATCCCTCTATGGTTTCGCTTCGAGCCGCCTGTGCAGGCACATCATCTATAAAACAGGCGGTGTGCTTTTATGACAACAGTGTACCCGAGTCAATAACTAAAAGACGTGACATCGCGAAACATAGCTTTCGCGAACGCTCCCGCGCAGTCGAAATGAAGCGGCGCGGGAGCATGTTTCAACTTGACTCGGCCGTTTACCCCTCTCGAATTAGAAGAGAAGCTAAAACGGGTTCCGCAATTCCAGAGAAGACTCTTTTTTGTAGAATTGTGCTTCACTCAAAATTAAGATTGAGTTTTGCCGGGAATACCAGTAAAAGTAATTCCCTCAGGTGATAAGACATCTGTTCCGCAGGAATAAAAATAGAAGCGCCCGGATCGGCGTTTTAAACGGCGACTTGTAGTAGGTCTCCTTGGCACTGGGCGGCTAAGCATCGACAAGTCGCGTGAATGGAGGCAACGATGGCGAGAATTACTGGAATCGGCGGTGTTTTCTTTAAGAGCAGAAACGACAATGCTGCGCTGGCGAGTTGGTATCAGAAGCACTTGGGCCTGCCGCTGGAAGAGAGCTTCGGCGGCGCCATCCTGAGATGGCCTGATGACAAAGCCGAGGACAAGGGGCTCACCGTGTGGCACGTCGCGGACAAAGAGAGCCAGTGGTTCAGCCCCAGTGACTCGCCTTTCATGATCAACTACCGGGTTGACAACCTTGAGGAGATGATCGCGCATCTGCGCGCGGGCGGGGTCGAAATCGTCGGCGGCCCCGAATCGCATGAGAACGGGAAGTTCGCGTGGGTCATGGATCCGGACGGGAACAAAGTGGAGTTGTGGGAGCCGCTGATCTGGGATGAAAAGAACAAGAGCGCGTGAAGCCCGCGTCCAAGCCGCTCAATAAAGGCACAACTCAACCGTAGAATATGAAAAGAGCGACGTTGAATTCAACGTCGCTCTTTTGCCGCATGATGAGTGTGCTTACTTGGGCCTCTTCGTGCGCTGGTATTTGGCGTATTTGATGCGCTGGTCGAGGTTGTCTTTGGCGGCAGGGTTGAGTTGGAGATACTTGTCGAAGTCCTTCTGGGCGTCGGCGTCGAGGTTGCGTGCGAGGAGGAGAAGGCCGCGGCTGGCGTAGGCTTCGGCGTATTGTGGGTCAACCTCAATCGCTTTGGAGAAGTCTGCGAGGGCGGCCTCCGCGTCGCCTTTGGTTTCGAGGGCGCGGGCGCGGCTATAGAAGGCGTCGGCGCTCTGCGGGTTGAGCGTGATGAATCTGGTGAAGTCTTCGATGGCGCCGTCAGTGTCGCCGGCCGTGGCGCGGGCGACGGCGCGGTTGTAGTAAGCCTCGGAGAGCTGGGGGTTGAGCGCGAGCGCCATCGTGTAGTCGGCGATGGCCGGGCCCGTCTCCTTCTTGTCCATGAGGAGGGTCGCGCGGCTGTGGTACGCCTCGGCGAGTTTGGGATTGTTCTCGATGGCCTTCGTGTAGTCTGCGAGGGCGCCGTCGGCGTCGCCCTTCGCGCGGCGCGCGTCGCCGCGGTTGTTGTAGACGATGGCGAGGTTGGGCTGTAGCTCAAGCGCGTGGTCGAAGTCCTTGATGGCGCCGTCGTAGTCCTGCTTCTCCATCAGCATGAAGCCGCGCGTGTAGAGTGCGAGGACGTTCTTCGGGTTCAGCTCGATGGCCTTGTTGTAGTCGGCGAGCGCGCCTTCGAGGTCGCCCTTTGACCTCTTGATACTGCCGCGACTGGTGTAGGCCGCGTCGTATTTGGGGAAGAGCTGGATGGCTTTGTCGAGGTCTTTGATGGCGCCGTCGGCGTCGCCCTGTTTGAACCGCGCCATCGCGCGCTTGTGGTAGTCTTCCGGCCCGGCCTGTGCTTGAGCCTGCGCGGCGCAGACGCACAGCACGAGGACGGCGAAGAGTAAGGTCAGAAGTTTTTTCATAAGCTCCTCTCGGTGAGTTGCTTTTGATGTGCGGCGGGCGGCGGCTGATGCACGCGCGCGCGCGGGCTTTGAGCCGGAGCCCTGCGCGTCGATAATAAACGAACTGCGCTCCGGGCGGGGCGTGAAACCGAACTGGCCCCGCACTCTCAAGTAAAGAGGACTTCGGCCGATGACAAACCGCGCCAGACTCCTGACGGCCGCGCTCTGCATCTTGACGCTGCTCTGCGCCGGCACGCGCGCGCAGACACAGCAGCGTCCCGCGAACACGGCCCCCCTTCCAACCGAGCAAACACCGGGCGCCGTCTCGGCCGACCCCGTGGCGAACGAGATCGCGCTCCTGCGTAAGTCTCTACAGACCTTGAACGCGCGGCTGCGCGAGATAAGCGAGAAGGTCTTGTCGCCCGACGCCGTCAATGTGGGCGACGCGCCCGCCGGCAAGCTGAACCCCCTCGCGCAGAATCTCGACATCCTGAGCCGCGCCGAGCAGCGCGCCGAGGCGCTGCGCCGACAACTGCTGGAGATGACCGAGAAGGAGACCAGCTACCGCACGCGCATGATGCAGCTCGACGACGACATGCGCCCCGACAGCATCGACCGCAGCTTGAGCGGCATCGGCACCACCCGCACGCAGGACTTACGCGACCTGCGACGGCGCCAGCTCGACAACGAGCGGCGGGGCGTCGAAATCCTCCTCGGTCAGGCCAGCACGAACCGCGCCCGTCTCGAAGACGACGTGAAGCAGGCCGACCAGCTCGTCGCGCGCATACGCCAGCGCCTCCTCCCACTCATCGAGCGGGAGATAGACAAGCTCCAACCCTGAGTTCTGAAGGGTCACACGCCGCGTCAGCGTGCGCTCGTTTGAGTTTGAGAGGCGGGCCGTTCAATCGACACCGGCGGCGACGCGCCGAAAGGCGCCCCTCCGCAGCAGTATCAGCAAGAGGAGTGGCGGCGCAAAGAGCACGAATTCAAGGGAGAGCGACTTCAGGATTTCCGCGATGGAGAGATGAGAAGGCAGCTCGGAGAGTCCCCACCAGCGCAGCCCGAGTCTATCGAAGGAGAAGGGCCAGAACAGCTCCAGGCCGCCGCCCGTTTTCGTCGTGGCGAAGTCGAGGAGCACGTGCGAGGCGTAGGCCAGCCCGAACGCCACGGCCTCGCGCGCACGGGCACGGCCGAGCGCGAACAGCAAGCAGAGCAAGACGACGAGCGCGAAGACGAGCGAGTGCGTGAACCCTCGATGCCACGCGCGCGACCGGAAGATGAAGACGAGGAAGAAGTCCAAGTCGGCCGCGTTGGCGAGCACCGCGCCCGCCACGAGCGCCCAGCGCCAGTACCTCGCCTGCCCCGCCCGCCGCGGCAGCACCGCGGCCACGAGGCTCGCGCCGACCAGACTGTGCGCGACGGGCATGGGCATGGCTTGGATTAATCCTTGAAGGAGCGCTCCCATCGTAGCTTGACGCGCGCGGCCGAGTGAAACCCACGCGCGCGTGCGTCGAGCTTGGGCTTAGACCGTTGCGCGCAAGCTCTGTGCGATCAGGGGGACGACGCGGCGTGGGACGGCGATGGCCTCTTTGATGTGGCGCGAGTTGGTGAAGTGGCCTGCGACGTAGAGGCCGGGGACGTTGGTCTCGAAGGTGCCGGGGTCGTAGGTGGGGACTTCCGTCAGCCCCTCGCGCTCGGTGCGGACGCCCGCGTCGCGCAGGAGCGAGAGGTCTGCGTCGCTGCCGATGAGGACGAAGACGGCATCGTTCGGGAGCCGGTGCGTCCGGCCGTGCTCGTCCTTGATGAGCAGCTCGGTCTCCTTAATCTCTTCGACCTCGGAGAAGAGGAAGAGGCGCAGGCGTCCCGCTTCAATCTCGCGCTCAAGCGGGCCGCGTACCCAGTGTTTGATGCAGCCCTGCTTCGGGTCGCGGTTCTCCCAGTCCGAAGGCCAGATGGCGAAGGTCGTGTGCGCGCCGCCTTCGGAGAGAAAGAGCGCGGCCTCGGCCGCGGAGTTTCCGCCGCCGACGACGAGCGCCTCCTTGCGCACGTATGGAAAGGGCTCGACGAAGCGGTGGTGGACTTTCGGCAGGTCTTCGCCGCGCACGCCCAAGCGCCGCGTGCGTGCCATCCCGCCGATGCAGACGAGCACGCGCGCCGCTTCGTACGTGGCGCGCGAGGTCTGGACGCGGAAGCCCTCTTGAGGCCGGGGCTCAATCTTAGTGACTTCCTCTTCGGTGTTGATGTGCAGGTCGTGGTCGAGGGCGAAGCGGACGTAGTAGGAGAGCAGCTCCTCGCGCGTCGGCTTCTCGCGGCAGGGGCGCAAGCTCCCCTCCTTCAGCTCAAGCTCGTTCGTGGTCGAGAAGACCGTTAAGCCCACGGGGTAGTGATAGACCGTATCGGCAATGAGCCCCTTTTCGACGACGAGATACGAGAGCCCTTCGCGCGCGGCCACGTCGGCCGCGGAGAGCCCGGCCGGCCCCGCGCCGATGATGAGCAGGTCTAAACTGCCTTCCGCCTTCCGCATAAATGCCACGCCGTTATACTGGCACGGCCTCGGCGGGGATGGCAACTGATGTGAGTGCGGCCCGGCCGCGTCAGGGTTGTGGCTGTTGCTGCGGTTGTTGCTGTTGAGGCGGCGACGTGAGCCACGTCGCCTCCAACGTGGGCCACCTCCACTTGTCCGTCGCCCAGTCCTGCCGGTAGAGCCTGCGCGCCAGTGCCACCACCGACTCGACCTGCGAGGCGTCGTCGCCGCACATTCTATCCATGATGTAGGAGCCGAGGGCGCGATAGCTCTCGAACTGCGGCTCGTCGAAGAACTGGTCGGCCGTCGTCTCGTGCGGGAAGGCGTTGTGCGACCTCTTGTAGTGGAGCACGTCCTGCGGCTCTTGGCCGTAGACGGCGGGCTTGACGTAGATGAGCACGCCGTCCTCTGCGCCCTTATCGACGCACGAGTACTTGATTCGACCGACGGCCCAATAGCCGCCGCGGCGCCCGCCCTCGTCGCCGTCGAGCGACCCGCGGAAGATGGGCACCTCCTCGAAGTCGATGGGCACGCCGAGGTCTATGCGGATTTTGCGGACGGCGTTGCCGAGGTCGTTGAACTGATACTCCTCGTCGGCGGCGGCGTCGCTGAGGATGATGAGCCGGCAGCGGCGCAGAACCATCTCATAGAGGGCGAGGTTCTCGAAGTGCCCGCCGTCGGTGAGGTAGACGTACTTGCTCTTGTCGTCCGTCAGGCCGAACGCTTCGGCGAGGATGGGAGCTACAGAGTACTTGGGCGACTGGCGGCTGTAGGTGGTCTTGCCGGCGGGGCCGGGGTTGCCGAGCCACCAGCCGAGCCGCACGTTGAAGAGCGTCAGCACCATCGAGAGCACGGGCGAGGTCGTGTAGTATCCCATGTTCGAGCTGGCGGCGGCGCCCGAGATGGCCGCGGCCGTCCCGAGCTTGATGCCCTGCTCGTCGCCGTACGAGCGCGAGCGCCGGTAGCCGAGCCGGAAGCAGCCCGAGTGCAAGGGCGACACGGAGAAGGGCTCGGCCTTGCGCTGCTGCCACGCGAGGTTGTCGCCGCCGACGAGGTTGAGCGTCGTGTTGACGATGTGCATCCCGCGATGCGGCGGCGGATACTTCTCCCTTATCTCGTCCGGGTACGCGAGCTGGAGCAGGACGCGGTTGAGAAGGATGGCGTGCGTGCTTCGCCGGTACTGTTCGAGCTGGACGGGCGTCTTCTCGCGCACCCACTTGATGATGCCGCTGGCGGGCTCCTTCTGCCGCAGCGGGAGGAAGGGCTCGGCGGCGTAGAGCGGATACTCAAGGTCTTCGACCGCGGCGTTGAGGTCGCGGATGAGCAGCTCCTTGAGCGACTGCGAAGGCAGCGCGTCGGGGCTGTAGTCCTGCAACTCCTCCTTCGTGTCGTCGCGCAGCACGCCCTTGTCCCAAAGGTACTGCGAGATGTCTGTGGCGTCGTTCTGCTTGCGCCAAGCCGGGTCGGCCAGCCGCAGCTTCTCGGTCAGTTGCGCGATGTTCTTGAAGTCGCCCTCCTGCAAGAGCATCGGCTGCAACTCGTGCATGCGCACGTTGTCGAGCGGGTCGAAGCCTGTGAAGGGGTTCGGCCGTCGCACGCTCTCGTCGCGCGAGGCGCCGAGGAAGCCGCGAATCAAGCGGTCGCGATAGCCCGCGTGGAGCGAGAAGCGGTTGAGGTTGATGGCCCGCGCCATGATGAAGCCGAAGACCAGCAGCACGGCCGCGAGCACGAGCGTCAGCAGGTACGAGGCATAGTGGACGGCCCACATGTGCCCGAGCACTTGCAGGAGGTCTGCGGCGTCGAGCGGGGGCACGCCTCCGGCGACATGGATCACGACCCACCCGCCGAACCCGTACGCGTGGCAGATGCCGGCGACGATGAGGCTGGTGATGAGGGCGAGCAGCGCCACGAAGATGGCGAGGAAGAGCGCGGCCAGCAGCGGCAGAATGCCGCCCATGACCGAGGCGAGCAGCCCGCCGCCCTCGGCCGCCTTCTCGTCGTTGGCGGGCGTCTTCGAGCTTCGGCCGGCGAGGAGCGACAGCAGGCCGGAGGCGCCCCCGGCCGCCGCCAGCGTCTTCGGCAGAGTCAGCAGCGCCAGCGGCCCGAAGATAACGAGCACGCTGAAGACAATCCACCCGATGCAGACGATGAGACACCATGCGCCCGCGCGCGCCCACCACTCCCTGTCCTCATCCGTGAACTTCTGGCTGTGGCTCGTCAGGCCGATGAACATCGTCATCGAGAGCAGGAAGCCTAAGAAGAAGACGGGCACCGCGAGGCACGTATAGAACTCCGTCGTCCACGTCGTCCAGTCGCCGGTGATGATGCGCCGCACCGGGCTCGGGATGTGATACTCGCCGAGCCAGAAGGAGAAGCCGCCGACGATGCCCGCCAGCCCGAGCGACGCTCCCTCGAAGAGACTCAGCTCACCCGGCCGCGCGTAGACGAGATGCGCGCGCTTGACGAGGAGCCACTCGACCAGTGCGAAGAGGACGAAGAGGCCGAGCAGCGCGAAGCTCAAAAGGTTGTCGATCTCTTTGCTCAGGTACGACAGGGCGATCACTGCCCCCAGCACGGGCGCCGCCCACGGCAGGCGACGCAGGACGCACATCGCCGCCAGCCAGCCCGTCACGCAGAGCCCCGCGCCGAACGTTAAGTAGACCCAAGGGCCCCTCGCGGCGTGGTGCATCGCCTCGTGCACCTCGCGCGACCAGGCCCAGTAGATGGTGACGCAGACGGCGGCCCCCGTGAGCGGCAGCATGCACCAGCGCAGGAAGCTGCGCTGCCCCGTCCGCTTGAACCAGAAGGGGCTGCGCACACGGAGCAGCTCACGGATGTACGGCCGGTTGAAGGCGACGTAGGCGATAGCCATGACGGCCAGCACGCAGCCGAGCGCCAAGAGCAGGTGCCTGCCTTCGAGCTGATAGCCGGCCAAGTCCCAGCCCAGCGTGTGATGCGTGCCTCCTTCGGCGAGCGGCGTCCGCGCCAGCAGGAGCGAGTTGTAGACGCGCGGCAGCAGCAGCCAGCCGAGCAGGAGCGGGATGAGCACCGTCCAGTTCAGGAAGAGGTTGCGCAGGTAGATGGCGACGAACGTCCACGTGTCGGCGGTGAGCAGCCCGACCTGCGGCGTGATGAAGTTGCTGTAGCGGCGCAGGTAGCGCACAGGCCCCGGGTCTGGATCAACCTTCGTGCTGGGCGGCGTGTTGCGCAGGTCGTTCGTCACCCCTTCGAGCCCGTCGCGGTGTCGATGAATCCACGCCGTCAACCAGCTCCCGATGTAGCCGCCGCCGGAGACGGTCGAGAGATATTGGAACTGCCCGAGCAGGTTCCGGCGCGCTAAGCCTTGTATGAGCCCGAGGGCGAAGGTGCCGCTGCGGATGCCGCCGCCCGAAAGACAGACCGCCGCCTGCCCCTTGCTGTGGAGGTAGACGTTGATGGCGGCCAGCCGAACGTTCGCCACTTTCTCAATCTCGTCGGGGAAGATGTCTTCGAGCAGGAGCCGCTTGAACTGGACGAGGTCGTCGCCCGTGTAGAGCACGCGCTCGGCGAAGAGCGACTTGACGGCGTCGTTGACATCGCGCATGCGCGTCGTGCCCTCCTGTATGAGCAGCTTGGTCGCATCGCTGAGCGTGACCTGCATGAAGCGCTCGCTCGTGTAGAGCGGCTCCTGCTCGTCGAGCAGCATCTTGTTCAGCCCGTCCTTCAGTTTGTCGAGCGCCTCCTGCGCGGCCTTCAACGCCTTGCGCTCGGTCGCCTCCTCGGCCGTCTCGCTCGGGCCCAACTGGAGGGGCGCGAGTTCCGGCACGCTCACGTCGTCAATCAACAGGTCGAGCTGTCCCACGAACGGCGTGAGGGCCTCGTGAATCTGCTTGAGGTCGTCGAAGGTGAGCGAGCCGCGCAGGCGTTCGGCCAGGTCGTTGCGCGCGGGCCGTTCAGTCGCGGCCGAACCGGCGGGCGGCACGCTCTCGGGCACGGGGGGCGCACCGTTCGTCGCCGCGCCGAGGCGTACGCGTTCTTCGCGCGAGAGCAGCTTGAGGATAAGGCTGAGCGGGCGTTCGATGTGCCCGCGGTGGAGCAGCCAGTCGCGCCGAGCCCTGACGCGCCGGTAGGTCTTCACGCCTGCGCGCGTCGTCGGCAGCTCGACCACGTCCTCCTCCTCAAGCGGCCCGTGCAGGTTGAGATACTCCTCTTCGAGCACCTGATAGAGATGCAGGGGGATGTCCACGTCTTTAGCCATCTTCTTCTCCAGTGGTGCAAGGTGGGGCGACAGTCGCCGGAGTCGTCTGGTCTGAAAGTCCGAGGCGCAAAGTTGAGCGGCCGGCCGCACAACTTTAAACCCACATGCCGTGCCGCGTCACTGTGAAGGCGTCGTACAGGCCGAACCCGCGCGGAGCGGAGCGCAACAAGCTTCGTTTAATAACGCACCGTTCGGCGGACATTCCTCTCATGTCAAACGGCTCGTGTTTGCGTGGGCTCTGAAGCGGTCGGTATAATGCCCCGGCCGCAAGAAGTCCAGCCAAGAGGAGCCGCGGGCGAGGAGCCGAGAAGCGTGTGACCACGACCGAACCTGCATGTCACGGCACGCCCGAGGGCGCGGCCCTTCGCGTCGAGCGTCTGCCGTTCCGCCGCGTCCCGCACCAGTCGCGCCTCTTCCTCGAATACCTCGAAGAGCCCACCGCGCTTCGCCGCTTCTACCCCGAGGCCGTCCGCTTCCATCATGAGTTAGCCGAACGGCGCGCGCGCGTGCTCGAAGCGTATCAGACCGACCGCGACGCTTTGGCCTCTGCACTCTCAGAGTCGAACGCGCGCTGGGGCGCCTCCGCGGAGACGTTCGCGAACATCGAACGTTTGCGCTCGCCGGATTCGGTCGCCGTCGTCACGGGACAGCAGACGGGACTCTTCACGGGGCCGCTCTACACGCTCTACAAGGCGCTCTCGGCCGTGAAGCTGGCCGCATGCCTGACGGCGCGCGGCACCGACGCGGTGCCCGTCTTCTGGATGGCGACCGAGGATCACGACTGGGAAGAGGTGCAGACGGCGCAGGTCATCGCGTGCGACGGGCGCCTCGCCTCCGTCGGCGTTTCAGGTGAGCTGCACAGAGAGGGCGAGCAGGTCGGCGGCGTCACGCTCGATGCGAGCGTCGAGGAGGCTGCGAAGCGACTCTTCGAGCTGATGCCTTCGAGCGAGTTTCTGCCCGACCTCGAAGGGCTCGTGCGCGACGCCTACGCGCCGGGTCGTCGCTACGGCGAGGCGTTCGCGCGGATGCTCGCGGCGTTGACGGGCACTTATGGATTAGTGCTGCTCGACCCGGTTGACGCGGCGCTCAAACGTCTGGCCGCGCCGCTCTACTCAAAGGCCGCGCGGCTCGGCGCGGAGATTGCCGCCGCCACGGACGCGCGCTCGCGCGAGCTGGTCGAGGCGGGCTATCACGCGCAGGTGCACACCTCGCCCGACTCCTTTCCGCTCTTTCTCATCGACGACGGCGCTCGCCGCGCGCTGGCTCGCAACCGTGAGGGCCGCTACCGCGCGAAGGGCACCACGCATGAATGGACGGCCGGAGAGCTGGCCGACCTCGCACACGCGGAGCCCGAGCGCTTCAGCCCCAACGTCACTCTGCGCGCGGTCGTGCAGGACTACCTGCTCCCGACCATCGCATACTTCGGCGGCGCGGCCGAGATCGCATACTTCGCGCAGACGGCCGAGAGCTATCGCGTCTTGGGTCGCCCCGCGACG
>JBJMGQ010000072.1:0-6763 GCA_045807845.1 Pyrinomonadaceae bacterium | reverse complement strand
TTGAAGCCGCAACCCGTCAGCAAGGCGTTGATGCGGTCGCCCTCGCGTCCGAGCAAGTGATTACGTTCCAGTCCGTGCTCTTGCTTGAGGTGACCGATCACCGGCTCGATGGCTGCACGCCGACGCAAGTGTGCTTTCAACGTGCGCGTCAGCCGCTTCCTACCTGAGATGTAGACCGCGACATTTTCCGGGTGGTGTGCCGCCCCTTTGAAGCCGCGGTCAACGAAGGCCGCTTCCGGCCTGACCTCTGTCACGCGTGCGACTTGCTCAAGCGCGGGTGACAGAGTGGCCCCGTCATAAGGGTTCTCATGCACGGCATCAATGCCGACGACCCAGTTGCTCTTTGACGTGGTGACAACTGCCACCTTGCAACCGAACTCGTACGGCTTATGGGCCTTGCCCTTGGCGATGCATTCCACCTCGGGCGCATGCACGCTGTAGACCTTCTTCGTGTCGTGACGTTGCTGGCGGAAGATGCGCTCGGCGCGCTCCAGCAACAGCTTCAGCGCGGGCACCGGGCGCGGGCGCTTGCGCCGGATGTCACGGATGACGCGCCCGAGATACTGGCGTAAACGCCTGGTCTCGCGCCGCGCCCGCTTCATCTGCCGCGCCTGCGCGTAGCGCCCCTGCCGCGCTAACGCCTGTCGGCCTAAGCGCACGTAGGTCTGCCGCAGCGGGATGCCCGCCCTCCCGGCCATGCGCACCAGGGCGCGCCGCGCTTTATGGTAGAGGCGCGCGTCCGTGGGGAAGGCGACGGCCTTCTCCTGCACGGTCGTGTCCACATTCACGCGCTTGATCTCCCGCTCGCCGAGCGCGCCCTCACGCTTGGCGGTCGAGAGCGTCTCGGTGAGCAACGTCTCCACCCCCGCGGCACCGAGGCGGCGTCGCCACTTGACCAAGCTGGTCGGATGACAGGGCAACTCGTGCTCGAAGTAGAGACACCCACAGAAGTGCTGCCAGTACGGGTTCTCGACGAACTTGGCGACGACCGTCTCGTCCGACTCGTCGAAGAGGTACTTGAGGTAGTGGAGGCCGACCATCAGGCGTGTCGGCAAGCCGGGTCGCCCGACATCTTCAGTGTAGAGCGCGCCGAGGTCGGCTTCGAAGCGGGTCCAGTCGATGGCTTCGGCTAACTGGTAGAGCGGATGCTCATGCGCGAGCAACAAGGCCAGGCGCACGCGCTGCGGGTCGTCCGAGGCTGACTGAGGAGGTGTCGGAGGGCGCATAAATCACCATGTTTTGGAGGCTCATTCACAGAACCCGGCAATTTTACACTCCACCCCGAGCACTACACATCACCGTTTACTGGATATTCTCGACTGCTTCAGCCTTTTTCATGGACGACTAGTTAAGATGAAGCTTATTCTCACAATAAGTTATGACACTGACATGCTCCCCGAAATGAATACCGGCCGATAGATTAGAATCTCCCGACCTCCAGAGGAGATTCTTTCATGAAGCAAAGCAGATTTAGCGAGGAGCAGATCATCTCGATCTTGCGAGGCTGTGAAGGGCGAGCAGACCATCACGGCTATCTGTCGCGCTCACTCGATCTCGGAAAACACCTTCTATAAGTCGCGACAGAAGTATGGCGGTCTGGAAGTCGCGGACGCGAAGCGACTGCGCGAGTGAGAAAAAGAGAATGCGCGCTTGAAACGACTGTTGGCAGAGAGCGCCATCAAGATCGATGCCATGAAAGAGGTGCTGGCAAAAAAGGTGGTGACCGCCTCGCAGCGACGCGAGGCGGTCGGCGTACTCAAGACGTTGAAAGTCTCGGAGCGGCGCAGTTGTCAGCTTGTGGCTATCAGTCGTCACGGCGTCCGCTATGAGACTCGCCGCTCGGACGGCGCGCTCGTTGAGAAGTTGAAAGCCATCGCTGGTGAGCATCCGCGCTACGGTTATCGTCGAGCTTGTGCCCTGCTCCGAAGAAGTGGTGATGAGGTCAACCACAAGCGGGTGCATCGTGTGTGGCGAGAGGCGAAGCTCTCGTTGCCGCCGCGCCGTCAACGCAAACGGCGGGTTGGAGTGTCCGCCATGGCCTGTTCACAGGCTCTCAGACCGAACCACGTGTTGACGTATGATTTCGTCTTTGACCGATGTGCTGATGGGCGGCAGATCAAGCTGCTGACAGTGGTGGACGAATACACCAGAGAGAGTCTGGCGATCCGGGTGGCTACTTCAATCAAGTCGCGCTCGGTCATCGGAGTGCTTTCCCGATTAGTCGCAGAGCGTGGAGCGCCTCAATGCTTGCGCTCAGACAATGGGTCGGAGTTCGTTGCCGCACGAGTTAAAGAATGGCTCACACAGAGAGGCGTCAAGACGCTCTATATCGAGCCGGGCAGTCCGTGGCAGAATGCAAAGGGTGAAATCTTCAACGGGCGCTTGAGAGATGAGTGTCTGAACGTCGAATGGTTCAAGAATCTGCGAGAGGCTGCCGTGATCGTTGAGACTTGGCGACGACATTACAACGAAGAGCGTCCGCACAGCAGTCTCGGTTACCGAACCCCGGGCGAGTTCTATGCGGTTTACAAGCAAAGAGCAATGACGTTAACAACTGTGAGAATCTAATCTGACTGCTGGTAAGCAAAACGGGGGCAGGTCAATCCAACGAGGGCAGTTCTCACAATAAAAGGATGAGGTGAGGGCAAGTCGCCCTTCATGCCTTCAGATTGGTCTTTACAGTCAATAATTGCTGACAGCGGTGAATAAAAAGCTTAAGAGAATGGCTGGCTGAGCAAAGAAGGATTAGTCACTTGGGTTATGTCGAACCCGGCATCGGAGTAATGTTTATGCTCTGTCTCTTTGGCCTATAGGAGATTGTCGCGGCACCTTCTGTGGCCCCGTGTAGACGCTAGAGAAGAGGAGCCGTGTATCTGCTTATCGGCATTCGCGGGAGGAGACGGTCACCTACTTTTTCAAGGTAAATCTTAAGAAGGTTCCCCCGTCCGAAACGGCGTAGAACTGGGCTTGATCAATCTTCGTGATGGAAATAAAGGTCTCCTCCAGCTGAGAGAAGTATAGGACAGACCAGTTCTTCCCGCCGTCCAGCGAATGCAGGATGACGCCGGCGGGTCGTCGCCTTCTTTCAGGTTTTTCATCGGACGGGAAGAAATGAACACCGCAGGCCAAGACCTCCCTATCGGAAAGGAATACAACATCGCGAAGGGGAGTTCCGCTCAGCTCGTAACTGTTCCAGCTATCGCCTTCGTGCGTAGTGATCAAATCTCCCCAATACCCCTCATCTCCTTCGGCACCGGCGACGACCCTGAGCCTTTCGCGTCTGTCCAACGCTAACTTACGGTACCCGGTAGACGAGATGGTGCCGTTTGGGCGCTCGTCATCAAAATCGATCAGGTAGCTCCAGGTCTTCCCCCTGTCAGCACTGCTCGCCACGCCCCCGTCGGTTGTTAACACATAGATTTGCGACGGCGAGGACCAGTTAATGTCGTAGACGACGCCGGTCGGGAGTGCTGATTTTAGCTTCTCGGAGAGATCGACCCACGTCCTTCCGCCGTCGCCCGTAACGGCGGCGAAGGGCTCGTTATATGAGGGCTTGTGAGAGGTTACACGAGTCCCGGCGATAAGCCCCTCGTCGGCGTTCAGGAATCTGACCCGGAAGACTTCCACCTCTTCAGGGAACTTCGCCTGCACCGTCCACGTTCGGCCGGCGTCGGCGGTAGCCATGACGAGCGAGGAGGTAGCGGAGTCGCCACGCTCGTTGTAAGTCCGGGTGACGACTGCGAGCCAGCCGCGGCCGGCGTCAGCGAAGGAGAATGACGAGAGGCGAGAATCGGCGGGTAGGGTAGGGGCTACCCGCTCCCACCGCATCCCGCCGTCGGCGGTCTTGTACAGAGCCTGTTCATTCGCGGCCCAGCCGTGGTTCGCGTCCACGAACTGCGCGTCCTTCAGCTTGTCGTTGAACGAGAACTGCCCGACCTTGATCTTGTCCGTCATGCCCAGCTTCGACGCCTTGACGACGACCGCCGCGGCCTCATTCTCTGTCAGACCTGCCGCGGACGGTTTGAGTAACACCTTGGCGGGGACGGAGAAGGTACGCGTGGTCTTCCCCTCAGACAGGTTACAGGTTGTGATGTGACTGAGTAAGGTGAAGGTGACGATAAGCACGCTGTAGAGTCTCATGGCCGTAATTCCTTTCCCTGACGCGCCCGTGTTACTTATTCTACACTGTAAGTCCCTGAAATGGCGCGGTCGTCAACTCGGCGACCGCGCCAGCTCCAACTGGTGGTTCTCGCCCTAAGGCCCGGGTTTGAGTCCCAAAGCCGCATAGACTCTTCTCCCGATACAATCCTCCATTGCCGGGCCGCTGTCTCCATGACCGGGGTCAAGCTTGTTTGTATCGGGGTGAATCGGTGCCCAGGGGGCCATATGATCTCTAAACAGGAGAGCGCCCCAGAGGACGGCCCCAAATTCATGGAACTGCACCCTGACCATGCGCATGCCCGGGGCTAAGTACAGATCCGGATAGCGACGTTCCCCCGGCCTGAGTGTATTGCCATCGGTGTAATCTCTCGGGGGGAGAGCATACGTCCACCAAGGATTACTGGAGGAGCTTATTCCGCGGGGGTGTTGATTGTCGCCGAGCATTGAAGCCCTTACGTCCGCGGGAGGCGTGATGTCGTTGTGGATACTTTGGACGTTGCCCGTCTCAACGTCCTTGATTGTGATCATGCCGTTGTGACTGTCGTCAGGATTAGTACCCGGGTCTGTTGTGGGTGAGAAGCTGACAAGTGCATATTGAGGGACTAACTCGGAGATGCATTCCCCGAGTGCCTTCTTCACTAACTCCATCGTAATTTTTGGCTTCTGCGGCTGAACCGCCGCAGCCACGCCCAAGCCCCATATATACCCCTCGAAGCTCCGGCTGTACCAGTCCTTCCGTTCCACCGAAGTCCAGGTGCTGACGACTTGGCCATCAGCCACCTCGACCCCCTCCCCGACCGGCGTGTTTCTCAGGTCGTTGAGGCGTCTGAAACTCGTGCCCGTCTCCAGCCGGTCGATCCGCAGCCGCATGCCGCCCGCGCGCGAGCTGATGTCGTCCATCAACTGCCCGCACTCCACCCGCACGTAGTTGTTGAAGCAGGTCGTGCCGGGGCGCAAAGGATTGTTATAGACACGCCCCTCCGGGCTAGTCTCGTCGGGGGGCGGCGGCGGCTCCTCGAACTGCGCCGGGTCGGCCCACCCGACGCTCGCCCCCACGGGGTCGAGTTGCACCACGGGGTTGTTGAAGGTCCCGTTGGGGCCGCCGAATGAGGAGAAGCCCCCCTCCTGCACTGTCGTCGAGGCGGGGTCGTCGTGCGACCACGTCACCTGCTCACCTGTCACCCCCACGTCGCGCCGCGCCTCCGCTCCGTCACCCAGCGGGATAATGTCCTGCCGCACGTCGAGCGCATTCGGCTGCGGCTTGAGTTGGCTCACCACCGCCCCGCCCAGCGCCGTCGAGCGCAGGTTGTAGACTACGGTCGTCCCCTCCAACTGCCTTGTGACGCGAGCCAACTGGCCGTCGCCGTCGTAGGCGTAGGACTGGAGGCCGGGGCCGAACGACTTCATCCGCCCGGCCGCATCGTTGATGTAGTGCCGGAGCTGGTCGAAGGTGAGCCCCCCCGCCGCGTCGTAGTTCCAGCCCTGCCGCCGGTCGTTCGTGTACTGGACGGTGCCGCCCCCGACGACCTGCTTCCAGAGCAGGTTGGTCTGACCCGCGCTGTGGCCGAACGGGTCGTAGGCATAGGTCTGCTGGTACGGGCCGTCGTCGGCCGTGCCGCCCCGGGCCTGCTCGCCCGTGTGCGCCGCCGCCAGCCTCCCGGCATGGTCGTACGTGTACGAGCGGTCGAAGGCGTGGTCGAGTTGATCGCCGGCGAACCGGAGGGCTCCGTCCTCGTACTCGTAGGACTTATCCATCAAGAGGGACCCGGTCAGGTGGAAGCCGGTGACCCGCAGCCGGCTGTCGAAGTCCGCCGACATCCCGCGACCGTCGCCGTAGTTCGTCGAGCTGACGGCACCCCATGCGCGGTACTGGATGCCGGACGCGAACTGCACACCATTGGCGAGCTGCGGGATGGCTGAGTAGCCCGAGCCCGTCACGCCCGTCACCCGCCCGACCGTGTCGCGGTCGTAGGAGGTGGTGACCCCGAACGGGTCGGTCATGCTCTTGAGCTGTCCTGCCAGCGTGTAGGCATACGTCAGCGTGTAGGTGCGTTGGGTGATGCCGCCAAACTGCCGCGTCTCCGACGAGAGCCGCGAGAGCGCGTCATACTGGTAGGAGGTCGAGCCCGCCTCGTCCGTCATCGCGATGCGATTACCCGCCGCGTCGTAGTCGAACGTCACGTCGGGCGTGTTGGGGACGCCTGAGAGCTGCGGGTCGTAGGCGACGCGCGTGACCATGCCCCGGCTGTTGTAGGTGAAGGTGGTCTTGACGCCGCGCGGGTCAGTCACGCTGTGACCGGTGTCGTCGTTGTTGTACTCGTAGGTCACGAACGTGTTCGCGTCGTAGATGGGCAGGTGCCGTGTATGCAGGCGCCCGTGCCCGTCGTAGCTCATCGCAGTCGTCTGGTAACTTCCGCCCTCGCCTTCCGGCTCGACCACCGGCGCCGGGCCCGCGTACTCCCGCACCCGCACCGGCCGGTCGAGCGCGTCATACTTCGTCGTCGTCGAGGAGTAGACCGAGCCGACCCAGTCCAGCAACTCTGTCTTCTGCGGCCGGCCGAGGATGTCGTGGTAGACCCTCTGCGCCCGCCGCCCCTGCGCG